>DASWHF010000118.1:0-6767 GCA_036393295.1 Acidiferrobacterales bacterium
CCGCGCCACGGCGCTGGTGACCGGGCCCGTGCACAAGGGCGTGATCAACGACGCCGGCATCGCCTTCACCGGCCACACCGAGTTCCTCGCGCAGCTCACCGGCGTGGCGACGCCGGTGATGCTGCTGGTGGGAGGGGCCCATGGCCCCGATCGCGGCCATGGGCCGCTCCCACATCCGCTGCGGGTGGCGCTGGCCACAACCCACCTGCCCTTGCGCGCGGTGCCGGACGCGATCACCGCGGATGCCTTGAAAGCCGTGCTGCGCGTGCTGGCCGCGGACCTGCGGCGGCGCTTCGGCATCGCGCGGCCGCGCATCCTGGTCGCCGGCCTGAACCCGCACGCGGGAGAACAAGGCCATCTCGGCCGCGAGGAACTCGATTGCATCGAGCCGGCGCTGGCCGAACTGCGCGCCGAGGGCCTCGACCTGACCGGGCCGCTGCCGGCCGACACGCTGTTCACGCGCCAGTACCTCGACCGCGCCGACGCGGTGCTGGCCATGTACCACGACCAGGGCCTGCCGGTGCTCAAGTACGCCGGCTTCGGCGCGGCCGTGAACGTGACGCTGGGCCTGCCGCTGGTGCGCACCTCGGTCGACCACGGCACGGCGCTGGAGCTCGCCGGCACCGGCCGCGCCGATCCCGGCAGCCTGCTGGCGGCCATCGATATGGCGGCAGCGCTGGCGCGGCGTTCACCTTGAAGCGAAATCCCCCCTACCCCCCTTTTGCAAAGGGGGGAAAAAAGGACACCCCCTTTCCCGCGCGCAAGCGCTTCGGCCAGCACTTCCTGCACGACCCGGGGGTCATCGACCGCATCGTCCGCGCCATCGATCCGAAGCCGGGAGAGCCGCTCGTCGAGATCGGCCCGGGCCTCGGCGCGCTGACGCTGCCGCTGCTCGATCGCGCCCACAGCCTGACCGTGATCGAGATCGACCGCGACGTCATTCCGCTGCTGCAGCGGGCCTGCGGCCACGCGCCCGGCCTGACCGTGATCCAGGCCGACGCGCTGACCGTCGACTTCGCCGAGCTGCAGGCCGGCGGCGCGAAGCTGCGCCTTGCCGGCAACCTGCCCTACAACATCTCGACGCCGCTGCTGTTCCACGTGCTGGAATTCGCCGGCGCCATCCGCGACATGCATTTCATGCTGCAGAAGGAAGTGGTGCGGCGCATGGCCGCGCAGCCGGACACCGAGGACTACGGCCGGCTCACGGTGACGCTGGCGGCGCGCGCCGAGGCGGAGGAGCTGTTCACGGTCGGCCCCGGCGCGTTCAAGCCGCCGCCACGGGTCGACTCGGCGGTAGTGCGCGTCACGCCGCGCCCGGCACCATTTCCGATCCATGACCTCGCGAAGTTCGACCAGGTGGTGAAGCTCGCCTTCGGCCAGCGGCGCAAGACCCTGGCGAACGCCTTGCGTGGGACCGCCGGCCCGAAAGCCTTCGCCGCGGCCGGGATCGACCCGCGCGCTCGGGGGGAAACGCTGTCGGCGGCGGAATTCGCGCGGCTGGCGAACAGCCTGTAATCGCGGGCATGGCCCGCTCCCACGGAATACCGCCTGTGGGAATACCGGCCGTGGGAATTGCGCCTGTGGGAGCGGCCCATGGCCGCGACAGGGGTAGAATTCAACGGAGCCGACAAGGAGCCGACCATGTACCGCCATGTCCTCGCCGCCGTAGAGACGCACGAAGAAGGCCAGCCCGTGCTGGCGCGGGCGCGCGACCTGGCGCGACTGTTCGGCGCCCGGCTCTCGGTGGTCCACGTCGTCGAGTACCTGCCGGTCGATCCGGCCGGCGATGCGCTGCTGACCACCCCGGTGGACCTCTCGCGCGAGCGCGCCACGCAGGCCGAAGCGCGGCTGCGCGAATGGTGCCAGGCGCTGGAAATCCCACCCGAGCAGGCGCGCGTCGCCGTCGGCACCATCACCGCGGAAATCGTGCGCGCCGCGCAGGACGCCGGTGCCGACCTGATTGTCGTCGGCCACCACCCGCGGCGCGGCCTGGCCGCGCTGTTCAGCCATACCGAGGGCGGCGTGGTGCAGCGGGCGCCGTGCGACGTGCTGGCGGTGCATCTGAACCCTTAGTGCACGTCCCGTCCGCGTCATGCCCACCTACGTCGTCGGCGACGTGCAAGGCTGCTTCGACGAGCTGCAGCGCCTGCTGAAGAAGATCCGCTTCGACCCGGCGGCCGACCGGCTGTGGTTCACCGGCGACCTGGTCAATCGCGGCCCGAAATCCCTGGCGACCCTGCGCTACGTGCGTGAGCTCGGCGACCGCGCCGTGACGGTGCTGGGCAACCACGACCTGCACCTCGTCGCGGCGCAGCTGACCGGTCGCCGCCGCAAAAGGGACACTTTCGACGACGTGCTCGCGGCGCCCGACCGGGACGAGCTACTGGCCTGGCTGAGGCGGCGGCCGCTGATCCACGTCGAGGGCGACTGGGTGCTGGTCCACGCCGGGCTGCCCCCGCAATGGACCGTGGAGGATGCCGTGCAGATCGCCGCGGAGGCTGCGAAAACCCTCGCGAGCGCGCGCGCCAACCGCTTCTTCGCGGACCACATGTACGGCGACGAGCCCGACCGCTGGACCGGCACGCTGCGCGGCTGGGAGCGCCTGCGGTTCGTCATCAACTGCTGCACGCGCCTGCGCGTGTGCACGCCGGAAGGCCATGTCGATCCCGACTACAAGGGGCCCGCCGGCAATGCGCCCGATGGCCTGCTGCCGTGGTTCACGGTGCCGGGCCGGCGCAGCGCGTCCTCGACGGTCCTGTTCGGGCACTGGTCCACGGTGGGCCGGGTCCACTGGCCGGAGCACCGGGTCTACGGTCTCGACACCGGCTGCGTGTGGGGCCGCAAGCTCACGGCGCTGCGGCTGGATGATCGCAGGCTGTTTGCGGTGGAGTCGGAGTTCCACGGCTCGGACTGAGCCGGACAATTGTGGGAGCGGCCCATGGCCGCGACGGGCTGGTGCAGACCTCAATCGCGCCCATGGGGCGCTCCCACGGCGGCTAGTTCAGTGCCGCGACTTCATCACCGGCGCCTGCCCGGGCGGCAGCTCGCGCTCGCTCAGCAGGAAGCGTGCGAGGGCCGGCAGGACCAGGATCGCGCCGAACATGTTCGCGGTGAACATGAAGACCAGCAGCACGCCCATGTCGCGCTGGAACTGCAGGTCCGAGAACAGCCAGGTCGCGACGCCGAGGCCGAGTGTCACGCCGGTGAACACCACCGCCTTGCCGGTCATCTTGAGGGTCCGCTCGTAGGCCTGCTCGAACTTGAAGCCGCCCGCGACCGCATCGGCGAAGGTCGCATACACGTAGATGCCGTAGTCCACGCCAATGCCCACGGCCAGCGCGACGACCGGCAGGGTCGCCACCTTCATGCCGATGCCGAAGATCGCCATGACCGCGTAGGCCATGAAGGACACCACGCTCAGCGGGAACATGATGCTGATGATGCTCGGAATCTTCTCGTGCCAGAACGACAGCGCCACCGCGAGGATGATCGCGATGTACACGTAGATCAGGATCTTCTTCTCGAGCGCGTGCACCACCTCGTTGGTCGCGGCCATCACGCCGACGTTGGCCGAGGCCATGGCGAAGTTGACCGGGCACTTCTTGGTCAGCTCGCCGTATTTCTCCCGGGCCTCGTCGCGCGCCGCAGTCAGTTTCTTGACGCCGGAGTTCTCGGCGATCTCCTCGTCGTTTCCGCCCTTCTTCTTGAGCTTCTCGACCGCGCGGCGCAGCCGCTCGCCGTGGACGCCGATCTCGCGCCGTGCGGCGGTCTTGTTCGTGCAGTAGGCCTCGTCGACGTCGTTGTGCGTCTCGAAGTACTCGGCCGCGTTGGCCTTGTTGAACTCGATGGTCGCCGCCTCGATGCCCGCGATCGTGCTGGCCCGGTGATCCGACGTGAAGATGAACATCGCCATCGCCGAGCAGTCGGGGTTCAGCATGCCCGACGAGGTCGGGATCGGCGTGATCGCCTGGACCATGGTGAAGCGGTTGCGCGGCAGCACTTTCCACTTCGGATTCGCCTCGGAGAACGCCGCATTGACCTTGCGCGCGGCCCACGGCAGCGAAATGGTCGAGGTCACGCCCGGCGTGTTCTCCATTTCCCAGCCGTAGCGGTCGATCTGGTCCATGAACTCGTAGTAGATGCAGCCTTCCGCGTCGGTCTCGGCGATGACCTTGAAGATGTCGGTGCCCAGCTTGAAGTTCGTGACGACCGCGTTGGTGTCCTTGTTGTAGCGCGAATCAGGTCGCAGTTCGGGCACGCCGGCCTGGCTGTCGCCAATGGTCACATCCTCGCCCTTCCACAGGCTCCAGCCGAGCAGCATGCTGGTGAGCACCAGCGAGGTGACCGCGGGCACCGGACGCACGATCTTGGCGAGGAGCTTCCACAGGCCGTCGAACGCCGCATCCCGCGTTTCCTGCTTGCGCGCGAAGGCGTCCGGGTCGCCGATGTTCACCCAGGTCAGCCAGATCGGCATCATCACCTTGTTGGTAATGACGATCGCGATCATGCCCAGCATGGCGTTGATCGCCATCTCGCGGATGATCTCGATCGGGATCAGGTAGATCGTCGCGAAACCGAACACGTCGGTGAAGATCGCCATCGTCCCGTAGATGGCCAGGCGCCGCCACGTTTCCAGCGAGGCGTCGTAGCTGTTGCGGTGGTTGTCGTGGATCTCGCCAACCCAGGCGTTCACGTACTGCACGCCATGGCTCACGCTGACCGCGAGGATCAGGAACGGCACCAGGATCGCGAACGGATCGAGGCCGTAGCCGAGCAGCTTGAGCAGGCCGAACTCCCAGATCACGGCGGTGATCGAGCAGGCCAGCGGCAGCCAGGCCAGCCGGATCGAGCCGATGTAGAGCCACAGCAGGAAGAACGTCATGACCAGCGTCAGCCCGAAGAAGCCGACCACTTCGAGCGTCGCGTCGATGACGTCGCCGACCACCTTGGCGAAACCGAGGATGTGGACCTGGACGTCCGCGTCCTGGTACTTGCCGCGGATCGTGTTCTCGAGCTCGGTCGCCACCTTCTGGTAGTCGAGCTTCTGCCCGGTGACCGGATCGACCTCGAGCAGCTCGGCGAAGATCATCGCGCCGCGCTGATCGTTGCTCGTGTAGCGGCCGACGTGGCCGCCCTTGCCGACGTTGGCGCGCACCAGGTCGAACATTTCCTGGGTCGGCTGGTATTCGGCCGGGATCACGTTGCCGCCGGAGAAACCGCCCTCGACCACTTCGAGGTAGCGCACGTCCGGCGTGAACAGCGACGACACGCGCGAGCGGTCGATGCCGGGCAGGAAGAACACGTCGTCGGTGACGGCCTTCAGCTTCGACAGGAACTTCTCGTTGTAGATGTCGCCGTCCTTCTGGATCAGCGCGACCAGCACCGTGTTGGCGCCGCCAAAGTCGTCCTGGTACTGCTTCAGCACCTGCATGTACGGGTGCTGCAGCGGGATGGACTTGTCGAACCCGGCGTCGCGCTGGATCAGCGCCGCCTGCCAGGCCAGCAGGGCGGTGATGCCCAGCAGGATGCCCATGGTGAGCTTGCGCCGGGAGTAGATCAGCGGCTCGATCGCCCGCAGGATTTTTTCCGCGGTGCTCGGTGCCCCGGTTTCCGTGGTCATCGGTGTTGCTCTCCTCGACGGGGACGGACTCGAGTCCGTCCTCTGTTATCCCTTATTGCAGCGACGCGATGCTCTGCACGCCCGATTCGCCCACGGCGAGCAGCCCGCCGTTCACGGCGACGGCGCCCGACAGCGGCGTGCCGCTCGGCGTCTGCAGCGCGCGCACCTGCCCGGACGGGCTGGTGACGAGGATCACGCCGTTGAGGCCGACCAGCGCAAATTCGCCGCCGGGCAGCACGGCGCCGCCGAACATCGACGCGACCGAATCGGTCTCGAGCTGGGTCCACTTGTCGCTGCGGACGTCCTGCGACAGGTAGACGTTGCCGCGCAGGCCGAAGATCAGGGCGCCCTTGTCGCCGACCGGCAGCGCGCCGAACATCGAGCTTTCGTATGGCGATTTCAGCTTGCTCCAGGTCTTGCCCTGGTCGCCGGACACGGCGAGCATGCCCGACTCCCCGGCGATGAACAGGCTGCCGTCGCCGAGCTTGATCAGCGAATTGAAGTGCACTTCTTCCTCGCGGATGGAGGGCGCGTCGATCTCGCTCCAGGTCTTGCCCGCGTCGGTGGTCTGCAGCAACAGGCCGTAGGCGCCGACCGCGAAGCCGGCGGTGGCGTCCAGGAACAGCACGTCGAGCAGCGGCTTTTCCAGGTCGGGCTGGAAGTACTGCAGCGTCCAGGTCTGGCCGCCGTCCTCGGTCGCGACGATGGCGGCGTCGTGCCCCACGGCCCAGCCGTGCTTCGGATCGGGAAAGTGCACCGCCGTCAGCGCGGCGCGCACCGGCACCGGCACCTGGGTCCAGTCGGAGGCCTTGGCCGAGGGCTGGGCCGCGGCGATGATGCCGCCGCGATCGCCGACAGCGATGTAGCGCTCGCCGGTGTAATAGACGTCCAGCAGCAGGTTATCCGCCGTCAGCGGCATGATCTCCGCTGGCCGCGGCTTGACCGGCGCGGCCGGCGCCTCGGCCGCCTCGCCGCCTTCCACCACCGCCTCGTCGCCGCCCTCGTCCTGGGCGGCGGCCGAAAAGACTGCGGCAACCATGAAGGCTGCCGCGCCGAGAATCCCGAGAAGCTTTTCGTTGTGCGTCATGACGCTCTCCTCTCCCTGCTTTTCTCCCTCTCCCCACGCAGTGGGGAGAGGGTTGGGGTG
>DASWHF010000119.1:0-30929 GCA_036393295.1 Acidiferrobacterales bacterium
CCTCTTCGAGCGCGGGCGTGGCTTGCGGCGGGCTGGCCGGAATTCCAAGAGCCGAACTGCCGTCGCGCAGCGAGGTAACGATCTGGGCGAACCGGTCGCGGGACTCCTTGAGTACCTTGAAGGCTTCCGGCTGACCGAGCACAGCTTCACGCGCACCCTTGGCGATGCGTTGCGACAACATCAGCAGCTGCGAGGATTGCTCGATGTACTTGGAGTCGCGGTCGGCCTGCTGGGCGCCGATCGCGAACAGCCAGGCCACCGCGATGAACGACAGCACCATCCCGACCAGCAGGAAGGGCAGCCCGGTCAGGAACCGGAAGACGTCGCGGACCGCCGGTGCCGGGCGGCCGGGCGCCTTGACGTCGATGAACTCCTCGCCGGAGTCGAACATGATCTCGCCCATGGAGGCGGCGTCGTCCTGGGTCGTCTGATCCAGACCGGCCTTACCTTTCCTGGGCAGCTTTACGATAGCCATGCTATGCACCTCATCTCTCAACGAGATTCCTTAGTGGTCCCAACCCCGTCTCCGCGGCGCGTCGACCGGCCACCGTCAGGCGGCCACATTCTGGAACGACGCGCTCTCGGCGAGCGAATTCATGTCGAAGATTCCCCACAACACACCGTCCCGCAGGAACGCGCCACGCATATGCGCGAGCGCCGGATCGTCCATGCCGGTAAGATCCTGACTCTCCTGCTCTTCGTCGAAATGACGCAGACCCAACACCTCGTTCACCAGCAGCGCGGCATTCAGGCTGGGCACGTTCATGATCAGCAGCCGCGTCTTCTCGTCCGGCACCACCGGGTCCTTGCCGAAGTACTCGGGCAGATCGATGATGGTGTACAGATTGCCGCGCACGTTGGCCACGCCCTTCAGCCAGCGCTTGGTGCCCGGGATCAGCGTCAGCTGCGACACCGGCAGCACCTCGGCGACCTGGTTCAGCGGCGTGACCAGCTGCAGGTCGGCGAGCCGGAAGCCGAGCCCCGACCACAGGGTCGCGACCTGGACCTGCTCGGGCAGGCCGGGCGCGCTCACGCGGCTGTCCTGCTGCATCCTGTGCAGCAGGCTCAGCGGATCGGTTTTCGCCTTTGCCATGTTCGCTATAACGCCTTGATCTTCTCCATCAGCACTTTTTCCGTCACCGGCTTGACGATGTAGTCCTTGGCGCCCTGCCGCAGCCCCCAGGCCTTGTCGGTCTCCTGGCCCTTGGTCGTGCAGATGATCACCGGGATGCCGGCAGTCTCCGGGGTCTTGGTGATCGTGCGCGTCGTCTCGAAGCCGCTCATGCCCGGCATCACCACGTCCATGAGGATCAGGTCCGGCTTCTCGGCCTTGGCCTTGGCGATCGCCTCCTCGCCGCTCGACGCCGAGGTGACCGTAAAGCCGTTCTTCGTCAGGATCTCGCGCAACAGGTGCACCTCGGTCGGCGAGTCATCCACCACCATCACGTTTTTTATTGCCATCTCCTGTCCCTACCTCTCTGCCATAGTCGGTTGACGATTCGCCCGTCCCTTGAGCGCCCGGTGTCGCGCGTAACGGCCGCGCCGCCCAGTGTCAATGAACGTACTTGTTGATGACCTCGATCAGCTCTTCCTGGGTGAACGGCTTGTTGATGTGCTCCTGCGACCCGGCGATGCGGCCGCGCGCGCGGTCGAACAGGCCGTCCTTGCTCGACAACATGATGACCGGCGTGTCCTTGAACTTCTTGTTGTTCTTGATCAGCTGACAGGTCTGATAACCGTCGAGCCGCGGCATCATGATGTCGACGAAGATGATGTCCGGATGATGATCGGTGATCATCGACATCGCCTCGAAGCCGTCGGCGGCCGTGAACACGTCGTAGCCCGCCTTCTTGAGGAGGGCCTCCGCCGTTCGCCGTATGGTATTGCTGTCATCGATGATCATAACCTTAATGCTCACGCGCACACCCACCTTGCTCCGCGGTCAAGTCGCTCACGTAATCTGAATTCTAGATGCTGGTCCCGGCGGTTGCCTGATTCTAAAGGTATTTTCTTCGCTTTTTTTTGTAGAGCGATGATTTAGTAGCACAAAATACCAGTAAAATCCATAATTTAACACCGCTTTCGGGGGCCGGCGCCGGGGTTCCGCCCCGGTGCCGGCCCCAATGGAATCGATACACCGCGCGGGGCGGGAATACGGACACCTGAACCAAAGCGATACCAGAACAACCTTAGGACAGCTTGCATGAAACGTGCCACGGGCCGGAGCCGCCCGCGGTGCTCAATTCTAACCCCCGGGCAGATGGGTTACCATCGGGACCCGACCCGGACCGGACTCCCATGGCCATCGAACACCTGCACGCCGTCCCGCACCTGACCACGGCCCTGACCGGCCCGCTCCGGGAGATCGAGGAGCACCTGCTCGGCCACCAGAACGAGATCGAGCACTGGTTCCGCGCCGAGTGGCTCAATACCCCGGCGCCGGTCTACGCCTCGGTCGACCTGCGCAATGCCGGGTTCAAGCTGGCGCCGGTCGACACCAACCTGTTCCCGGCCGGCTTCAACAATCTGAACCCGGCGTTCCTGCCGCTATGCGTCCAGGCCATCCAGTCGGCGGTCGAGCGCACCTGCCCGACCGCCGCCAACTGCCTGCTGGTCCCGGAGAGCCATACCCGCAACCTGTTCTACCTGGAGAGCGTGGCGGCCCTGACCCATATCCTCGAGATGGCCGGGTTTGCGGTGCGCATCGGCTCGCTCATCCCCGATCTGCGCGCACCGCAGTTGGTCGAGCTGCCCTCCGGGCGCAGCGTCCTGCTCGAGCCGCTTCAGCGCCACGGACGCAAGCTGACGGTGGGCGATTACTCGCCGTGTTTCGTGCTCTTGAACAACGACCTGTCCGGCGGGCAGCCGGCGCTGCTCATGGACCTGGACATCCCGGTGCTGCCGCCGCTCAGCATGGGCTGGTGGAACCGGCTCAAGTCCAACCACTTCGCCCACTACCATCGGGTCGCCGGCGAGTTCGCCCGCCTGATCGAAATCGATCCCTGGCTGATCGACCCGCTCTACCGCAGGTGCGGCCAGATCGACTTCCACAAGCGCGCCAGCGAGGAGTGCCTGGTGAAAAACGTCGAGGAGCTGCTGGCCGCCATCCGGGAAAAGTACCGCGCGTACGGCATCGACCAGGAGCCGTTCGTGATCGTCAAGGCCGACGCCGGCACCTACGGCATGAACATTATGACAGTGCGTTCGCCCGACGAGGTGCGCGAGCTCAACCGCAAACAGCGCACCAAGATGGCGCGCGGCAAGGAAGGCAGCGCGGTCTCCGACGTCATGGTGCAGGAAGGCGTCTACACCTTCGAGACCTGGGGGGAGGCCCAGGCGGTGGCCGAGCCGGTGGTCTACATGATCGACCACTTCGTAGTCGGCGGCTTCTACCGCGTGCACGGCGAACGCGGCAAGGACGAGAACCTCAACGCCCCCGGCATGACCTTCGAGGCCCTGGCCTTCGAGGAATCCTGCGTCAATCCCGACCCCAGCCGCGCCCCGGACGCCCAGCCGAACCGCTTCTATGCCTACGGCGTTATCGGCCGCCTGGCGCTGCTGGCCGCCGCCCGCGAGCTGGCCAGCCTGCCGACGACCAGCGCCGATACAGACGATTAGGCGGCTGAAATACGCCACGGGGGACACGGGGGGACACGGGGAAATGAGTGGAGCAAAACCTGCCCGGCCTTATCACCGATATCCGATTCAGGCGATGACAAACAAGAATTTTTCCCCGTGCTCCCCGTGTCCCCCGTGGCTAATCGTCATTGAACGCCTGACGCGGCACGACCTATCCCCATGACGCCGAAGCTCGGTGTGGTGATGGACCCGATCGGGTCCATTCAACTCAAAAAGGACAGCAGCTACGCGATGCTGCTGGAGGCGCAGGCGCGCGGCTGGCCGGTGTTCTACATGGAGCAGGGCGACCTCTACCTGCGCGACGGCGTGGCGCGCGCCCGCACGCGGCGCCTGAACCTCTACCCCGGCCAGGACCCCTGGTTCACACTCAGCGACGAGGCCGACCTCGCGCTCGATAGCCTCGACGTCGTGCTGATGCGCAAGGATCCGCCGTTCAATCAGGAGTACATCTACAGCACCTATATACTGGAGCTGGCCGAGCGCCGCGGGCCGTTGGTGGTGAACAAACCCCAGGCCCTGCGCGACGCCAACGAGAAGCTGTTCACGGCCTGGTTTCCGCAGTGTGCCCCGCCGACCCTGGTGACGCGCGATGCCGCGCGGCTGCGCGGCTTTTTGAACGAACAGCGCGACATCATCCTCAAGCCACTCGACCAGATGGGCGGCGCCATGATCTTCCGGCTGCGGCTCGGCGACCCGAACGTCAGCGTGGCGATCGAGACCCTGACGGCGCTCGGCACCCGGCTCGCCGTGGCGCAGCGTTTCGTGCCGGAGATCGCCGCCGGCGACAAGCGCATCATCCTCGTGGACGGCGAGCCCGTGCCCTTTGCCCTGGCGCGCATCCCGGCCGAGGGCGAGACCCGCGGCAACCTGGCGGCCGGGGCGCGCGGCGAGGGCCGACCGCTCACCGACCGCGACCGCTGGATCTGCGCCGAGGTCGGCCCGGAGCTCAAGCGCCGCGGCGTGCTGTTCGCCGGCCTCGACGTCATCGGCGACTGGCTCACCGAGATCAACATCACCAGCCCGACCGGCATCCGGGAACTGGATGCCGCCTTCGGGATCAATATCAGCGCGCTGCTGCTCGACGCCGTGAGTGCGCGCCTCGCCGCCCGGGGCTGACGCCCCCGTGGCGTTCGCCGGCTCGATGGATATAATCAAATCAATCCGTTGGCACCGGCCCCCGGCGTCGACGGCGACGCCAACCGCAGGAACAGCGAACGACCACCGTGCAAGCGATAGAAGGCTTCTCGGATACCGACCGGCTGGGGCTCACCGCCTTCGGCTCGGTGCTCGTGCACCTGGTGGTGATTCTGGGGGTCAGCTTCACAGCGCCGCGCATCCACCTGCCCGGGCTCGAGACCATGGAGATCACCCTGGTCCAGCTCCGCACCGAGCAGTCCCCCGACAACCCGCAGTTCCTCGCCCAGGCCAGCCAGGACGGCGGCGGCGATAGCGAGCGGCCCGAAATCGCCGGCAGCCCGCTGCCGATGCTGGAGATGGGCGAGCAAAGCCGGCAATTGCCGGATGCCCGGCCCGAACCGCGGCCGGAGGTCCGGAGCGACCGCGAGTGGCTCGCGCGGCTGACCCAGGACGAGGAGGCGCGCCGCCGGCTGCGCGCCCTCGATCCCCTACCGGAACCGAAGCCCGAGCGCCGTGCCGATCAGGCGCCCGGCCTGCCGGACCGCGTCGAGCTCACCGACGAGCGTGCGCGGCTGAGCGCCGAAATCAGCCGTTCCTGGCAGGAATACCAGAAGATGCCGCGCCGCAAATTCCTCAACGCGCGCACCCAGGAGTACAAGTACGCCGCCTATATGGACGCCTGGCGCGCCAAGGTCGAACGCATCGGCAATCTGAACTACCCCGAAAAGGCCCGGCGCGAGAATATCGCCGGCAGCCTGGTGCTGGACGTCGCGCTCAATCCCGACGGCAGCCTCCACGAGATCACGCTGCGTCGCCCCTCCGGCCACCCGGTGCTGGACGACGCCGCGGTGCGCATCGTCGAGCTGGCCGCGCCGTTCGCACCCCTGCCGCCGGACATCCGCGCCGAGACCGACATCCTGCACATCACCCGCACCTGGAAATTCCGCGACGCCACGCTGTTGAGCGGGGTGGACTGACCCCCCGCCATACCCCGGCCGACGCGGCAAGTGGGCAGAAGAATTCAGGTTTTTCCGTGACTTGCGCCGCCCCCGGGCCTGCCAGATACTATGCAGGTCATGGGCAATATCGTCTCCCTCACCAATCACTTCCTGATCGCCATGCCCAATCTCGGCGATCCGAACTTTTCGCGCACCGTGACGCTGATCTGCGAGCACTCGAGCGACGGCGCGATGGGCCTGATCATCAACCGCCCCACCGATCTCAAACTCAACGACATTCTCGGGCAGATGAACATCGACGGCGGCGCGTCCGATCATCTCGACCTGCCGGTTCATCTCGGCGGGCCGGTGCAGAACAACCGCGGCTTCGTGCTGCACGAGCCGCTCGGTCACTGGGAGTCGACCCTGCCGGTGACCGACGCCCTGGGCGTGTCGACCTCGCGCGACATCCTGGTGGCGCTCGCCGAGAATCGCGGACCGGACCGCTGCCTGGTCGCGCTCGGCTACGCCGGCTGGGCGGCCGGCCAGCTGGAGCGCGAGATCAGCGAGAACGCCTGGCTGAGCGGGCCGGCCGACCGCAGCATCCTGTTCGAGGTCCCGGTGGAGGCGCGCTGGACCGCCGCCGCCAACCTGCTGGGGGTGGACCTCATCACCCTGTCCGGCGAGGCGGGCCACGCTTGAAGGCACGCACCTATCTCGCATTCGACTTCGGCAGGAAACACATAGGCGTCGCGGTCGGAAGGGCCGAGTCCCGGCTGGCCCAGGCGCTCGATACCGTCGCCGCCCACAACCACCGGCCGGACTGGACCCACATCAGCCGGCTGATCGACGAGTGGCGGCCCTGCGCCCTGGTGGTCGGCCTGCCGCTCAACATGGACGACAGCGAGAACGAGATGACGCGCGCGGCGAAACGCTTTGGCAATCGCCTGCACGGCCGTTACAATCTGCCGGTACATATGGTCGACGAACGCCTGACATCGGTGGTCGCGCGCAACGCGCTGGTCGAGGCCGGCGTCCCGGTCAAGCGTCACAAGGGCAAGCTGGACAAACTGGCCGCGCAGACCATACTGCAGGCCTTCCTGGACGATCAGCTCGGCCCCTCCCATGCCACCCAGCATTGATATCGACGCCACCCTCGCCTACCTGGCCGACGAGCTGCGTCCCCATCTCAAGCGTAATCCGATCATGATCGGCGTGCACAGCGGCGGCGCCTGGATCGCGACGCGCCTGCACCGGGCGCTGGCGCTGCCGGATCCGCTCGGCACGCTCGACATCTCGTTTTACCGCGACGATTTCACCCGCGTCGGCGTCAACCCGACGGTCAAGACGTCCAACCTGCCGGTCAACATCGAGGACCGCCACGTGATACTGGTGGACGACGTGCTGCACACCGGCCGCACGGTGCGCGCCGCGCTCAACGAGATCTTCGACTACGGGCGGCCGGCGTCGGTGCTGCTGGCGGTGCTGATCTGCCGCGACGGCCGCGAGCTGCCGATCCAGGCGGACCTGGTCGGGCACAGCATCCAGCTCAACCCCAACGAGCACATCAAGCTCCTCGGCCCCGAGCCGCTGGCGCTCAAAGTCCAAGAGGTCGGCGGTTGATCGCAAACGATCTGCAATTCGACGGTCACGGGCGGCTGCGCCACCTGCTGACCATTGAAGGCATCCCGCGCCAGACCCTGCTGGACATCCTCAATACCGCCGAGTCCTTCATCTCGGTCGGCGAGCGCGAGATCAAGAAACTGCCGTTGCTGCGCGGCAAGACCGCGGTCAACCTGTTCTTCGAGCACAGCACCCGCACCCGCACCACCTTCGAGATCGCCGCCAAACGCCTGTCGGCCGACGTCATCAACGTCAACACCACCGCCTCCAGCACCTCCAAGGGCGAGACGCTGCTCGACACCGTGCGCAACCTCGAGGCGATGCACACCGATCTGTTCGTGGTGCGCCACGGCGAATCGGGCGCCGCCCACCTGATCGCCCGGCACGTGCCGGCGCACGTGCGCATCATCAACGCCGGCGACGGGCGCCACGCCCATCCGACCCAGGCGCTGCTCGACATGTTCACCATCCGCCAGTACAAGGGTCCCTTCGAGCAACTGCGGGTGGCGATCGTCGGCGACATTCTGCACTCGCGCGTGGCGCGTTCGCAGATCCACGCCCTCAGCACGCTCGGCGCCGCCGAGGTGCGGGTGATCGCACCCAAGACCTTGCTGCCGCTGTGCGTCGAGCGGCTCGGCGTGCATCCTTACAGCGACATGCGCGCCGGCCTCGACGGCGTGGACGTGGTCATGATGCTGCGCCTGCAGCGCGAACGCATGCGCGGCGCGCTGATCCCGAGCGAGCAGGAATATTTCAACCTTTTCGGCCTGACACCCGCGATGCTCGCCTGCGCCAAGCCGGATGCGATCGTCATGCACCCCGGCCCGATGAACCGCGGCCTGGAGATCGACTCGGCGGTGGCCGACGGGCCGCGCTCGGTGATCCTGCCGCAGGTCACCAACGGCATCGCGGTGCGCATGGCGATCATGGCGATACTCATGGGCGGCAGCGCCGCGCCGCCCGAAGGACGCGCGACCCCATGAGCCTGGTGATACACGGCGGGCGGGTGATCGACCCGGCCAACAACCTGGATGCCGTTTGCGACGTCTACGTCGACGACCGCGGCTTCATCGCCGGCGTCGGCCAGGCGCCGGCCGGATTCAGGTCCGGCGAGCGGCTCGACGCCGGCGGGCGTATCGTCTGTCCCGGCCTCATCGATCTGTGCGCCCGCACCCGCGAGCCCGGCCTGGAGTACAAGGCGACCATCGAGAGCGAGACGCGCGCCGCAGTGGCCGCCGGCATCACCACCCTGGTCTGCCCGCCCGACACCCAGCCGGTGATCGACACCCCGGCCATGGCGCAGATGATCCAGCAGCGCGCCTGGCGTTTCGGGCTGGCCTTCATCCATCCGCTCGGGGCGCTCACCCGCGGGCTCGAGGGCCGGCGGCTGGCCGACATGGAGGCGCTGGACGAAGCCGGCTGCGTCGGCTTCAGCAACGCCCTCGAGCCGATCACGGATACGCTGGTGCTGCGCCGAGCGATGGAATACGCCGCGAGCTTCGGGCTCACGGTGTTCCTGCACGCCGAGGACCCGTGGCTGCGCAACGACGGCGTGGTGCACGAGGGCGAGGTCGGCACGCGCCTCGGGCTGGCCGGCATCCCCGAGACCGCCGAGGTGGTGGCGGTGGCGCGCGACCTGGCGCTGATCGAGCAGACCGGCGTGCGCGCGCACTTCTGCCAGCTGTCCAGCGCCCGCGCGGTCGCGCTGGTCGCGGCGGCCCAGCGCGAGGGCCTGCCGGTGAGCGCCGACGTCACTGCCCACCACCTGCACCTCACCGAGCATGACATCGGTTTCTTCAACACCCAATGCCACGTGCGCCCGCCGCTGCGCAGCCGTGAGGACAAGGAGGGTCTTCGGCTGGCGCTCAAGAGCGGCGTGATCGGCGCCGTCTGCTCGGATCACCAGCCGCACGAACCGGACGCCAAGCTCGCGCCGTTCGCCGAGAGCGAGCCCGGCGTCTCCGCGCTCGAGACGCTGTTGCCGCTGACGCTCAAACTGGTCGACGAGGGCGTGCTGACGTTGAACGAAGCGATCGCCGCCTTGACCCACAAGCCGGCGCAGATCATCGGCGTCGACACCGGCACGCTCGGCGTCGGCGCCACCGCCGATATCTGCATCTTCGATCCCGACGCCTGGTGGACCCTCACCCCGGACAAAATGGTCTCGCGCGGCCACAACACGCCGTTCCTCGGCTGGGAGCTGCACGGGCGCGTGACCCACACCCTGGTGGGCGGCGAGGTGGTGTTCCAGTTGGACGGATCGGCGCCGCCGCCGGGTGACGTCCCCGCCCGGCGATCCTGAGCGCGGCTGCAGCGACTCCGCGCCGACGCGCGGCATCGCCCCTTGCATAAGCCGTGCCGATTACCTGGAATCATGCACATTCCGTGTCAGTATGACTTGGCGCGGACGCCGCCTTGTGCAGTAGACTGGAGCAGTACCGCAACAAACAAGTGCACGCGCAGTCCGACCACCGGCCGCGGCCGGGAAGGAGGCCAGATGAGGAAGCGTCTTTACTTGTTGCTACCTGACGTCAGACGCGCCAAGCAGGTGTTCAAGGAGCTGCTGCTGTCGCATATCGAGGAGCGCTACATCCACGTGATGGCGCGCGAGGGCACGCACCTGGCCGAACTGCCCGAGGCCACCGTGTTGCAGAAGAGCGACGCCATGCATGGGCTCTGGCACGGCCTGGTCGTCGGCGGCGCGACCGGCGCGGTCGCCGGCACGGTGGTGCTGCTGTTCCCGCCGACCGTCATCGGCGTGAGCCTGGGCGTGGTGCTGGCGATGGCGCTGATGGGCGCGGTGATGGGCGTATGGGTGTCGGGCATGATCGCCTCGGACATCCCCAATAAGAACCTGGCGCCGTTCCTGAAACCGGTCGAACAGGGCAAGATCCTGATGATCGTGGACGTGCCGCGCGCCAAGGTCGCCGACGTGTCGCGGATGATCAAGCGCCACCACCCGGAGGCCGACATGCGCGGGGTCGATCCGACCATACCGGCATTCCCGTGACAGGAGGCTGAACGCATCGGCTGTTCGATACCCCGCCGCGCGCGGGGTATTTTTTTGCCTGCCGGCAACACCAGGGCGCGGGCCACGGCGCGGCCCGCTCACGAGGCGCTTGCGGCAGTCTTAAAAAGTGACGTTGCGCATCGAGTCGCCGAGCTGTTGACCCTTGGCGTCCTTGCCCTCGAGCTTGAGGCGCAGCCTCAAGTCGTTGACCGAGTCGGCGTTGCGCAGCGCCTCGTCGTAGCTGATGAGCCCGGCCTCGTGCAGGTTGAACAGCGACTGGTCGAAGGTCTGCATGCCGGCCTCGGTGGACTTGGCCATCAGCTCCTTGAGGCCGTGGATCTCGCCCTTCAGGATCAGGTCGGCGATCAGCGGCGAGTTGATCATCACCTCGACCGCCGGCACGCGGCCCTTGCCGACCTTCATCGGGATCAGGCGCTGCGACACCACCGCCTTGAGGTTGAGCGACAGGTCCATGAGCAGCTGGGCGCGCTTCTCCTCGGGGAAGAAGTTGATGATGCGGTCGAGCGCCTGGTTGGAGCTGTTGGCGTGCAGGGTGCACAGGCACAGGTGACCGGTCTCGGCGAACTGGATGGCGAAGTCCATGGTCTCGCGCGCGCGCACCTCGCCGATCAGAATCACGTCCGGCGCCTGGCGCAGGGTGTTCTTGAGGGCGCTGTCCCAGGTTTCGGTGTCGACGCCGACCTCGCGCTGCGTGACGATACAGTTCCTGTGGTCATGAACGAACTCGATCGGGTCCTCGATGGTGATGATGTGGCCGTAGCTGTACTCGTTGCGGTAACCCACCATGGCGGCCAGCGAGGTCGTCTTACCGGAACCGGTGGCACCGACGAAGATCACCAGACCGCGCTTGGTGAGCGCGATGTCGGCCAGCACCTTGGGCAGGTTCAGCTCGTCGAACTTGGGGATCTTGGTCTCGATGGTGCGCAGCACCATGCCGACCCGCGCCTGCTGCATGAAGATGTTCACGCGGAAGCGGCCGATCTCGTGCGGCGAGATGGAGAAATTGCACTCATTGTGCGACTCGAATTGGCGGCGCTGCTCCTCGTTCATGATGCCGTAGGCGAAGGCCCGCGACTGGTCGGGGGTGAGCGCCTGCTTGGTCACCGGCGTGACCTTGCCGTCCACCTTGATGGACGGCGGCACGCCGGCAGTGATGAACAGGTCCGAGGCCTTCTTGTGGACCATCAACTTCAAGAGATCGCTGAAGACCATTTAGCGCTTGCCTCCCGCGGCCGTGCCGGTCGCGGCGGCCACGCCGCCGGTGAAGTTGTCCTTGTTGGCCGCGTAGGAGCGCGCCTCGTCCAGCGTCACCAGGCGGCCGCGCACCATCTCCATCAGGCACTGGTCGAGGGTCTGCATGCCCATGCCCTGGCTGGTCTGCATCGCCGAGTACATCTGGGCGATCTTGTTCTCGCGGATCAGGTTGCGGATCGCCGGCGTGCCGATCATGATCTCGTGGGCGGCGACGCGGCCGCCGCTGATCTTTTTGAGCAGCGACTGCGCGATCACCGCGCGCAGCGACTCCGACAGCATCGCGCGTACCATGTCCTTCTCCGCCGCCGGGAACACGTCGACGATACGGTCGACGGTCTTGGCGGCCGAGCTGGTGTGCAGGGTGCCGAACACCAGGTGGCCGGTCTCGGCGGCGGTCAGCGCCAGGCGGATGGTCTCGAGGTCGCGCAACTCGCCGACCAGCACCACGTCCGGGTCCTCGCGCAAGGCCGAACGCAGCGCGTTGTTGAAGCCTAAGGTATCGCGCCCGACCTCGCGCTGGTTGATCAGGCAATTCTTTGACTGGTGCACGAACTCGATCGGGTCCTCGATGGTGAGGATATGCTCGTGGCGCGACTCGTTGACGTGGTTGATCATCGCCGCCAGCGTGGTCGACTTGCCGGAACCGGTCGGCCCGGTCACCAGCACGATGCCGCGCGGCTGGTCCGAGATCTCCTTGAAGATCGGCGGGCAGCCGAGCTGCTCGAGGGTCAGCACCTTGGAGGGAATGGTACGGAACACCGCGCCCGGCCCGCGCTCCTGGTTGAAGGCATTGACGCGGAAGCGTGAGATGTTCGGCAGGTCGAAGGAGAAGTCGGTTTCCAGGAACTCCTCGTAGTCCTTCTGCTGCTTGTCTGTCATGATGTCGTAGATCATGTTGTGGACGGTGCGGTCATCGAGCGGATCGACGTTGATGCGCTTGATGTCGCCGTCGATGCGGATCAACGGCGGCAGGCCGGCTGACAGGTGCAGGTCCGAGGCGTTCTGCTTGTAAGCGAACGCCAGGAGTTCGGCGATATCCATTAAGGGGGCTCCTGAAGCTTTAGCGGGTGATCCGGCGCAACATACCCTTCAAGTATAACGGGCCGCGATCCACTCTCAAGCCGGATAATCCCCGCCAATATAGGCGCTTATCGGCCCAATTTGCCAATCCGGGCGAACCGCCGGTACCAGCGGAAAGCCGGTTTTACTCAGGCGGGACGGGGCTTTAAACTCTAGCGGACGGTTTTCTCGCGATCATTCCGGCTCACGGCCCATGGATAATATTAATAAGATCGGATTCATCGGCGCCGGCAACATGGCCCGCAGCCTCGCCGGTGGGCTGATCAATAACGGCTGGCCGGCCAAGCGGCTGCTGCTGTCCGACCCCGACCCCGACCAGCGGCGCGCCGTCGAGGACGCCCTGGGCGTGACGGCCTGTGCCGATAACGCCGAGGTCGCGCAAGCGGCCGATGTCCTGGTCCTGGCGGTGAAGCCGCAGGTCCTGCCCGACGTCGCCCGCAAGCTCGCCCCCGCGGTGCAGCGGCGGCGGCCGCTGGTGATTTCCATCGCTGCGGGTGTCCGAAGCGCCGATGTCGAGCGCTGGCTGGGCGGCGGGCTGGCGGTGGTGCGCGTTATGCCCAACACCGCGGCGCTGGTCGGCTCCGGGGCCTCGGGGCTGTACGCCGGCGCGGGCGTCCGTGACGACCAGCGCGACACCGCCGAGTCGATACTGCGCGCGGTTGGCGTCACCGTCTGGGTGCCCGAGGAACGCCTGATGGACGTGGTCACGGCCGTGTCCGGCAGCGGCCCCGCCTATTTCTTTCTGCTGATGGAAGCGCTCGAACGGGCGGCGGTGCAGCGCGGGCTCGCGCGCGACACGGCGCGTCTGCTGACGCTCGAGACCGCGTTCGGCGCCGCCAAGATGGCTCTCGAAGGCGGCGACGAGCCGGCGGCGCTGCGCGAGCGGGTGACCTCGCCGGGCGGCACCACCGAGCGCGCGGTCGATGTGTTCGCGGCGGGCGGACTGGCGGAGCTGGTCGAGCGGGCGGTGACCGCCGCCGAGCAGCGCGCCGCGGAGCTGGCCGACATCCTGGGGAAAAAATAATGGGCGGTTATTTCGCGAATGCCGGCGTGTTCCTGGTCGAGGTTCTGTTCGGCCTGTATACCCTGGCGGTGCTGCTGCGGCTGCTGCTGCAGATCGTGCGGGCGGATTTCTACAATCCGCTGGCCCAGGCGCTGGTCAAGATCACCAACCCGCCGCTGCTGCCGCTGCGGCGGGTGATTCCGGGGCTGATGGGCATCGACCTGGCGTCGGTGGTGCTGCTGCTGATCATCAACGGCATCAAGCTGCTGTTGGTGGCGCTGATCCTCGGCGCCGCGCTCAGCCCGCTGCGGCTGTTGTATCTGGACGCCGTCGAGCTCCTGGACTTCACGCTGACGGTGTTCCTGGTGGCGATTTTCATCCGCGTGATCCTGAGCTGGTTCAGCCCCTATCCCAACCCCGCGAGCCGGTTGCTGGCGCAGCTCACCGAGCCGTTGATGCGCCCGGCGCGGCGCTACGTTCCGCCGATCGGCGGCCTGGACCTGTCGCCCATGGCGCCGATCCTGCTGCTGGTCCTCGCCAAGATGCTGATCATCCAGCCGCTCTACGACCTGGCCGGAGCGCTCGGGCGCTGACCGCCGGCCGGCCCCCGCGGGGCGGCCGCTCCGAAGTTGATCTACACTGAAGTAAGACAAGGGGTCGGAGTCGGATTTTCCCGGTGTCGCGGGCGGGATCGCGTCGCGGGGAAATGGCGACTCCGACCCCTTGCTGCGCGGTTTCGTGCAAACCGATGCCTTTCCTGGTAATTTTCGCGGGTTTCCGACGAGTTGCGCGACGGGGCAGTACTCATGGCCGGCATCAACAGCTTTTCCAAACGACTCGCCGAATACAAGCGCTGGCGCGACGGGCTGATCACCACGATCGGCGCCTACCAGGACTGGATCGAGCGGCAGAACCTCGCCAGCGGCGAGGATGACCTGCGCATCTACGAGCTCATCGACACGCTCAAGGCCGACAAGCTCAACATCGCGCTGGTCGCCGAGTTCTCGCGCGGCAAGACCGAACTGATCAACGCGCTGTTCTTCGCCGACTACAAGCAACGCCTGCTGCCGTCCGAGGCCGGCCGCACCACCATGTGCCCGACCGAGCTGATGTACGACGAGAAGCTCGAGCCCTGCCTGCGGCTGCTGCCGATCGAGACCCGCAGCTCGTCGATGACCATCGCCGAGTACAAGCGCACCCCGATCCACTGGACGAGCCTGCCGCTCGACATCGGCTCGGCCAAGCAGATGACCGAAACCTTCCACGAGTTCGTCAAGAGCAAGACCGTGACCGTGCGCGACGCCCGGGAGCTCGGCCTCTACCACGAGAGCGACGGCCCGGCCGGGGCCGGCGGCACCGTGGAGATCCCGGTGTGGCGCCACGCCGTCATCAACTATCCGCACCCGCTGCTCAAGCAGGGACTGGTGATCCTCGACACCCCCGGGCTCAATTCGCTCGGCACCGAGCCGGAGCTGACCCTGAGCATGCTGCCCAAGGCGCATGTCGTGCTGTTCGTGCTGGCGGCCGACACCGGCGTGACCAAGTCCGACCTCGACGTCTGGAACAACCACGTGCGCATGGCCAGGAACACCCGGCAGAACGGTTGCCTGGCACTGCTCAACAAGATCGACACGCTGTGGGACGAGCTGCGCACCGAGGAGGTGATCGCCGACAGCATTGCGCGCCAGACGCGCGAGACCGCGCGCGTGCTCGACATCCCCGAGACCAAGGTGTTCCCGGTGTCGGCCCAGAAGGGCCTGCTCGGCAAGATCAAGGCCGACCACAGCCTGGTGGAGCGCAGCGGCCTGCTGGCGCTCGAGATCAAGCTGTCCGAGGACCTGATCCCGTCGAAGCAGAAATACCTGCGCGACAAGGTGGTGGGCGAGATCGGCGCCATGATCGAGACTACCGAGGCGATGGTGGCCGCGCGCCTCAATGCCGCCAACGCCCAGCTCGCCGAACTCAAGAGCCTGGGAGGCAAGAGTCTCAACGTTATCCAGGATATGGTCGCGCGGCTGCGCAAGGAGAAGGAGGCCTACGACAAGAAGCTCGACAGCTTCCAGGCCACCCGTCAGGTGTTGTCCGACCAGATCAAGATCCTGCTCGAATACCTGAGCATGTCGAGCTTCGACCGGTTGATCGACAAGACCCGCACGGAAATGCAGGAGAGCTGGACCACTCACGGCCTCAAGGTCGGCATGGTCACATTCTTCAAGGGCGCCACCGAAACCATGGATAAGGTCAACAAGCAATCGCAGCAGATCAAGGGCCTGGTCGAGGCGATCTACACCAAGTTTCACACCGAGCACGGCCTGGCCAAGATCCGGCCGGTGAATTTCTCCCTGCTACCCTACCGCAGCGCGCTGGCCCGCCTGCAGGAGGAGGCCGAGGCCTTCCGCAACAGCCCGGTGATGGTCATGACCGAGCAGCACTTCGTGGTGAAGAAGTTTTTCATCACCCTGGTGAGCCGCGCCCGCACCGTGTTCGACGAGTGCAACACCGGTGCCAAGGCCTGGAGCAAGGCGATCATGACGCCGATCCTGAGTCAGATCCGCGAGCACAAAGCGCTCATGGAGCGGCGCCTCGAGAATCTCAAGAAGATCCAGGACAACCTCGACAGCCTCGGCGAGCGCATCGCCGCGGTCGAGGCCACCCGGCAGAACCTGATCGATCAGCAGAAAACCACGCAGTCCATGCTCGCCAAGATCAACCAGCCGCTCGGCTCCGACGCCTGACGGGCCTTAAGCCGGCGCCAAAGAAAAAGGCCGGGGCGAACCCGGCCTTTGGGATGCCGGCCCAGTGGCGCGGTTACTTCTGCGCCGTCAGGGTCTTGTCGATCGAGCTGAAGATGGTGTTCGGGATCAGCGTGTTCTTGGCGAAGGCCATATAGCCCGAGTCCCAGAAGTACAGCTGCATACGCCACATCTGGCCGTACTGCAGCACGCGCGTCTCCTTGCCGTCGTTCACCACCAGCACCTCCAGCGGCAGGGCGGCGGCGTGATCGACGCCCGGATACGGCGCGTCCTTGGCCTTGCCGTCGCTGCGGAAATCGGAGTTGATGTTGATAGCCTTGTTCTCGGTGTAGTCGTTGGTGATGCCGAAATAGACGGCATTGCCGCCCACCGGGATCTTGCTGACCAGGCGCCAGCCGGACGAATCACTCGCACCCTTGTCCTTGCTGGACTTGAGCGCCGCCTCGACGCGCGCCACGGTCTCCGCGAAGTTATCGGGCTTGGCGTCGAACACCAGATTCTGGCTCTCGCTCCAGTTGCGCCACTTGGCCATCATCTTGGCCGGTCCGTCGCCGTTGAAGCCGTTGAGCGCCTTCTCGCTGCGCGTCGGCTCGAGCTGCACCGACATCGCCGTGCCCGGCACCTTGGCGACCACGTCGCGGATTTCCTGCGCGCAGTTCTTCGCGGCGGCGATCATCTGCGGGTATTCCTTGGTTCCCGCGTAGAACACCATCGCGTGCGCGACCGGATTGGCCATGTTGACATGGACCTTCTTGCCCTCACCGTACTCGTAGACCGCGATACGCTGGATCTGCGCCGAGATCGAGTTTGCCGGCATGTTGCTGGCGGCCCCCAGGTAGGTCGGCGAAGTCAGGATATAGACCCGCGCGTGCTGCGCGCCCTCCGGCACGGTCAGGTCACGCTTGGAATGCAGCGTCAGACCGGACTCGCCGAGCGCCGCTTCAAGCGCGGCAGTGGTCGCATTGAAATCGCCGGACGCCTCGAGCACGCGCTCGAAGATGCCGATGTTGTCCTCGGCTGCCTGGGCGGCGCCGATCCAGGTGAATACGGCCAGCAGGCTGCCGAGCAGCACGCCGCCTTTCTTGATGCGCTTTGACATCGCTTGGTTCTCCTCGTGGATGGTTATGTTTGGCTACCGCTTATCAGGATTTTCTTATTTTCTCCTGAGTGCCCGGCCATTGTGCGGCTTCCGGCGGCCGACCGCAACACAGGATAAGCAACAACGATAAGCACACGGGAAAACAAAAACTTACAGCCGCCTGCGAGTTTTTACTCGCAGGCGGCTGTCGTGGACGGCAGGGACTTGCTTTGTGAGAAGGATGTCGAACCTGCCGGCACCCGTTATTCGGCGAGATCGAGTGTTTTCAGGATATGGATGGCCTGGCCGAATCCCTGACGCGCCGAGAGCTGCCACAGACGCACCGCTTCGATAGGATCCAGGTCGACGCCCTCGCCCTTTACGTACATGACGCCGAGGTTGAACTGGGCGGCGGCAGAGCCCTGTTTGGCCGCCAGGTCCCACCAGCGCGCCGCCTCGACCGGATCGGCGGCGATACCCATGCCCTGGGCGTACAGCAGGCCGAGATTGAACTGGGCCTCGACATGGCCCTGGATCGCCGCCCGCTGCCACCAGCGGGCGGCGGCCGTCATATCCTGCGGAACCCCGGAACCGTTGGCGTATAACACCCCGAGATTGAACTGCGCCATGCCATGCCCGAGTTCGGCGGCGCGCCGGTACCAGTCGGCCGCGGCCGGCAGGTCGCGGTCGATCCCGGCCTGGCGATCGCCCGTGGTGTGGAGCGCACCGAGCGTGAACTGGGCCTCGCGATCACCATTATCGGCAAGCTGCCGCCAGAGATTTAGCGCCGCGGCCGATTCGCCGCGGTGAAAATGCTGCATGGCGCGCATGAAGTCGGCGCTCACGGTCGCCGTGCTGGGGCCGGCGGACGCCGGCACGGCGATTTCGCCGCCAAACTGACCGTCCGTTACCGCCGCCGAGGCCGGGGGCACGACCCACGCCGCGAGCAGCACCGCGGCGAAGCGGACCAGACGCAGGGTACGACGCATACCCCACAACCCGGTGGCACATACATTAGTAAGTACTAACACCAATTCAGCAAGGCGGTACATGGCAAGCTCCCAGGGACCGACGCTCTTGATGGATCCCGTTACCTCCATTCTGAGCAAGCACTATGCCAACTCTAGCCTGTCTCGCCGAAAACGCGGGGTCCTGGCCATGATTTAACGCGTCTGATGTAACTCCAGGCTGGATATCGGGTATTTCCGCGATCCGTGACCCGCCATCCACCGGAAATCCACCGAATTATCGGGATGACGATGCCCCTTCGCCGGGCACACCGTTTGTCGGCCAGAACAGCACGTTGGGAGAAAATCGTTTTCGGAAGTGGCGAGTCGCGGTGTTACGCTGGCATGACAGTCGCAGCGGTTCGCGGCCAAGAAAATAAGGAATCTTAGGGTGGGGAAACCGGAGCGCGATGCTGCGCCGGACAGACCTTAATGTACACACAGGAGGTGGCACGATGGTATGGTTGCTCTTGAGCTGGCTGGCGGTCGGCGTGATTGTCGCGGTCGGATTCGGCGTGCTGGCACGCCGCGCGGAAACAGTGGGCGACCCGCTCGCATCCGCCGATACTTCCCTGGCGTCGCAGACAGTCGACGAACTCGGTTCGGACCCCGCCGTTTCAGGCCGCGAAGACCGGGCCGCGGCCTGATTGCGCCGGGCCCTGTTTCCAGGGGCCCGGACCCAACCCCGCACACTCGCCGCGCATTCTTATCCAGAGTGCGCAGAACAGTCGCCATCCCTGGCGGGCACCTCCGTGGGCTAGCGCCCGGAGCGGCTCAAGCGCAGTCCGCCACATACCAAGCCGCGCTTTCCTCCACGCGCGGATAATCGCCACATCCCAGACCGCCCTCGTCCTTGAGCAGGGCATAGGCCGGCAGGCCGAAGGCGCGCGCGATCTTGCTCAGGTTTTCGAGACCGATATTGACCTCGGCACGTTCAATATGGCCGATGTAGTTGCGGTGCAGGCCGCTCAATTCCGCCAACACCTCCTGGGACCAGCCGCGCATCGCGCGCAGCATCCGCATGCGCCGCGCCAGCAGCCGGCGCAGGTCGCCGTTGTCGGGACAGTGGTCGTGGTTCATGGGGGCGACACTCCGTTGCCAGGGTTTGCGCGATCCGGCGGCGCATGCCGTACACCGATCATACGCAGCACGACAGGTCGGCACAATCCGGAGGCTACACCAGATTTGCTGTTTTGCCCCGGACTAGCGCAGGCGTGTCGCGGCCGGGTCGGCATCGAGGTCGAGCTTGCGCATGAGATAGAGCACGAGCAGGACGGACGGGATGCCCATGGTCGATGCGTAGAGGAAGAAGTGCACATAACCGTAGCCGTCGACGATCATGCCCGAGAATCCGGACACGAATTTCGGCACCAGGGTCATGAGGGAGCTGAACAGGGCGTACTGCGTGGCGGTGTACGCCGAGTTGGTCAGGCGCGACAGGTAGGCGATGAACGCCGATCCGGCCAGGCCGGCGGCGAAATTGTCGGCGCTGATGACCAAGGTGAGCCCGACGAGACTCTTGCCGATGAGCGCCAGCTGGGCGTACAGCAGATTGGTGAGCACCACCAATATCGCGCCCATCAACAGGATGCGCATCACCCCGTAGCGCACCACCAGCACGCCGCCGACCATGGCGCCGACGATGGTCATGGCGAATCCATAGAGCTTGCTGATGTTTGCGATCTCGATCTTGCTGAAACCGAGGTCGATATAGAATGGGTAGGCCATGTTCGCGAGCACGATGTCGCTGATGCGATAGACGGCGATGAACAGCAGTATGATCAGGGCCCAACGGCCGTTGCGCTGAAAGAAATCGGTGAACGGACAGACCACGGCACCGATGAACCACGCGGCCGGCACCCGCAGTGCCGCCGGCAGGTGGGCCGCGCCCTCGAGGAAATCGATCACCCGCTGCTCGGACATCACCGTGCGGCGGGCGATGGCGCGCGCCGGCTCGGCGATGATCAGCACCGTGACGATACCGATGCCCATGCTGATCGCCATGACGATATAACTCGCCGTCCAGGTCACCCATTCCGCGAGATACAAGGCGCCGGCGCCGCCGACCAGCGCCGCGGCGATGCGCCAGCCGCTCTGGTACATGGCGGCCATGGCGCCCTGGAATTCCGGGGCCTCGGCCTCGATGCGGTAGGCGTCGATCGCCACGTCCTGGGTCGCCGAAGCGAACGCCACCAGCAGCGCGAACAGCGCCATCGCCACGATGTTTTGCGTCGGATCGGTGGTCGCCATGCCGATCAGGCCGGCGACGATGACGGCCTGCGCCAGCAACATCCAGCCGCGCCGCTGTCCCAATCCGCGCGTCAGCCCCGGTAGTGGCGCGCGGTCCACCACCGGCGACCAGAACACCTTGATCGAATAGGTGATGCCGACCCAGGCGAAGAAGCCGATGGTCGTGCGATCGACGCCGACATCGCGCAGCCAGGTCGACAGGGTGGTGAACACCAGGGGGAACGGCAGCCCGGCCGCGAAGCCGAGAAACAACATACCCAGCACGCGCGGCCGGCGATAGACCTGGATGGCCTGCAGCCACGAGCGCGGGGATGGGCTCACCATGATCCGATCATAGCTCGAAATCGTAATCGATGATCAGCGGCGCATGGTCGGAGAAACGCTTGTCCTTGTAGATGCGCTCGGCGCGCGCCTGGGCGGCGATCCCCGGCGTGGCGATCTGGTAGTCGATGCGCCAACCGACGTTCTTGTCCCAGGCCTGGCCGCGGTTCGACCACCAGGTGTACTGGTCCGGCTTCCGATTGAGGGTGCGGAACACGTCCACCCAGCCGAGCTCGTCGAAGACCTCGCCGAGCCAGGCCCGCTCCTCGGGCAGGAAACCGGAGTTCTTCTGGTTGCTGCGCCAGTTCCTGAGGTCGATCTCCTTGTGCGCGATGTTCCAGTCGCCGCACAGAATGTACTCGCGCCCGTCGCCGCCCAGCTTTTTCAGATGCGGCAGGAAGCGCTCCATGAAGCGGAACTTGGACGCCTGGCGGTGCGGGCCGGACGAGCCCGACGGCAGGTACAGCGACACCACGCTGAGCCGGCCGAAGTCCGCCTGCAGGTAGCGGCCCTCGCCGTCGTGCTCGCCGGACCCGAACCCGGTGTGGATGCGGTCCGGGCTCGGGCGGCTCAACAGCCCGACGCCGGCATAGCCCTTCTTCTCGGCGCAGCGGAACACGCCGGTGAGCCCGGCGGGCGCGCGCATCGCGTCGGTGATCTGATCCTCCTGGGCCTTGATCTCCTGCAGGCAGACGACATCGGCGCGCTGCCGCGCCAGCCAGGCGAAGAATCCCTTCTTGGCCGCGGAGCGGATGCCGTTGAGGTTCAGGGTCACTATGCGCATGATTGTTGAAGGTCGGTGGGCACTGACTATAATTCCCCGCACGGAGGATAGAGCGTGCACATGTCCCGGTTCAAGGCCTTTCTCATCCATCTCGGCATCAGCGCGGCCATCTTCATGGCGCTGGTCGGCATGATCGTCTTCGTCTGGTATCCACAGCCGTTCTTCGCCGCCGACGGGGGATGGCAGGGCATCCGCATCATCGCCGGCGTCGACCTCGTGCTCGGCCCGACGCTCACCCTGATCGTCTTCAAGCCCGGCAAGAAGGGGCTCAAGTTCGATTTGACTCTCATCGGACTGGCACAAGCCGCGGCGCTCGCCTGGGGCATCTGGATCGTGCACGACCAGCGCACCGCGCTGGTCACCTATGCCGACGGCGCCTTCTATTCGCTCACCCCCGAACGGATCGCGTTGGTGGGCGACAAGGCGATCGAGATCATGCAATCGGCCGAACGCCCGCCCGCCTACGCCTTCGTGCGCCTGCCGGCCGATCCCGGCGAGCGCCTTGCCTTCAAGAAGTGGAGCATCTTCGCGGGCGCCCCGCTCTATCAGCACGGTGACCGGTACGAACCGCTGGGACCGGGCAACCTCCCCGAGGTGTTCGAGCGCAGCCTTCCTTTGGAGAGCTACCTCAAGCGCTCGGAGCAACACACCGCCTGGTGGCAGGCGTTTCTCGACCGCCACGGCGGAAGCGCCGCCGACTACGCCTTGGTGCCCCTGTACTGCCGCTATGCCGATCTGATACTCGTCCTGCGCCGCGCCGACGGCGGGATCGTCGATTCACTCGAGGCGTTTTGACCGTATAATGACGCCGGCCCGCACTGGGCGGCGCCATCGTCCTTCCGACCGCGAGCCAGCGTATGCATGCCTATCAGCGCGAGTTCCTCGATTTCGCCATCGATACCGGCGTGCTCGGTTTCGGCGAGTTCACCCTCAAGTCGGGGCGCGTGAGCCCGTACTTCTTCAACACCGGCCGGTTCAACAGCGGCGCGCGGCTGGCGCGGCTCGGCGGTTTCTACGCCCGGGCCATCCTGCACGCCGGCATCGAGTTCGACATGCTCTACGGGCCGGCCTACAAGGGGATCCCGCTGGTCGCCGCGGTCGCGATCGCGTTTGCCGAGCGGCATAACCGCGACCTGCCCTATGCCTTCAACCGCAAGGAGGCCAAGCACCACGCCGAGGGCGGCATCATCGTCGGCAGCCCGCTCGCCGGCCGGGTGCTGATCGTCGACGACGTGATCTCGGCCGGGACCTCGGTGCGGGAGTCGATGGATATCATCCTCGGCGCCGGCGCCGCCGCCTCGGGCGTGGCGATCGCGCTCGACCGCCAGGAGCGCGGCAGCGGCGAGTCGTCGGCGGTCCGGGAAGTGGAGAAACGCTACGGCCTGCGGGTGGTGAGCATCGCCGATCTCGACACGCTGATCGCCTACCTCGCCGAACGGCGCGAATCGCACGCCCACCTGGCGGCGATCGAGGCCTATCGCGACGCCTACGGCGAATGACCGGCGTCGCGCACGCTCAGTGCGTGCGGCGCTCGCGGTAATGGTTGATGACGCTGTCGCCGCCGATCTCGCCCTGCACCACGGCGCCGTCGGCGATCGCGATCAGCGGGCCGCTGACATTGCCGGTGACACGCGCGGTCGCGCGCAGATCGAGCTTGACGCGCGCCTGGATGTCGCCCATCACCCGGCCGCGCACCACCACGACGTCGGCGCGGATGTTGCCCTGCCAGCGGCAGCCCGGGCCGAGCATCAGCGCGCCCTCCAGGTCGGCGTCACCCGTGACTTCGCCGTGCACCACGTAATTGTCGCGGCCCTCGAGATTGCCGACGTAGACCGCGTCCCGGTCGATGATGGACGGAAGCTTGCTGACTTCGTCGAGCGCCCTGCGTTTGATCATGGCGGCATCCTGGCAGCGGCTGGCGGCGCCCGAGGCGCCGCAGAGTAATCTCGTTAAATCAAGCTTAATCCTTTGCGCAGCGCCCAACAATAGCCCGCCCGGACGCCGGCGGCCGAGGCCTCAGGCGTCGGCGCCGACCAGCGCGAGACCGACGAGCCGGGCGCGGCGATCCTCAAAATACAGCTTACGGGTCTTGCGCGGGGCATGGATCCTGCCGTCGTAGGCGGCGCCCTTGGCGATGGCGATCGACGGGCTCACCAGGTCGCCGCTGACGCGGGCCGTGGCGGTGAGCTCGATCTTGCGCCGTGCGCTGACGTTGCCCGCGACCTCGCCGGCGATGATCACGATGTCGGCCGCGATATCGCCCTCCCAGACCGACCCCGGCGCCAGCACCAGGCTGCCGTCAAGCTCGGCCCGGCCGGTCACGCGGCCGAAGACGATGCTGTTGTCGCGGCCGGCCAGGGTGCCGTGGAAATGCACGCCCGGTCCCAGGGCATTGGAAAACGCACCCGCCCGGTCGAGGCTGCGGCGCCGACGCCCCCAACTCAACAAGCTCGTGATGCCCATGCTCCTCCCCGTCGCCGGTTGCGCGGTCCGGCGCAAGATAAACGCAAACGCCGGCGCATGCAACGCTCGCGGACCGGCGCGCATCCTCAACCGATCAACAGCTTGAGCCCGACCAGCACCGTGACCAACTCGAAGACCCGCTTGATCGCGCGGTTGCCTTTCACGATGGACAGGTGCGCGCCGGCATAACCGCCGAGCAGCGAACCGAGCAGCAGCGCCGGCAGCCAGCCCCAGCGGATTTCGCCCAACAGCCCCAGGGTCAGCGCGCCGACGCCGTTCCAGAACAGGCCGACCAGCACCAGCGTATAGGCGACCGCGCGCCGGTAGTCGAGGCCGAACCAGCGCACCAGCCAGATCGTGCAGAACAGCCCGGTGCCGGACGTGAGCGATCCGTTCAACAGGCCGATCACGAACAGGCCGAGGCCGCCGAGCACAAGCCCGCGGCGGTCGCGGTGGGCCGGTGCCAGGCCGAGCCCGAGCTGCCGGTTGAAAAAGGAATAGGCACCGAGCCCGACGGTCAGTATGCCGAGCGCGACCTCGGCAGCGCGGCCCGGCACGCTGAGGATCGTGGCCGCGCCCAGCACCACCCCCGGCAGCCCGGTGCCGAGGATGAGGGCGGAGAACCGCGGCGCAAGCGTCCCCTCGCGTGCGTGCCGCAGCGTCGCGCCGATGCCGAGCGCCACGCTCGCCACTTTGTGTGTGGCGAGCGCCACGCCGAACGGCAGCCCCAGAAAAATCAGCGCCGGCAGCTGCAGCAAACCGGCCCCGCCGCCGGCGAAGGCCGACAATAGATTGGCGACCAGGGAGACCAGGAACAGCAGGATCTGCTCGAGCGGGATCATCGCGGCGCCGGGGCCACCGCGCGTTCAGCGGCCCGGGAAGCGGTTCCGGCAGGCAAACGCCCGCGGCCGATTGACTTTTCGCGCCGCAATCGTATCTTGGAGACAGACGACCCGCAGAATGGATCAATCATGGCCAGGTACCCTATCATACTGTTCGGCCTGGCGGCGCTGAGCCTCGCCGCGCCTCCCGTGCATGCCGCCGACGGCGCGCAAAAGATCAAGAAGTGCCAGGACGCTCAGGGGCGCTGGCATTACGGCGACGTCGCCGCGGACGCCTGCGCGGAATCCAAAGTCATCGAAATGACCGGCCAGGGCATCAAGACCAAGGAGATCGCCGCGCCACCGACCGAGGCCGAGCTGCGTGAGCGCGACACCCGCAAGGCCGAGATCGAGCAGGAGAAGCGTGACGCCGAGGAGGCCGAACGACGCGACAAGCTGTTGCTTTCCACTTATGGCCACGAGGACGACATCGGCTTCGTCCGCGACCGCAAGATCGCCGACCTCGATGCCCAGATCGCGGCGAGCCAGGACACCATGAAGTCGCTCACCGCCGCGCTCGAACGCATGCGCAAACAAACCGGCGAGGAGGCCGGCAAGAGCGTCGCCAACACGGAGGCGCAGATCGCCAAGCACGAGGCGCATATCCAGGTGCTGCGCAAGGAGCAGGAGTCGCTGCGCGTGCACTACCAGAAGGAACTGGAGCGTTATCGCCAGATCAAGAACGCGGCCGCCCCGCCGGCGGCATCCCCGTAACCCGCACCGTTCCCGGCCGCCCCGGTCCCCGCACCCCGCCCGTCAGTCCTCCGGCGTCGCCCAGCGCGCGCCGGCGGCGGTCCGTTCGCGTTTCCAGAACGGTGCGCGCGTCTTCAGCTCGTCGATGATGTAACGACAGGCGGCGAAGGCTGCGTCGCGGTGCGCGGACCACACCGCGACCAGCACGATGGGCTCCCCCGGCGTCAAGGCGCCATAGCGATGTACTACCAGCGCATCGAGGATCGGCCAGCGCGCCGCCGCCTCGCGGCCGACTTTCTCGAGGTGGGCCTCGGTCATGCCCGGGTAGTGCTCGAGGGTCATGGCCGATACCGGCTGGCCCTGGTTGTAATCCCGCAGGCTGCCCACGAACACCGCGGTGGCGCCATGCGCGCCGGCCGCCGCCAGGCGCTTACCGGCGGCCGCGAGCTCCTGCCACGGGTCGAAGGGATCACGCTGCACTCGCACGATCACGGCAATTCCCCTCCGGTTACTGGGGGAAAGAAGGCGACCTCGTCGCCGGCCTTCACCGGATGCCCGGGGCTCGCATATTGCTGATTCACGGCCACCAGGGTGCGCGCCGGCAGGGGCCGGCCGGCAACCCGCTCCCAGACATCGGCGGCCGTGGCAATGCCTTGTGAATCAATGTGTTCTTCGTCTTTGCCAAGGTCTTCACGGATGCTGGCGAAGAATCGGACGGTAATCGGAGTCATGGCGGTTTCGTGACCCCGGTCAATTTCCCGGGGTCGAAAATTGCGTTAGAATGGCGCAGTTTACACGGCCTTAAGTTGCGCATCAGCCGTTTTTTCAGCAGCCCCACGGGCGTCCCGCTCCGGCCCGTTTTCATCGCTGAATAGATCCGATAAAAATAAAGGCGGCTTATGTGCCACTGCAGTAATACTAATTAGTTTTGGGTCTGGCAACCCTTTAGAGTCGTGCGCTCGCGCCGTCCTGAAAGACGCGCTGCGACGTCATCTTCGGCTCTTGAATTAAGCTCTTGGGGGGGGCGGCTTTTGGGCCGGCACCCGGGACGCATCCAAATAGAAAGAGGAACAGAGGCTTACCGACATGGGCAAACTGGTTAAACCACACGGCAGCGACCGCCTGAAACCCCTGCTCCTCGAGGGCGCCGCGCTCAAGGCGGAACAGGAGCGCGCCAGGACCCTCCCCAAAGTGCGCATCAGCTCGCGCGAGGTCGGCGACCTGATCATGCTCGGCATCGGCGGCTTCACCCCGCTCGACGGTTTCATGACCAAGGCCGACTGGCAGGGGGTATGCGACGGGATGAAGCTGGCCAGCGGCCTGTTCTGGCCCATCCCCATCACGCTCTCGACCGACGAGGTGACCGCCCAGGGGATCAAGACCGGCTCGGACGTGGCGCTGGTCGATGCGGAAACCGGCGAGACCATGGCGACCATGAAGGTCACCGAAAAATACACCATCGACAAGGCCCACGAATGCATGATGGTGTACAAGACGGCCGACCTGGAGCATCCCGGCGTCAAGATGGTGATGGAACAAGGTGACGTGAATCTGGCCGGCCCGGTCAAAGTCCTCTCCCAGGGCGAATTCCCCAAGAAGTATCCGAATTACATGACACCGGCCGAGACCCGCGCGCTGTTCGAGAAAAAAGGCTGGTCCACCGTCGCCGCCTTCCAGACCCGCAACCCCATGCACCGCTCCCACGAGTACCTGGCCAAGGTGGCCGTGGAGATCTGCGACGGCGTGATGATCCATTCGCTGCTCGGCAAGCTCAAGCCCGGCGACATCCCGGCCGAGGTGCGCTCCGAGGCGATCGCGATGCTGATCGACAAGTACTTCGTCAAGAACACCGTGGTGCAGTCCGGCTACCCGCTCGACATGCGCTACGCCGGCCCGCGCGAGGCCCTGTTGCACGCGCTGTTCCGCCAGAACTACGGCTGCTCGCACCTGATCGTCGGCCGCGACCATGCCGGCGTCGGCGACTACTACGGTCCGTTCGACGCGCACCACATCTTCGACGAGATCCCGAAGGACGCGCTCGAGACCAAGCCGCTCAAGATTGACTGGACTTTCTGGTGCTACCAGTGCGGCGGCATGGCCTCCGCGCGCACCTGCCCGCACGAGGCCGGCGACCGCCTGCTGCTGTCGGGCACCAAGCTGCGCAAGGCACTGTCGGAGAACGCCGAGGTGCCGGCCGAGTTCTCGCGTCCCGAGGTGCTGACGATCCTGCGCAAGTACTACGCCGGCCTCACCGAGAAGGTGGAGATCAAGATGAGCGGCCATTCGGCCAAGTGATTCCGCGGCGCCGATCGAAACCCGGTTGTGGGAGCGCCATCCTGGCGCGATTCCTTGAACACCGGAACCCGATCGACGCCGCCAAGCCCAGAGGATTTGTTGTTAACTTATTGAAATCGATAACCTAGACGGAGAGCAACGATGCCAACATTCGTTCGTACCGACAAATGCGATGGCTGCAAGGGTCAGGACAAAACCGCTTGCATGTACATCTGCCCGCATGACCTGATGCTGCTGGACAAGGACGGCTCCCTGACCGGGCACGCCATGAAGGCCTTCAACCAGGAACCCGAGCAGTGCTGGGAGTGCTATTCCTGCGTGAAGATCTGCCCGCAACAGGCCATCGAATGCCGTCACTACGCCGACGTCGTGCCGCTGGGCGGTTCGGTACAGCCGCTGCGCGGGACGGACTCGATCATGTGGACCATCAAGTTCCGCAACGGCAACATCAAGCGCTTCAAGTTTCCGATCCGCACCACGCCGGAAGGCTCGATCAAGCCCTACGAGAACAAGCCCAAGGCCGATCTGTCGAAGCTCGACGCGATTGATTTCTTCACGCCGGACAGCATCCACAAGACCGACCGCAGCCAGCTGATCGGCGGCTAAGCGACTTTTCAACATCCGGCGGTCGTGCCGCGAGGGGCCGAGAGCCCTGGCCGGTCGCCGACAGGAGATAGAGACATGGCAGAAGGTACATTTGGCAATCCGCAGATCATCGAGGAGGAAGTCGACATCCTCATCATCGGCGGCGGTATGGCCGCGTGCGGCGCGGCGTTCGAGGTCATGCGCTGGATCGACGGCACCGACATCAAGGTCAAGCTGGTCGACAAGGCCGCGATCGACCGGTCCGGCGCCGTGGCCCAGGGCCTGTCCGCGATCAACACCTATTGCGGCGAGAACGATCCGGCCGACTACGTGCGCTACGTGCGTAACGACCTGATGGGCATCATCCGCGAAGACCTGGTGTACGACGTCGGCCGTCACGTCGACGACTCCGTGCACCACTTCGAGGAGTGGGGTCTGCCGGTCTGGAAGCAGCCCGGCGACGAAGGCAAGCCGCTGACCCAGGGTGGCAAGCCGGTGCGCTCCGGCAAGTGGCAGATCATGATCAACGGCGAGTCCTACAAGTGGATCGTGGCCGAGGCCGCCAAGAAGGCGCTCGGCATGGATCGCATCCAGGAGCGTATCTTCATCGTCCGCCTGGTCACCGACAAGAACGACCCGACCCGCGTGGCCGGCGCTGCCGGCTTCTCGGTGCGCGAGAACAAGCTCTTCATCTACAAGTTCAAGGCCTGCCTGCTGGTGTGCGGCGGCGCGGTGAACGTCTTCCGTCCGCGCTCCGTCGGCGAGGGCACGGGCCGCGCCTGGTACCCGGTGTGGAACGCAGGCAGCACCTACGCGATGGCCGCCGAGTGCGGCGCCGAGCTGACCATGATGGAAAACCGCTTCGTGCCGGCCCGCTTCAAGGACGGCTACGGCCCGGTCGGCGCCTGGTTCCTGCTGTTCAAGGCCAAGGTGGCGAACGGCGCGGGCGAGGACTACAACGCCCTGCGCGGCGACGTCATCAAGGACAAGGCGCGCTTCGGCGAGTACGGCCAGGGCGTGCCGGGCACCTGCCTGCGCAACCACGTCATGCTCACCGAGATGCGCGAGGGCCGCGGCCCGATCATCATGGACACCCCGACGGCGCTGGCCAACCTGGCCAAGAACATGACCCCGAAAGAGGTCAAGCACCTGGAGGCCGAGGCCTGGGAAGACTTCCTGGACATGACCATCGGCCAGTGCGGCATCTGGGCCGGCGAGAACATCGAGCCGGACAAGAAGCCCTCCGAGATCATGCCGACCGAGCCGTACCTGCTGGGCTCGCATGCCGGTTGCGCCGGCATCTGGGTCTCGGGCCCGACCGACGTCGGCGCGCCCAAGGAGTGGAGCTGGGGGTATCGCTCCATGACGACCGTGAAGGGTCTGTTCACCGCCGGTGACGGCGTGGGCGCCTCCGGCCACAAGTTCTCCTCGGGCTCGCATGCCGAAGGCCGCATCGCCGCCAAGGGCATGGTCAAGTTCGTGCTGGACAACAAGAGCTGGAAGCCGGAGATGGCCCGCAGCGTGCAGGAGCTGGTCGAGGAGATCTACCGTCCGGTGAAGACCTATCTGGAGCACAAGGACTACACCACGGCGATCGACATCAACCCGCACTACATCACGCCCAAGATGCTGCAGTTCCGCCTGCAGAAGATCATGGACGAGTACTGCGCGGGCATCGCGACCTGGTACCAGACCAACAAGAAGATGCTCGAGATCTGCGAAGAGAAGCTCGAGATGCTGAAGGAAGACTCCCTGAAGATGCGCGCCAAGGACCTGCACGAGTTGCTGCGCGCGTGGGAGAACTACCATCGCATCATCGCGGCCGAGGCCCACATGAAGCACATCCAGTTCCGCGAAGAGACCCGCTACCCGGGCTACTACTATCGCATGGACTACAACTTCATCGACGACAAGAACTGGAAGGTGTTCGTGAACTCGAAGTACGACCGCAACACCGGCAAGTGGGAGCTCAAGAAGGTCCCGTACGTGCAGCTGGTCAAGTAATCGAGCCGTAACGCTGTAAATGTGGGGGTCCGGGGCAACCCGGACCCCTTTTGTTTTAAGGTGTAAGATTGCCGGCCCGGTACCCGTCGGCCGTATTCAGAGGTGATCTC
>DASWHF010000120.1:0-5475 GCA_036393295.1 Acidiferrobacterales bacterium
CGGCGCGCGTAACCAGCTCCGGCCCCGACAGGTGGACCAGGCCGGTGACGCCCTCGCCGACGACGAACGCGACCGCCTGCAGGACATACGCGAGATCGACCGGCGCCAGGATCTGGTCGCGCGCGCAGCGGATCAGCGTGCCTTTCTCGATCATCCCGACCCATTGGCTCAGCAGGTTGCGCGGATGATCCGCACCCGAGATCACGCGCGTCAGGCGCAGGATCGTCCACGGCGTCGTCATCGCCTGGAGATGCGCCTCGACCGCCAGCTTCTGGCGGCCATAGGCCAGGATCGGGTTCGGCGCGTCCTGCTCGGTGCGCCGCCCCCGCGTGCCGTCGAAGACGCCGTCGCTCGACAGGAACACCGGATGCACGCCGGCCTCGACCAGGTCGTCGATCGCCTGCAGCGTGCCGCGGACGTTGATCGCGCGCGCCTCCGGCATCAGCGCGCAGCGCTCGAGCGTGGTCGCGCCATGCGCCAGGATCGCATGGCTGAAGCCGTGCCCCGGCTGCAGAAAGCGGTCGGCCAGCCGCTCGCGCGCGATGTCGAAGCGCTCGGCGCCGGCGAGCGGCCGGTTGCAGTAGGTCGTGATGCTTGGCCTCAGGCGCCAGGCCCGCGCGACCGCGGATCCGACGAAACCCGACCCGCCGACGATCAGCAGCTTGCCGCTGCGCTTCATGGCGCCACCGGATGCGGCGCCACCGCATACGGAGATGGCCGCCTGCCGGCGCAGACCGCAAGCAGGTAGTGAGCCATCTTGTGGAACCCGGTATGGACGACCTCGTCGTTCATGCCGAACAGGAACACGTTGTGGAAATACTGCTGCATCAGGCTCTTCAGGTCCGGGCCGGACTTGCAGTTGACGTGGCCGACGCGGCTCTGCTCGCTGGCGTGAACCTGGCTTTCCAGCGAGGGCATGCCGATGATGGCGACGCCCTGGGGATCGAGCGCCGCCAGCATGGTTTGCAGGAAGGCGCTCTCGTCCGCCGGCGGCACGTGCTCCAGGACGTCGAGCGCATAGAGCGCCTCGTAGCGGCCCGGCACCGGGCCGTCGCGCAGATCATGCACCAGCAGGTCGAAGGTCCAGGGCTGCGCCGAGCGCCGGGCCGCGTCCTCGATGAACACCGGATCGAAATCAACGGCCGTCAGCGACTTCACCTGCTGCCGCACGATGCGGGTCGCGAAGGCGTCGCCGCAGCCGACCTCCAGCACCCGCTCGCGCCCCGCGAGCATCTGCGCGACGAACTTGTAGCGCGCCAGGGTGAACACGAGATGCTTGGGGTCCGTGCGCCAAGCCTCGCTGGTCATCACGCCGAGCCGCTCGTCTCCACGCGACGCGGATTGATCGAGCAATATCTGGTACTGCCGCTCGCGCGTCCGTCTAGGCACCGATGCCACGCCAGCCTCCGTCGAACCGGGCTACAGTCTTAACTAATCGCGACGGCCGCGTAAACGCGCCTGAATCGCTCAGACCCGACGCAACCCGGTCACGTCACGCGCCGCGAGCTCCGCCCGCTTCGCCTCGACATGCCAGCGCAGCGACACCACGCCGACGATGCGGCGCAGCAGCGCCGCCAGCACGTCGAGGCGGCAGCGATGCGCGTCGCCCAGGACCACCGACAACTGGAAGCTGTCGCCGCTGCGCTCGCACGCGAAAGACAGGATCGTCGCGTCGCGAAGCTGCAGGACCTGGAGAACGCGGGAGATGAACTGGGGCTCGGACGGCCCCTCTAGCTGGAAATACGCCTGGGACGGAAACTGGTCGGAACACATGACGGCCAAGACCTTGAGTTACGGGTGGCGGCGCCGCTGCGGGCGCCAGGCAGGTGCGATGCGATCGGCGCGCGGCTAATTCGGCCACGCGCCCCCGTAACTCGGTCGGCAGAAATGAGACAGAACCGCACCATGGCGGTGACGCTAGCCTAGCTTCCGCAGTTTGACCTGTGCGGAAGGTTTTTTTGGCTGCTTTCTGAGCGGCAGCCTATCGCGGTGCATTGATAATCCTGACTGTTGTCTGTCGCGTGGTGGCTTGAGCGCCCGGAAGTGGCGTGTAGTGCCAACCTACCCCGTTGGTTCGGGCGATGTGTTGTGCGATGTGTGCGGCGTGTACCTGCGGCACACGACGATCTGCAAAGACGGTAAGACGCACACGTACTGGCGCCTGGTTCGTTCGGTGCGCCGCGGCCGCAAGGTGGTGCAGGAGACGGTCGCGCAGCTTGGCGAGCTTGACGGTCAGGGTCGTGCCCGGGCGCGTCGGCTGGCGTTGCAGATTACCGGCGCGCCGGAGCAATTCGAATTGTTCGAGGCTTCGGCAGGGTCCGGAGATCCGGTGGCGGTTCGACTGGACCAAGTGCGGCTGGAACGCGGCCGGCAGTTTGGCGATGTCTGGCTTGGCTGGCGGCTGTGGTGCGCGCTGGGGCTGGACCGCTTCTGTGCGGAGCACCTGGCGTCGGGTCGCGAGCAAGTGGCGTGGTCGACGATGGCAGCGATCCTGGTGATCGCACGGCTGTGCGAACCGTCGAGCGAACTGCACATCGCCGAGGATTGGTACCGGCGGACGGCATTGAGCGATTTGCTGGGCGTAGCCGAGGAGCGGGTCAACGACGACCGACTGTATCGCGCGCTCGACCGGCTGCTGGTGCACAAGCGGGGTCTGGAGGAGCATTTGAAGCAGCGCCTCGGCGAGCTGTTCGCGCTCGACTACGAGCTGCTGCTGTATGACGTGACCAGCACCTACTTCGAGGGTGAGGCCGCGGCCAACCCGATGGCGCAGCGCGGCCACAGCCGCGATCACCGGCCGGACTGCAAGCAGGTATGCATCGGCCTGGTGGTGACGCGCGACGGTATGCCGCTGGGCTACGAGGTGTTCGCCGGCAACCGCACCGACGTGACCACGGTGGAGGAGATCGTCGACACGATGGAGCAGCGCTACGGCCGGGCGCAGCGGGTCTGGGTGATGGACCGCGGCATGAGCAGCGCGGAAACCGTCGCCTGGTTGCAGGGCAGCGAGCGGCGCTATCTGATCGGGGCGAACAAGAGCGAGCTGAAGAAGCTGGCGCCGCAGCTCGCCGACGCACGCGACTGGCAGCAGGTGCGCGACGGCGTCGAAGCCAAGCTGTGCACCGGCCCGGAGGGCAGCGAGACCTTCCTCCTGGTGCGCTCGGCCGATCGCCAGCAGAAGGAGCAGGCGATGCACGCCCGCTTCGTCGAGCGCATCGAGACCGCGCTCGTGCGTCTCGAAGGACGCCTGGCGCGGGCGCGCAAACCGGTCGATCGCGCCACCACCGAGCGGCAGATCGGCCGGCTCCTGGGCCGCAATACGCGCGCCGCCGGGCGCTACGCCATCCGCCTCATCGATGATCCCGCGCGGCCCGCCGGCTTCAGGCTCGACTGGTCGATCCGCGCCGAATGGGACGACTGGGCACGCCACAGCGAAGGCTGCTACGTGCTGCGCACCAACATCCGCGACTGGACGCCCGACGCGCTGTGGCGGACCTACATCCAGCTCAGCGATGCCGAGGCCGCTTTCCGCATCCACAAGAGCGACCTGTCGATCCGGCCAATCTGGCATCAGCTCGAGCATCGCGTTCTGGCCCACATCCTGGTCTGCTTCCTCGCCTATGTGCTGTGGAAGACGCTCGAGCAATGGCAGAGCCGCGCCGGCCTCGGCAACAGCCCACGCACCATCCTGCAGGAACTCGCCGCGATCCAGAGCACCGACATCGTTCTGCCCACCGCGACCGTGCCGCAGCGTGACTTGCGCCTGCGCTGCGTCGTGCGACCCGATCGTGCCCAGGCCGCCCTCATCGACCGCCTCGGCATCCGCCTACCCGAGCGCCTGCGCATGAACTTCGCCTGACGACAAATGTAGTGCCAACCAACGACCTTAAGTCGTTGGAAACATTCATTCGACCATGCGAAAATGCGGAAGTTGGGCTAGTTCAGCCTCGCCCCGCCGGCGCGGTCGAACAGGTGCAGATGCCGCGTGGTGACGCCGAGCGCCAGGGTCGAGCCGATCGCGACCTCTTTCTCGGCGTCGATCCGGACCGTCAGCTCGCCGCCGCCCTCGAGCTTGCCGTAGATCAGCGATTCGGCGCCGAGATGCTCGATCAGCTCGACCTTGAGGCGCAGCGGCGCGCCGGAAGGGTTCAGCTCGACATGCTCGGGCCTGATGCCGAGCGTGACGTCGCCACCGGCGGAAGCGGCGCTGCCGTTGACCGGCAGCCTGGCGCCGCCGGCCAGGGTGACCGCGCCGCCCTCGAGCCGGCCCGGCAGGAAATTCATCGCCGGCGAGCCGATGAAGCCGGCGACGAACACGGTCGCCGGCCTGGCATAGAGCTCCATCGGCGTGCCGATCTGCTCGGCGATTCCGGCGTTCATGACCACCAGGCGGTCGGCCATGGTCATCGCCTCGACCTGGTCGTGCGTGACGTACAGGCTGGTGACGCCGAGCTGGCGCTGCAGCTTCTTGATCTCGACGCGCATCTGCACGCGCAGCTTGGCGTCGAGGTTCGACAGCGGCTCGTCGAACAGGAAGGCCTTGGGCTCGCGCACGATCGCCCGGCCCATGGCGACGCGCTGGCGCTGACCGCCCGAGAGCTGGCGCGGCTTGCGCTCGAGCAGGGCGCCGAGCTCGAGCGTCGCCGCCGCGCCGCGCACGCGCCGGTCGATCTCGTCGCGGTTCATGCCGCGGTTGCGCAGGCCGTAGGCCATGTTGTCGTAGACGCTCATGTGCGGGTAGAGCGCGTAGTTCTGGAACACCATGGCGATGTCGCGGTCCTTGGGCTCGCGCTGGTTCACCACCGTGCCGTCGATCGCGATCGTGCCCTCGGTGATGACCTCCAGGCCCGCGACCATGCGCAGCAGCGTCGACTTGCCGCAGCCCGAGGGGCCGACGATCACCACCAGCTCGCCGTCGGCGATCTCGAGATCGACGCCGTGGATCACCTTCGTGGTGCCGTAGGTCTTGCGCACGCCCTTGAGTTCGACCGTCGCCATCCTTCCCCCGCGCCCTAGAGCCTGAAGCTCATTTCTCGGTCTCCACCAGGCCCTTCACGAACAGCTTCTGCATCGCGAACACCACGAAGACCGGCGGCAGCATGGCCAGCATCGTCGTCGCCATGACGATGTGCCAGTCGGTGTTGGCGTCCGAGGTCACGATCATGCGGCGGATGCCGTAGACGATCGTGTCCATGCTGGAGTCCGTGGTGACCAGGAGCGGCCACAGATACTGGTTCCAGCCGTAGATGAACAGGATGACGAACAGGGCGGCCATGTTGGTGCGCGACAGCGGCAGCACCACGTCGCGGAAGAACTTCATCGGCCCGGCGCCGTCGATCTTCGCCGCCTCGACCAGCTCGTCCGGGATGGTGAGGAAGAACTGCCGGAACAGGAATGTCGCCGTCGCTGAGGCGATCAGCGGTAGCGTAAGGCCGACATAGGAGTTGAGCATACCCAGATCGGCAACGACCTTGT
>DASWHF010000121.1:0-3023 GCA_036393295.1 Acidiferrobacterales bacterium
GATGCGATTTTGCACCTGACGGAAGAAGACATGTACGAGGTCTTCTGCCGCGTATACGCGATACGTGACCACGCACTGCGTGTCCCGAACGAGGTGGTCAACTTGCCAGGAGGGCGCAAGTATACTGCCGAAGAGAAGATAGCAGCCTTGACCAAGTACATATATCCCCAGCGAACAGCAGCCGGAACTTCGGCGCTTCAAACGCTGGATTATGTGCTTTATGGCGGCACAAATGATTCAATCGCAGAGCGCTTGTGGAACGCGGTCGAACTACCAAGGTGGAAAATCGGCCATCTGGGTGTAAACGCAGTTGGAGAGTTGGTTGGTTGGGCAATGCCGTACGCGTCCGGTAAAGGCCGCGGAGAAGGCGGTTGACTCTGGCCTGCGGGGTGTAGCCGGACCGGCTATGCGGCAGCTTTGTGCTGGCGCTCGCGCTGCCAATTCCAGGGCAGCAGCTCGTCGATCCGCTTTGCCGGGTGATCGTGCAATCGGGCGAGGACATCGGCGAGCCAGGCCTGCGGGTCGACGTCGTTGAGCTTGGCGGTCTCGACCAGCGTGTAGATGGCGGCGGCGCGGCGGCCGCCTTCGTCGGAGCCTGCAAAGGTCCAGTTGCGTCTGCCGACGGCGATGCCGCGCACCGCCCGCTCGGCGGCGTTGTTGGACATGCACAGGCGGCCGTCGTCGAGGAAGCGGGTGAGGCCGCTCCATCGGTTGAGGCTGTATTGGATCGCCTTGGCGAGCTGATTGCCGGCGGACAGCTTGCGGCGCTGCTCGCGCAGCCATGCCTCCAGCGCGACGACGAGCGGCCGGCTATGCTCGTTGCGCATGCTCCGGCGCTCCGGCGGCGGCTTGCCGTTGATCGCGCGCTCGATGGCGAACAGGGCATCGATGCGCTCGACCGCCTCGATCGCGATCGGCGCCTTGGCGATCCGCGCCAGGTCGAAGAACTTGCGCCGCGCATGCGCCCAGCACATCGCCGCGACGATCGGTCCGGGCTTGCGCCCGGCGGCGTAGAGCCGGTTGAACCCGGCATAGGCGTCGGCCTGCATCAGCCCGGCGTAGTCGGCCAGGTGCTGCTCCGGATGCTCGCCGGCGCGGTCGCGCGAGTAGAAGTAGACCGCCGCCGGCGGGGCGCTGCCGCCGAACGGCTGGTCGTCTCGCACGTAGGTCCATAGGCGGCCGGTGCGCGTCTTGCCTTTGGCCAGCACCGGCACGGTCGTGTCGTCGGCATGGATGCGCTCGGCCGTGAAGACATGGGCCCGGATCAGGGCGACGATCGGCAGCAAGGTCGTTGCCGCCGCGCCGACCCAATCGGCCAGCGTCGAGGTGTCGAGCTCGATGCCTTCGCGGGCATAGGTCGCGCTCTGGCGGTTGAGCGGCAGATGCAGGGCATACTTGGCGAACAGCACGTGCGCCAGCAGCTGCGGCCCGGCCCGGCCGCGCGCGATCGGATGCCACGGCGCCGGCGGCTGCGTGATCCCCTCGCACGACCGGCAGGAGAACTTCTCGCGCACGTGCTGGATCACCTTCCACTGGCGCGGGATCAGCTCCAGCGTCTCGGTCACGTCCTCGCCGAGCTTGTGCAAGGTCCCGCCGCAGCAGGGACACGCCGACGGCGCCGGATGGACGATCCGCTCGCGCGGCAGATGCTCGGGCAGCGGCCGGCGCGCCGGCTTGCTGCGCTCGAAGCCGCGCACCTCGACCTTGGCGCGCGCCGCCGCCTGCTGCGCCGCCGTCTCGGCCTGCGACGCGTCCTCCTGCAACTCGGACAGCTGAAGCTCGAGCTGCTCGAGGATCGCGCTGCGCTCCGAGGATTGGCCGAACTGCTGGTGGCGAAGCTTGGCGATCGTGAACTTGAGCTGCTCGATCTGCAGCGCACGCAGCTTCGCTTCGCTCTCGGCTGCCGTGGCGCGCGCCTCCGCTACGACCAGGGCCTCGCGCTGCGCCATGATCAGCACATGCGCGGCTGCAAGGTCGGTTGGGAGCGAAATAGGCGTGTCGGTCACGCCGATGATGAAAGCACAATCGACCTTGAAACGCGCGCCCGATATGCGGCCTGAGTCAATTGGTCGCGCCGCTACCCGGCCGCTTGCGGCCGCCAGGTCCGTTGCGGCATCCGCCAATCGATCCCTTCCAGAAGATAGCTCAGCTGCGCCGGCGTGATCGTCACCGCGGCGCCCGCCGCCTGGGGCCAGATGAAGCGGCCGCGCTCCAGGCGCTTGGCGAACAGGCACAGCCCTTGTCCGTCATGCCACAGCACTTTGATCAGTCCGCCGCGCCGGCCCCGGAACACGAACAGGTGGCCGCCGTGCGGATCCCGCTGCAGCGTCTCCTGCACCAGCAGCGCCAGGCCGTCGAAGCCCCGGCGCATGTCGGTGTGGCCGGCCGCCAGCCAGACCTGAACGCCGCTTGCCAGCGGCATCATCGCTCGATGCCTTCCAGCGCCGCCGCCAGGCTCGCCGCGCGACCGGCCGCGACGCCCTCCGGCACGCGCAGCACCCGGCCGTTGCGCAACACCACCTCGACCATCGCCGGCCACACAACGGCCGCGCCGCTCGCGCCAACCGGCATGCCCGACGCCAGAGCGACCGGCACAAAGCGGCCCGCGCCCGCTCGCGCCAACGCCGGCCCGCCGCTCTGCGCCTCCCGGCGCCACGCATGCAGCAGGTTCGGGTGAACATCGTGCCGTCGCGCGACATCGGCGATGATCGCCAGCGGCGCCAGGCTCTCCGCGACAATCCGTGCCTTATCGCCCGGCGTCCATCGCCGCCGCCGTTCGACACCCGAAAGAACCGTTGCCGTCGACATCTGTGCCCGTTGACTTGCCAATTACCGGGCACACAATCTCACGCGCGATACCCGCCAGGAAGGCGGCCTTCACCGGACGCGTACGGCAAAGTCGACGGAGTGCTGTCTTTGTCTCTCTAAGTGAGCCAAGCGCCACGTACGAGATTGCTCCGAGTCCCCGGCAATCGATCACTTCAATGCAGTTTAGTCATAGCAGCCGATACTTGGCCGTTGCA
>DASWHF010000122.1:0-2368 GCA_036393295.1 Acidiferrobacterales bacterium
GAAGGACATAGCACCCTTCGTGGGCGATTCGGGCGAGGGCCGCTGGACCGCGATCGAGGGCATCGAGCAGGGCATACCCACACCAGTCATGAGCCTCGCGCTCATGATGCGTTTCGCCAGCCAGGGCAAGGACGAATACGCCGGCAAGCTGCTGGCCATGATGCGCCGGGGCTTCGGCGGGCACGCCACCAAGGAAACCAAGGACTGAGCGCAAACCATGGCTGATCTCGGACCCTGTTATTTCGTCATCTTCGGTGCCACCGGCAACCTCGCCGCGCGCAAGCTGCTGCCGGCGCTCTACCAACTGGAAGCCGCCGACCGGCTGCACGCCGACCTGCGCTTCCTGGCCTTCGCCCGGCGCGACTGGACCCTGAGCGAATGGCTCGGCTTTCTCAAGCAGAGCATCCAGGAGCATCTCGGCGACGGCTTCGATGCCGCGGTGTTCAAGCGCTTCGAGGCGCGCTTCGATTACGTCATGGGCGACCTCAACGATCCGCAGGCCTACCAGCGCATGATGGACGAGCTCAGCAAGCCGCGCATGGGCGTGTGCGAGAACATGGTGTTCTACCTCGCCATCAAGCCGTCCGATTTTCTCACGGTGATCGAGCAACTGAGCAAGATCGGCATCAGCCGCACCCACGGCCGGCACCGCATCGTGGTGGAGAAGCCCTTCGGCGAGGACATCGCCAGCGCGCAGGCGCTGAACACGAAGCTGCACCATTATTTCGACGAGGACCAGATTTACCGCATCGATCACTATCTCGGCAAGGAAACGGTGCAGAACCTGCTGGTGTTCCGTTTCGCCAACACCCTGATCGAGCCGATCTGGAACCGCAACTACATCGACCACGTGCAGATCACCGTGGCCGAGTCGGAAGGCGTGGGCCGGCGCGCTGGCTACTACGACACCGCCGGCGCCATGCGCGACATGCTGCAAAATCACCTGATGCAATTGCTGACGCTGGTGGCGATGGAGCCGCCGGCAATACTCGATGCCGACGCCCTCAGCGACGAGAAGGTGAAGGTGCTGCGCTCGATCCGCCCGATCCCGCCGCAGGGCGTGGGCGACCACGCCTACCGCGCCCAGTATGCCGCCGGGCGCGTGAACAACCAGGACGTACCGGCCTATCTTGATGAGCCGGGCGTGGCCAAGGGTTCGGCGACCGAGACCTTCGTGGCGGCCAAGTTCTACATCGACAACTGGCGCTGGCGCAACGTGCCATTTTACGTGCGCACCGGCAAGCGCCTGGCCGAGAATTCCTCGCTCATCGCGATCCGCTTCCGCCATCCGCCGCAACTGCTGTTCCATGACGCCGGCGCGGCGCACATCGACCCCAACTGGATCCTGCTGTCGATGCAGCCGACCGAGTGCATGCACATCGAGCTGCACGCCAAGGAACCCGGCCTCGGCATGAACACACGCATCGTGCGCCTTAACGCCTCGTATCGCCCGACCCAGGCGACCACGATGGAGGCGTACAAGACGCTGCTGCTGGACGTCGTCGAGGGTGATCGCAGCCTGTTCCTGCGCTTCGACGAGGTCGAATGGGCGTGGCGCGTGGTCGATCCGATCCTGCGCGACTGGTCGCGCCGCCGCGAGTACATCGCCACCTACCCGGCCGGGTCCTGGGGCCCGCGCGAGGCCGGGCGCCTGTTCGAGCGCGAAGACCAGGTCTGGCGCAACGAGATCTGACGGCGTGATTGCCCCGGCACCGACGACGCGCTGGCAGGTGTTCCCGGATGCCGCCGCGCTCGCGGGGCAGGCGCAGGCGCTGATCCTCGATGCCGCGCGCCAGTCGATCGCGGCGCGCGGCGTGTTTCACCTGGTGCTGGCTGGCGGCAACACGCCGAAGGACGCCTATGAACGCTTGCGCGAGTGCGGGGCGAACTGGGTCAAGTGGCAGATTTATTTCGGCGATGAACGCTGCCTGCCGCGCGGTGATCCCGGGCGCAACGACACCATGGCGCGCCGCGCCTGGCTCGACCACATCCGGATTCCCCCGGTGAACATCCATCCCGTCCCGGCCGAGCATGGCGCGGAAAAGGGCGCGCAGCGCTATGCCGAAATCCTGCGCCGCGCGCCGGAGTTCGATCTGGTGCTGCTCGGGCTGGGGGAGGACGGCCATATCGCCAGCCTGTTTCCGGGCCATCCGCTGGGTTCGAAAGAAGGCGACGCGGACGTGCTGGCGGTGCGCACGGCGCCGAAGCCGCCGCCGGAGCGCGTGAGCCTGAGCGCCGCGCGCCTGAGCCGCGCGCGGCGGGCGCTGTTCATGGTCGGCGGTGAATCCAAGCGCGACGCGATGCGGGCCTGGCGCGCGGGGGCGGATATCCCGGCACGGCATATCGCGCCGGCCCTGGGCGTGGACGT
>DASWHF010000123.1:0-8271 GCA_036393295.1 Acidiferrobacterales bacterium
AGGCGCTGCCGCTGACGGTGATGGGGCTGGCGGTGACGGTGGTCGCGCCGCTCGGGCTGGCGATGCTGACGCTCGGCGCGCTGGTGTCCGGCGACGGGGGCGGCGACGGGGGCGGCGACGGGGGCGGCGACGGGGGCGGCGGATTGGTGGACGGGACGGTGCTGCCCGCCGGATAGGTGTCGGCGCCGCCGGTGCAGGCGACGAGCATGAAGGAAAAGCTTGCAAGGGCCGCAATGCGGAACCACTGCGCCATCGGGGCAGGGCGCCGGAACTCGTCGTGTCGCGTCATCGAAACTTCCTATCGTTACCGAGTCATTCCCTCACCCCGAATCGCCGCTCTCGTCGCGCGACGCTGCCTTCGTTGTTATCGGGCGTAACGATAGCTGAAGCACATGAAATTAAAATGGAAATCAGATTTACGGAGCGGGATGCCGGATAGGTGGCTGCGCAAAAATTCGCCATGCCAACCGCCACGTTCGCAACCACCGTTCGTCGGAGAATCTGCACGGATCATGTGCCGCAACCACTCCGGCGCGCGTGACGCGACGATTGGCATGCCGGTTTCCCGCCCCCGCCACGGTGTGCGCCATGTCCTTGACAAGGCCGGAACATCTGTAATAGATTGAAATCACATTAAAAATTCTGGCCCCCTACAGGGGCCGCGGGGTATCCAAAGGGGTTGCCCGGGGTTCGCCACCTCGCGGTATTTTCTGTGCATCGTCATTGCTGCGCGCCTGCGCCGAGAGCGAGACCACTTCGTCAGAGGCAAGTCCATGGGAGACTCATCGTTCGTGAGATTCGCGCTGGTATTCATCGCGGTGCTGCTGACGCCTTCCGCATACGCCGACGCCGGCTCTGGTCAGTACGGTCCCTTCGACTACTACAACCCACCCAAGGGCTCGCGGGGCCTGGTCGAGACCCATCATTTCGGTCCGAAGACCGAGCTGTTCCTCAGGCAGGGCGCATACTGTCGCGTCTGGGGCGATTACGACTACACCTTGCGCGCGTTCCCGAATCACCCGCAGGCGCTGGTGGCGATGGCGGAGTTCCTGGAAAAGCACCCCGGCTGCCAGCCTAGCGTGTCGAAGAATCAGTCGGTCGCGGATTTGATCGGCGAGATCGAGCGCGGTGCGTGGCGCGAGCGCGATGCGGATTATTACTTCCAGAAGGGTATCGAGTTTGCCCCGCAATACGCCAAGACCCGTTTGCTGTACGGGCAGCACCTGCAAGAGAAACGCCGGTATGACGCCGCCCTGCGCCAGTACCTGGACGCCGAGAAGATCGCGCCGAATTCCGCGGACGTCCACTACCACCTTGGCAAGCTCTACCTGGAGACGGGCGAGATCGCCAAGGCCTTGAGCCACGCGCGCCGCGCCTACCAGCACGGCGATCCGCCCGCGGACTTGAAGCAGCAGCTCGTTGAGCGCGGCGCTTGGAACGGCCGCTAGACCAGGCTTGGCCCGTTCACGGCCTACAGACAATAACGGGGAAGCGAGCATGGCCGGGTTGTGCGGCTGGTTGGGCGGCGATGCCGACGTGGATGCGGCGCGGCACATCGTGTCACGCATGGCGGCGCGCGTCGCTCCGACCGCCGGTGTGACCGGCGTCGTCTGTGGACAACGCGCCGCCCTGGCGGTGAGCGACACGCGCCGCGCCACCCTCTACCAACACGACCATGTGTTGACAGCAGTAACCGGCCGTCCCCACTGGCGCGACGCCGCGTTGGCCGAACTCGCCGCCAACCAGGGACATGCCGCCGCCCTGGCGGCGGCCTGGAATCGGCTCGGCGAACGGCTGTGGTCGACGATCGACGGCGACTACGCCGCCGCACTGATCGACGAGCGCCAGCCGTTCCTGGCGCTGGGCGTCGATCCGATGGGCATCCGCCCACTCGCCTACACCTCGGTGGGCGATGCCGTGGTGTTCGCCTCGACGCTCGACGGACTGCACCCCTACCCCGGCTTCGCGCCGTGCATCGACCCGCAGGCGATCTTCCATTATCTGTATTTCGACATGGTCCCCAGCCCGGGAACGGTCTATCGCGGCGTGTCCAAGCTCGAACCGGCGCAGCACCTGCATTGCGCCGCCGGAGCGACGCAACTCGACTATCACTGGCTGCCCACGTTCCAGGATCGCGACCCGCGCGGATTCACCGGCCATGAGCAGGAACTGGCGCGCCTGCTGCGCGACGCGGTGCGGCGCTGCGAGCCCGACGCCCATACCGGCGCGTTTTTGAGCGGCGGGCTCGACAGCTCGACCGTCTCCGGCCTGTTCGCCGAGCTTGGCAAGGGCCCGGCGCGCAGCTATTCGATGGGTTTCGCCGTACCGGGCTATGACGAGATCGGGTACGCGCGCATCGCCGCCGGACGCTTCCGGCTCGACGCGCGCGAACACTATGTCACGCCCCAGGACGTGATGACGGCGCTGCCGGTCATCGCGCAAACTTATGACGAACCGTTCGGCAACGCCTCGGCGCTGGCCGTGTACTGGTGCGGCCGTGTCGCCGCCGACGACGGTATCCAGATCCTGCTGGCCGGTGACGGCGGCGACGAGCTATTCGCCGGCAACGAGCGCTACGCCAAGCAGAAGGTCTTCGAATCCTACGGGCGGCTGCCCGCACCGTTGCGGCGCGGGTTGATCGAGCCGTTCGTGCGTCGTTTTCCCGGCGGTGAGCGCATCCCGCCGCTGCGCAAACTTGCCAGCTACATCCGTCAGGCCAACATCCCGCTGCCCGAACGACTGCAAACCTACAACCCACTGCACATGAACCCGCTGCGCGAGGTGTTGACCGACGATTTCCTGGAGAATGTCGACACCGCCGCGCCGCTGCGCATGCTGGATGAGACCTACCGCCGCGCACCGACCGGCGCGAGCCTCAACCGCATGCTGTACCTCGACTGGAAGATCGCCCTTGCCGACAACGACCTGCGCAAGGTCAACCGCATGTGCGAGGCCTCGGGGATAGAGGTGCGCTACCCGATGCTCGATCCGGCGCTGGTCGAATTCTCGACACGCATCCCGGTAAATCTGAAGCTTAGCGGCCTGCGCCTGCGCTATTACTACAAGCGCGCGCTGCGCGATTTTCTTCCGCGCGAGATCATCAACAAACCCAAACACGGTTTCGGTCTGCCGTTCGGCGTTTGGCTGAAGGAACATGCGCCGCTCCAGACACTGGCCCGGGACCACATCGAGGCCTTCCGGCGCCGCGGCTACGTGCGCCCCGAGTACATCGACGGGCTGCTGCACCGCCATCGCACCGATCACGCGGCGTTCTATGGCACGAGCATCTGGAACCTTCTCATGCTGGAGATGTGGCTGCGGGCGCATGATGTGAGTTGAGCCACCGCTCCGACTGGAATCCCGGTGATCGCGATGGCCGGCACCGTCACTCGGGGGCCCGCAACCGGATCTCGGGATAGCGGCGCGGTCCCAAACCCAGATGCAGGAACGGCGCGATCGTGGCCAACATCAGCTGCCAGGAGCGCCCGCGCACGAAGACCGCGCTGCCCAGGAAGTGCGCCCGCAACCGTCGGTGAGAGGCGACCGATGCCATGTTGAAGGTCGAGATCCGGCTCATGGTCCATATGATACCGCGTTCGCGCAGGTAGGCGTTGGCCGAGTCCCACAGCCGCGCGAACGCCGGGCCCACCCGGTAGCGCTCGTCGACGTAGACGTCGAAATCCCAGCCGGCCTGGTGCACCGGGCCCGGCAGGAAGCGACAGTGCACCTCATCCTCCATGTAGGGACCGAGCTGCAACCAGATAAAGCCGATCAGCCGCGCGCCGTCGAACGCGCCCAGGCACACGGCACCCTGATCGTAACGGGAAGCGATCACCTGTGCCGGGCGCGGCATCGTCGCGATGGCCGGGTCGCCGCGCCCGATCGGGCGAACCTGAAACTGCGCACCGCGGTGCGGCGGCAGCAGCGGCCCGGCGGGCACCGGTTGTGCCACGAGGTGATATCGATAAAGCTCCAAGCCGATCGAGGACAAGAGCCTGCCGGCCGCGTAGAGCGACCCGTTCAACCACCCGAGCTCCGCCCACGCCGACCGCGCCGACCGCCACCAGCCGGATGTCATGCCCATGCGCCGATTCCGAAGCCTGCTGCGCGGAAATTTCCGCCGGCGACGCGCAAACCGTCACCGCGCATGACGATAGCGGTGCAGGCGCGGCGCGGCGAAATGCGAAGCTCGCTCCCACGGTGCTCGCCCACGGTCCTCGGGCCAATCGGACAGCCCGGCGCGTTCACCACATGGATAGCCAAGAGCGCGAAACCCCATGCCTCCTGCGCCGTCGACATTCAACACACGACAGACTTCAAGTACCCCACGGCGGAGGAAGCGGTTATCGCCGTTCCCGTGGTGGCGGCCACTACGCCCGTTCTTCGTCAAAATACAAACAGCCGGCGCGGCTGTTCTCCGCGATTTGGCGAATCTTGTCGATGGACGTGCGGTCCAGTTCGCTCTTCCATTTTATGGCGGCCTGCGCGGGATGCTTGAAGATGCTGTAGTAAGACGCGTTATCGGTCGTCGTGCTCGCCGCGATAAAACTCTCGGTCTGCGAATCCCATCGCAGGCCGGCAAAGCCGAAGAACGCCTTGGAGGCTTTCACGGGCTCCGCACACACGTCCTCGTAACGTACTGTAACACAGCGACCGATGCCTTGCGTGTCCTCCATCGCCTTTTCGTTGAGCAAAACCCATCGCCACGCCAGGCGTTCGACCGGCCATGCGGCCTTCAACTGCTCCAACGTCAGGCCTCGGCGGCGCGCCTGCTCGGTCTGCATCAACTTCGCGAGCAGATCGTAATCGTCGCTCGAAGGACGGCGGTCGACAAACTGGCGATGCGCCTCCCCCCGCAACACCGATGCGACGTATCCGCAAGGATGGCGCAGAAGGTGCACCGCCCTCGCCTCCGGGACTGCGGTCAGGATGACACCGAGGCGCCCGAGCGATTCTATCGACTTCCACACGAGTCGGGTCTGCAAACGGCCGTTCGCCGTCGGAACCCCGAGGACGCGCGAGTCCTTGTGGATCCGATCAAACGCGCGCGCCATGAGCAGACCGCCCTGGATGAGCGCCCGCCGGGTGGCTGAATAGTAGGACTTCCTGAAAGTCGGAGGCTTGCCACAGGTCTTGAGGGTTCGGATCAAAGGGATGCGCTTCGTGTATTCCCTGACGAGTGATTCGTACTCGGCCGCTTCCGTCAGGCTCGGGACAAATGGCAGGCCCGCGATGCGCTGAACACTGTCCGGCTCATGCCGGTAAACAGTGTCCGGATGGCTGTCGAATATCTTTCCGATCCAGGTTGTCCCGGACCGAGGCATGCCGAATACCAAAATGGGCATATTCATCACGTTCGCGCCTCGAGAGATCTTGATGTTGCCGGTGATGATGCCGGGCGTGAAACGTCACAGTGCAGCGTACACTGCCTGTCTCGCACCGGCGGGATCGATACTCGCTCTTGCGATCCTTTGTCGTCTTGTCGATGCGCGTTCGAGCGCACGACCTGGCATCGAAGATCCGCGCGCCCGACTTTTCCCTGTGCAGCCGAGCTGATTCTGCTCTTTGCCCGCAACTCTACTGGCTGATCGCAAGACAAGCAAGCGGCTCCGTCGAGATTCTTCCTCCGCACCGGGATCGCCCGGAACACCCACTTCGCGCCACGTACGCCGTAGCCACAAGCCATCCGCAGCGACGGACTCGCCCGACGGCGCGACACGCTGCACCGCTCATCACGAAATCCGCAGACCCCGGGATTCAGACCGCCGCATTGGGCGCGTGTCGCACATTGAGCAGCAGGCGCGCAATGAACCGCGCCGGGCTGCGGTCCCAGGGCGTGAAGCGCGGTAGTTGAAAGCAATCGGCGCCCGGGCGCGCCGCGCCCCAGGCGGTCGAGACCGCCGCGCGAAAGCCCAGGGCCTTCACCAGCTTCACGTGTTCCGCGCGGTAGTCCTGGTGCGGCCGGCCGTTCGGGTAGGCGAACAGCGCCACGCGCTCGCCGAGCAGGCCTTCCAGATACTCGCGGCCGACGGCGATCTCGCGGCGCACGTCGGCCGGATCGGTGCCGGCGAGTATCGGATGGTTCACGGTGTGGCCGCCGATGCCCATGCCGGCCCGGTGCAGGCGGTTGACGCCGGCATCGGTCATCATCAGGTCGTCGGGCAGGCGCACGCCTAGCGTCGCGGTCAGGCGCTCGACGGCGGCGCCGCGCGCTAGCACCGGCAGGTACTTGAGTTTGCCGATCAGCGCCGCGGCCGTCGCGTGACGCTTCGCCATGTCGCCGATATCGTGCTCACCGAGACCGAGCGCGGTCAGATCGGCGCGCGCACCCGGCGCGATGCGCAGCGCCTCGATGATGCTGTCGTTCCACATGCGCCCGCCGTTGAGGAAGCCGGTGGCGATGAAAAAGGTCGCGCTGAGGCCCAGGCCTTGCAGGATCGGCAAGGCGATGTCGACATTGTCCGCGTAGCCGTCGTCGAAGGTAATCGCCGCGGCGCGCGGCGGCAGGCCGCCCGCGGCCAGGCGCTCGACCGCCTCGGTGAGTGGCAGGACAGTGAAGTGCCCGCGCAGCGCGGCCATTTGCCAGTGGAAGGTCGCCGCGTCGATCTCGTGCGGCCGCATGGGGTCCGGTTCCGGCAGGACCCGATGATAAATCAGGATGGACAGCCGGCCGCGCCGGCCGCCGGGCGAGACGAGGCCGCCCGCGAGTCGCAGCAACGGCGACAGCCCTACCGCCATGCGCGCCCCCGCCACCTCAGCGTCCCACCCCGCCGGCCAGGCCCAGCGCCTTGAGACCGGTGTCCCATATCAATCGCAGCTCCCGTTCCGAGAACCCCAGGAACAGCATGACCAGGCCCTGAATCGACAGCGCAATCGCGGCCGTCGTGATCAGCGCGCTCCAGCTGTCGAGCACCAGCTCGTGCAGGGCAAGTGCGGTCACGACCTGCACCGCGACGCCCAGCAGCAACACCGGCCCGACCCGGCGCAAGTAGGTCGCGACACTGCCGCCCGCCAGACGGCTCGAAAACACCATTAGGAACAGCGCATAAAACGTCAGCGGAACCGCCGTGCCGAGCGCCACGCCGGTGAGCCCGTAGGGGCCGACCAGGGCGAGGCTCAGCAGCACATTCGCCGCGGCCTCGACGATTGACACCCTGGCGAGCGTGCCGACCGCGCCGAGGCCGTAGATCAGGCTCTGCGACGGCTGCTGGGTGGCATAGAGCATGGTCGGCACGATCAGCAGGACCAGTATTCCGTAGGCGTCGACGTAACCCGGCCCCATCCATAGCACGACGAACTCGCGCCCAAAGTTGAGCGCCGCGCCGCCGACGATCACGGCGATGACCGCGGCCAGTTTCGACACGAAATAATACGTTCGGAACACCGCCTCACGGTCGTTGGTCGCCTGATATCGCGCGTAGACCGGGATCAACACGCCCAGCAAGGCGCCAATAAGCATGCGGAAGTAATACACCAGCTGTCCGGCAATATTGAACAGCGTGACGGCCGACAGGTTGATGAAGGCCGCGATCACCAGGTGATCGATCTGGAAGCGCATCAAATCGGCGAGCTGATTGACGAAGGCCTTCCCGCCGTAACCGAACAGCGGCCGCAGCTGAGCCGCCGCAAAGTGCGCGCGCCCGACGCGCAAGCCGCGGAACATGCGCCGCACCGCGAGGATCTTGACCGCATTGCCGCCGACATCGGTGATCAGCGTGATAAACGCGAGCGCGACGATTGAATACCCGGCACCGATGAAATAAAGGATCAGCACGGTACGCACCGCGAGCTTCGTCAGGTCGATGTACGTCGCGAGGTCATAGCGCAGATTGCCGGTCATGATGCCGTTTACCGGCGCCATCAGGAGAGTCACGGTGATGTTGATGCCGAGCAGCAGCAGCACCCAGCGGAATACGCTGATCTCGGCCGGATCGGTGAAGAAGCGCGGCGCCAGGACGCCGATCGTGAAGGTGACGGCCACGGCCAGCGTCGCGAGCAATGCCAGGATCACCAGGCTGGTGGTGAACAGCCGGTTGATCTCCTGATCGTCCCGCCGGCCGATGGCGCCGGCGATGAAGCGCTGGACCGCGACCGACAAGCCGAAATCGAGGTAGCCGTAGTAGCCCATGAAGGTGCCGATCAGGGTCCACATGCCGTACCAGCGGTCGCCGATGGCGTGGATCACGAACGGCATCATGTACAGCGCGACGGCGATGTTGGCGAACAGCAGCGCCGTGCGCAGCACCGAGCCGCGCAGCACCAGACCCTTGA
>DASWHF010000124.1:0-18831 GCA_036393295.1 Acidiferrobacterales bacterium
CGCCTTCTCGGTGTGGTCGGGGCAGGCGGGGTAGCCCGGCGCCGGGCGGATGCCGCGGTACTGTTCTTTAATGAGCGCCTCGTTGTCGAGCTGTTCATCGGCGGCATAACCCCAGAGCTCGCGGCGCACGCGCGTGTGCAAGGCCTCGGCGAAGGCCTCCGCCAGGCGGTCGGCCAGGGCCTGGACCAGGATGGCGTTGTAATCGTCGTGCCCGGCCTGGTAGGCCTTGGTGAGTTCTTCCGTGCCGATGCCGGCGGTGACGGCGAAGGCGCCGAGGTAATCCGCGATCCCGGTCTCCTTGGGCGCGATGAAATCCGCCAGCGACCGGTTCGGCCGGCCCGGCGGCTTCTCGTCCTGCTGGCGCAGGTGGTGGACGGTCATCGACACGGTGCTGCGCGACTCGTCGGTGTAGATCTCGATGTCGTCGTCGCCGACGCGGTTGGCCGGGAACAGGCCGATCACGCCGCGCGCCTTGAGCGACTTTTCCACAATGAGTTTCTTCAGCATCGCCCGGGCGTCGTCGAACAGCCGCGTGGCCGCGGCGCCGACCTTGTCGTCCTGGAGGATCGCCGGGTAGCGGCCGTGCAGCTCCCAGGTCTGGAAGAACGGCGTCCAGTCGATGTAGCGGGCGATCTCGGCCAGGGGATAATCGTCGAACACCGTGATGCCGGGCGCGGCCGGCCGCGGCGGCGTGTAGCCCGACCAGTCGATCGGCGCCTTGTTGGCGCGCGCCTCGGCGATCGTGAGCATGCGCGCGCCGGCGCGCTTGCCCTTGTGACGCTCGCGCACCTCGTCGTATTCGGCGCGGACCTTGGCGACGTAGTCGGCCTTGAGCTCGTCGCTGAGCAGGTTGGAGGCGACGCCGACGGCGCGCGAGGCGTCCTTCACCCAGATCGTCGGGTGCTGGAAGTTCGGCGCGATCTTGACCGCGGTGTGCACGCGCGAGGTGGTGGCGCCGCCGATCAGCAGCGGAATGTCGAAGCCCTCGCGCTGCATCTCCTTGGCGACATGCGCCATCTCCTCGAGCGACGGCGTGATCAGCCCCGACAGGCCGATGATGTCGACCTTCTCCTTGCGCGCGGTATCGAGAATCTTCGATGCCGGCACCATGACCCCGAGATCGATGACGTCGTAGTTGTTGCAGGCCAGCACCACGCCGACGATGTTCTTGCCGATGTCGTGCACGTCGCCCTTGACCGTCGCCATCAGGATCTTGCCCTTGGCGCGGCTGTCGGCGGTCTTCTCGGCCTCGATGAACGGGATCAGGTAGGCCACCGCCTTCTTCATGACGCGCGCGCTCTTGACCACCTGCGGCAGGAACATCTTGCCGGCGCCGAACAGGTCGCCGACCACGTTCATGCCGTCCATGAGCGGGCCTTCGATCACCTGGATCGGGCGATCGAACTGCCGGCGCGCCTCCTCGGTGTCGGCCTCGACGTACTCGTCGATGCCGTGCACCAGCGCGTGCGTCATGCGCTCGGTGACCGGCGCGTCGCGCCAGGCCAGGTCCTGGGCCGCGACCTTGCCGCCTTCGCCGGCGTATTTCGGCGCGATTTCCAGCAGTCTCTCGGTCGCGTCGGGCCGGCGGTTGAGCACCACGTCCTCGACGCGCTCGCGCAGCTCGGCCGGGATGTCCGCGTAGACCGCGAGCTGGCCGGCGTTGACGATGCCCATGTCCATGCCGGCCTGGATGGCGTGGTAGAGGAACACCGAGTGAATCGCCTCGCGCACCGCGTTGTTGCCGCGGAACGAGAACGACACGTTGCTCACGCCGCCGCTCACCAGGGCGTGCGGCAGCTTCGCCTTGATCGCGCGCGTCGCCGCGATGAAGTCGACCGCGTAGTTGTTGTGCTCCTCGATGCCGGTAGCGATCGCGAAGATGTTCGGGTCGAAAATGATGTCCTCGGGCGGCACATCGACCCGCTCGGTCAGGATCTTGTACGAGCGCGCGCAGATATCGATCTTGCGCGCGAGCGTGTCGGCCTGGCCCTGCTCGTCGAAGGCCATGACCACCACCGCCGCGCCGTAGCGCCGCACCAGCCCGGCCTGCTCGATGAACTTCTCCTCGCCTTCCTTGAGGCTGATGGAGTTGACCACCGGCTTGCCCTGAATGCATTTCAAGCCCGCCTCGATCACCGACCACTTGCTGGAGTCGACCATGATCGGCACGCGCGCGATGTCCGGCTCGCTGGCGATGAGCTTCAGGAAGCGGTCCATGTCCGCCTCGCTGTCGAGCATCGCCTCGTCCATGTTGACGTCGATGAGCTGGGCGCCGTTCTCGACCTGCTGGCGCGCCACGTCGAGCGCCTTGTCGTAGTCGTTGTTGAGGACCAGCTTCTTGAAGGCCGCCGAGCCGGTGACGTTGGTGCGCTCGCCGACGTTCACGAACATGGTGTCAGGGCCGATGTTGAGCGGCTCCAGCCCGGCCAGCCGGCAGCGGACCTCGAGATCGGGCAGGGCGCGCGGCGGCAGCTCGCGAACCGCCTCGGCGATCGCCTTGATGTGGCCGGGCGTGGTGCCGCAGCAGCCGCCGACGATGTTGAGGAAGCCGCTCTGCGCCCATTCCTTGAGCTGCACGGCCATCGATTCGGGCGTGTCGTCGTAGCCGCCGAACTCGTTGGGCAGGCCGGCATTCGGGTGGGCGCTGACGTGCACGCCGGCGACGCGCGCCATCTCCTCGACGTACTGGCGCAGCTCCTTGGCGCCGAGCGCGCAGTTGAGGCCGACGCTCAGCGGCCGGGCATGGGCGATCGAGTTCCAGAACGCCTCGGTGGTCTGGCCCGACAGGGTGCGGCCGCTGGCGTCGGTGATGGTCCCCGAGATCATGATCGGCACGCGCGCGCCGCTCGCGGAAAAGTACTGGTCGATGGCGTACAGCGCCGCCTTGCAGTTCAGCGTGTCGAACACCGTCTCGACCAGGAGCAGGTCGGCGCCGCCGTCGAGGAGGCCGCGCGTCGCTTCGGTATAGGCGGCCACCAGCTCGTCGAAACTGACGTTGCGAAACCCGGGATTGTTCACGTCCGGCGAGATCGATGCGGTGCGGTTGGTCGGCCCCAGCACGCCGGCGACGAAACGCGGCCGCGCGCCATCGGCGGCCGCGTGCGCATCGGCTGCGGCGCGCGCCAGCTGCGCGCCTTCGCGGTTCAATTCGTAGGCCAGCGCCTCCATGCGATAGTCCGCCATCGCGACCGAGGTCGAATTGAAGGTGTTGGTCTCGAGGATGTCGGCGCCGGCGTCCAGGTAGGCGGTGTGGATGTCGCGGATGATCCGCGGCTGGGTCAGCGTCAGCAAGTCGTTGTTGCCGCGCAGGTCCGACGGCCAGTCCGCGAACCGCTCGCCGCGATAGTCCTTCTCTTCCAGCGTGTAGCGCTGGATCATCGTGCCCATCGCGCCGTCCAGGATCAGGATGCGCTGCTGGAGGGCGTCGTGGAGCTTCGCCAGGCGCTCGCTGCGCGCCTGATCACCGCCGCTCACGCGGGAGTCGGGCGGGGCGTCAAGCACGATGCCCCCGCGTGAGAGCAGGATGGTGTCGGCCGGAATCGTGGTAAGAACGGATCGGACGGCGTTGCATTCTTTCGGTGCAGGCGTTTACGGCCAGCCAGTTTACCGAAAATGCACGCGAAATGCTTGGGCGTAAGGGGAAAGCCCCGGCGCCGCGGGCGCGGCGCCGGGGTTTTCCGGTGCGGAAGGTTCAGGCGGCCTGGTTGCCGAACCTGGCCTTGGCGGCCTGGGCGGCGCGCGCCTCGTCGGCCGAGTAGGCCATGCCGGACCACAGCATGGTGTAGGCAATTTCTTCGTTGCCGTTCTCGCACAGCTCCAGGACCTTATCGAACAGCGGCCGGAAGGTCGGGCTCCTGTGCGATTCCTCGTGCTCCGCGAAGGAGCGCCAGAACGTCACGATCAACGCCTCCTTGTCCTTGAGCGGGCTGGCCACCGCCTGGCCGACGGTCGATCCCTCGTTGGAGATCGCGCCGCTGTTGAGGCAGACGAAGCCGCCGATGAAGCCGGTCCCGGAATGGTAGGTCTTGACGTTCTCGCACAGGCAGGCGACCCGCTCTTGCAGGTCGTCGACGCTGTAGCCGGGTTTGAGGATCACCCGATTGACGGTGATGATGCCCTCGCCGGTGAAGCCATTGATCAATTGTGCCATGCGGTCTCTCCTGTTTGGCTTGTGCGCCCGGGGCCGGGCTGTCGCAGCGCGGCCCCCTGGAAACATAAGGGAATACTAATGTTCAGGCTGAGTTTCTTCCGCCAAACAGCTGCTTTTTCGGGGAAGTCTCGGTTCCAAAGCCGAATCAACGGTTTGCGGGCATGAACGATGAGGCATTGATTGCAAGAAGCACGCCACTCGGACAACAACGCCAAGACGGCGGACGGGGGTGATCGCCCGCGGCGGCATGACCGCCGTCAAGAACATCGCGTATCGGGATCGGTTACTGTATGGGTCCTACCGTACCGCAAGCGCCGCCCCGGGCGGCCGGCGCGAACCCGCGCTGCGCCGGCGCCAGCCTCCGACGACGAGGAGGTTCATGTCATGCCCGTCTTCCTGGATCGCAACGATGCCGCCCAGCAGCTCATCGCCGCTCTCGAGCGGTTTCGCGGGCGACGGCCGGTGGTGCTCGGCATCCCGCGCGGCGGCGTGCCGATGGCCCGGCAGATCGCCGACGCCCTCGGTGGCGAGGTCGACGTGGTGCTGGTGCGCAAGCTGGGGGCGCCCGACAACCCGGAGCTGGCGGTCGGCGCCATCGACGAGACCGGCTATGCCTATGTGGCGGACTATGCCGAGAGCGTCGGTGCCACCCCCGACTACCTGGAACGCGAAAAGCGCGCCCAGCTCGAGATTCTCCGGCGGCGCCGCGCGCAGTACACGCCGGTGCGGCCGCCGATCGACCTGGTCGGCCGTACCGTCATTGTCGTCGACGACGGCCTGGCGACCGGCGCCACCATGTTCGCCGCCCTGCACGGCCTGCGCGCGCGCCGGCCGGCGCGGCTGGTGGTGGCCATTCCGGTCGCGCCGCCCGACACGCTCGAGAGGGTCGAGGCCGAGGCCGACGAAGCGGTGTGTCTCGCGGCGCCGGCGAATTTCCGGGCGGTCGGTCAGTTTTACGCAAGCTTCCCGCAGGTGAGCGACGCCGAGGTGATCGCCGCGCTCGAGGGCGGCGAGCGCCACCCGGACTGAGCGCCCCGGTATTTTGCCGCGGCGGCGGTATTTGGGTAGAGTGCGCGCTTTTGGTGCATTATCGGCCCGCCCTCCGGCGGGTCGTCAGAGTGATCCCCTCCCGGGTGACCTGCGGCGCCGGTTCGAGCGGCGCGAGGAGAGTGTGCGCATGCAGGGCTGGTCCAAGTTGAAGCACGCCGCCGCGGCCTGGTTCGAGGGCTTCGGCCTGGTGAGTCATACCGAAAAGCTGCTGTCGGCGGCCGGCGGCCTGATCGGCATTCTGGTCATTCTCGTCGTCAGTTTTCTGATGTTCGATCCCACCGTCGCCACGACCTGGATCGTGGCCTCGATGGGCGCCTCGGCGGTGCTGCTGTTCGCGGTTCCGCACGGCGCGCTGTCCCAGCCCTGGGCGCTGGTCGGCGGGCACGGCGTGTCGGCGGTCATCGGCGTGGCCTGTTACCAATGGGTGCCCGATCCGACGCTGGCGGCGGCGCTGGCCGTGGGGCTCGCGATCGGCGCGATGTACTACCTGCGCTGCATCCATCCGCCCGGCGGCGCGACCGCGCTGAGCGCCGTGGTCGGCGGGTCCGAGGTGCACGCGCTCGGCTATGGCTTCGTGCTGACGCCGGTGATGATCAACGTGGCGGTGATCCTGGTGGTGGCGGTGCTGGTCAATTATCCGTTCGCCTGGCGCCGCTACCCGGCGTTCCTGGCGCGCGCGCCGAAGCGCGCCACGCCCGCGCCGGTGGTCGAGGCCGGCGACGCGGCCGGTGTCGAAGACAGTGTCGAGGCCATGCCGAGTCAGGCCGATCTCGACTACGCGCTGCGCCAGATCGACTCGTTCATCGACATCACCGGCGACGATCTGGCGCGCATTTACGCGCTCGCCATGCAGCACTCCCACGAGCGCGATGTCCCTCCCGGCGACGTCGGTCTCGGCCGCTGCTACAGCAACGGGCGCTACGGCGATCAGTGGTCGGTGCGCCAGATCGTCGACGAGTCCGGCAGCCGCGGCGCCGGCGACGAGCTGGTGATCTACAAGATCCTGGCCGGCACCGGCCGCCGGCAGCCGGGCACCTGCACGCGCGCCGAATTCGCGAACTGGGCGCGCTACGAGGTCAGCCGCAACGAGAATTCCTGGCAGCGCGTGCGGCAGCCGGGGGAGGGTGGCGACCCGACCCCGGCGCAGGCCACCTGAGCCGCGGTCGCGGGCGCTCGCCCGGACGTCCGGAGTGTGTGTATAGTTGAGCCAGTCCGCTCGGAGCCGTGCCCATGAAGAAGGTCCCCCAGGTCATGTCGGCGATGACCCCATTCCCGTATTCCATCGACGTCGATGAGCTCGTCACCAAGGCGCGCGAAATGATGGCCGCGCACGATATTCGTCACCTTCCCGTGAAGGACCGCGGTGAGCTGGTCGGCGTGATCACCGACCGCGACATCAAGCTGACCCTCGGCCCAAGCCTCGGCATCCCCTCGGGTCACAAGCTCAAGGTGCGCGACGTCGCGGTCTTCGAGGCCTATGTGGTCGACATCGGCGAGCGCCTCGACAGCGTGCTGCTGCACATGGCGCGCCATCACGTCGGCTCGGCGCTGGTGGTGAAGGACGGGCGGCTGGCCGGCATCTTCACCACCTCGGACGCCTGCAAGTCCTATGGCGAGCACCTGCGCGGTCATTTTCCGGTGTCCAGCGGCGACGGCGGTGGGGACGCGGCTTGACGCTCATGCGCGGAAAAAGCCCAACGTAGAGGCTCAGAGCAAGCGGAAGAATAATCAGAATTGTAGGCGGGGCATCCTGCCCCGCCGGTCGAAGGCCTGCGGCATGTCCTGGCGTCGATGTGAGTCGAGGACGTGCGCGGCGGGGCTGGAAGCCCCGCCTACAGAGATTGAGAACGTTCAAGGACAATCGGGGAGGGGCATGGCGAGCATCTACGATCTCAAGTCCGCGTTTCAGAACCTGCTGCGGCCGGTCACGCGCCGGCTGGCGGCGGCCGGCGTCACCGCCAACCAGGTCACCGTCGCGGCCATGCTGCTGAGTTTTGCCGGTGGCGCAGCGATCGCGCTGTGGCCGGCGGCGCGCTGGCCGCTGCTGCTGGTGCCGGTGATCCTGTTCGCGCGCATGGCGCTCAACGCCGTCGACGGCATGCTGGCGCGCGAGCACGGCATGCAATCGCGGCTCGGCGCTGTCCTCAACGAGCTCGGCGACGTGCTGTCGGACGCGGCGCTGTACCTGCCGTTCGCGCTGGTCCCGGGCGTGGCGGCCGGCGGCGTGGTCGCCGTGGTCGTGCTGGCGCTGATCGCCGAGATGACCGGGGTGATCGGCGTGCAGATCGGCGCCAGCCGCCGCTACGACGGCCCGATGGGCAAGAGCGACCGGGCGCTGGTGTTCGCCGTGATCGCGCTGGCGCTGGGCCTGGGCGCGCCGGGCGGGGCCTGGCTCGCCGGGCTGCTCGCGGTCGTGGCCTTGTTGAGCGTGGCGACCATCGTCAACCGCGCGCGCCGCGCGCTGGCCGAGGCGCCGCGCTGATGTTCCGCACGCTGACGCCGAACGTGATGTGGGCGCTGGCGGCGTTGTTCGCGCTGCTGGTGCTCGCGAGCGTCGTGACTTTCGCGCTCAAGCGCTTCCGTCCGGAGCGCGATTACCGCGAGCTGTGGCTGCGGGTGCGCTCGTGGTGGATCATGGTCGGCATCTTCGCCTTCGCGATCTCCTTGAGCCGCACGGCATCGCTGGTGTTCCTCGCCTTCGTCAGCTTCCTGGCCTTCAAGGAATACCTGTCGCTGATCCCGACGCGGCGCGCCGACCGGCGCGTGATCTTCTGGGCCTACCTGGCGATTCCGGTGCAGTTCTATTGGGTCGCGATCGAATGGTACGGCATGTTCATCATTTTCATTCCGGTGTACATGCTGCTGTTTCTGCCGATGCGCATGCTCATGATCGGCGAGACCACCGGCTTCCTGCGCGCCGCCGGCACGCTGCACTGGGGATTGATGATGACGGTGTTCAATCTCTCCCATGCCGCCTACCTGCTGGTGCTGCCGCTGGCCAAGAACCCGGCCGGCGGCGTCGCCGGGCTGGTGCTGTACCTGGTGTTCCTCACCCAGCTCAACGACGTCGCCCAGTACACCTGGGGCAAGCTCTTCGGCCGCCACAAGGTGATCCCCAAGGTCAGCCCGAAGAAGACCTGGGAGGGACTGATCGGCGGCATCGCCACCACCACCTTGCTCGCCTGGCTGGCGGCGCCTTACCTCACGCCGCTCTCGCCGGCCGAGGCGGTCGGCGCCGGTCTGTTGATTGCGATCGCCGGTTTCATCGGCGACGTGACGATCTCCTCGCTCAAGCGCGACCTCGGCATCAAGGACAGCGGCACGCTGCTGCCCGGCCACGGCGGCATCCTCGACCGGGTCGACAGCCTGACCTACACGGCGCCGCTGTTCTTCCACTATCTGTACTACCTGCATTACTGATCCATGATCCGGCTGCTGCGTCACGCGTTCTTCCTGCTGATCGTGCGGCCGGTGATGCTGCTGGTCGTCGGGCTCAACGTGCGCCATCGCAGCCGGCTGCCGATCCAGGGCCCGGCGATCGTCGTCGCCAATCACAACAGCCACCTGGACACCCTGGGCCTGATGGCGCTGTTCCCGCCGTCGGTGCTCGACCGGCTGCGGCCGGTGGCGGCGGCCGATTATTTTCTCAGCCGACGCGGGCTCGCCTGGTTCGCCACGCGCATCATCGGCATCCTGCCGATCGACCGGCACGCGCGCGAGCGCGGCGAGGACCCGCTCGCCGGCTGCTACGCCGCGCTCGACCGCGGTGAGATCCTGATCCTGTTCCCGGAGGGCTCGCGCGGCGAGCCCGAGCGCCGGGCGCAGTTCAAGAAGGGTATTTCCCACCTGGCCGAGCGCCGGCCGCTGGTGCCGGTGACGCCGGTGTTCCTGCACGGCATGGGCAAGGCCCTGCCGCGCGGCGAGGCGCTGCTGGTGCCGTTCTTCTGCGACGTGTTCGTCGGCGAACCGCTGCAGTGGAGCGGCGACCGCGAGCGCTACATGCGTGAGCTCGGCGCAGCGATGGATGCGCTGGCGGGGGAGGGGCAGTTTCCGCCCTGGGAGTAGTTTTCCAGTTGTTTGACGCTTTAATGTAGGGTGGGCCTTGGCCCACCGTAATATTATCTTGTCGAATCGCCTATCGGCGATGATGGATAAGCTAATTGCGGGCTTCCGCGCGGGCGCGGGAACCGCAGGTAGGTTTTCTTTATCGCCGAAGGCGATTCGACAAGATAATAATAATGCGGTGGGCCAGGGCCCACCCTACATAACACCATCGGAGATCGCTCCCGCTACGACGCCACGCGGATCGCGACGGGAATCCGCCGCCGTCCGAAGCCGCGGTCGAAGTGCGCGAAGCGCCCGGCGATCGCCGCGTGGCAGTGCGGGCAGTGGCCGGCATCGTCGAGCCGGTAATCGCGGATCTCGTACCAGTCGCGCACGATGACCGGCGCCGAGCAGCCCGGGCAACAGGTGGTGCCGCCGACCGGGTCGTGCACGTTGCCCGTGTACACATAGTGCAGCCCGGCGGCGAGCGCGATGCGGCGCGCGCGGCTGAGCGTGGCCGGCGGGGTCGCGGGGACGTCGGTCATCTTGTAGTCTGGGTGGAAGGCCGAGAAGTGCAGCGGCACGTCCGGACCGAGCTCGCGCCGGATCCAGTCGCACTCGGCCTTGAGCTCCTCGTCGGAATCGTTCCTGCCCGGAATCAGCAGCGTGGTGATCTCGAACCAGACGTCGGTCTCGTGCCTGAGGTATTTGAGCGTGTCGAGCACCGGCGCGAGGTGGGCGCCGGTGAGCTTGAAATAGAACTCGTCGGTGAAGGCCTTGAGGTCGACGTTGGCGGCGTCCATTTTGGCGTAGAACTCGCGGCGCGGCGCGGCGTGGATGTAGCCGGCGGTGACCGCGACCGTCTTGATGCCGCGCGCGTGGCAGGCGTCGGCCACGTCCATCGCGTACTCGGCGAAGATCACCGGATCGTTGTAGGTGAAGGCGACGCTCTTGCAGTCGTAGGCGAGCGCCGCTCCGGCGATGTCGTCGGGCGAGGCCTGGTCGGCGAGCCGGTCGAAATCCTTTGACTTGCTGATATCCCAGTTCTGGCAGAACTTGCAGGCCAGGTTGCAGCCGGCGGTGCCGAACGACAGCACGCTGGTCCCGGGATAGAAATGATTGAGCGGCTTCTTCTCGATCGGATCGATGCAGAATCCCGAGGAGCGGCCGTAGGTGGTCAGGATCATCTCGCCGCCGACGTTCTGGCGCACGAAGCAGGCGCCGCGCTGGCCGTCGTGCAGCCGGCAGTCGCGCGGGCACAGGTCGCACTGGATGCGGCCGTCGTCGAGGCGGTGCCACCAGCGTCCGGGGTAGGGCTTGTCGTGGGTCGCGCTCATGATGTCCGGCCGCGCGGCGCGGCCAGGTCGCGCTCGCGCCATTTGTATACCGTGTAACGGGACAGGCTCACCAACGGGTCCCAGAAGTCGGCCGGCAGTCCGGCCTTCTTCTTGAGATGCGCGAGGAACTCGCGCGGCTCCGGCAGATGTTCCCACACCTGGGGCAGGAACGTGCTGCGGTGATGGCGGTATTGAAAAACAATGCCGTCGATGCCGGGGCGCAGCTGCGCCAGGGCGTCGTCCTCGTCATTCAGATCGACCGGCGTCAGCGCCGACAGCACCGCCACCTCGACCTCGATGCTCGCGTAGTCGCGCGAGGTCAGGGCCGGGAAGCGCGGGTCGCGGAACGCCGCCATGCGCGCGTTGTCCTCGACGTCCTCGCGCAGCGGCCGGTAGGGCTCGAGGCTGCCGATGCAGCCGCGCAGCTCGCCGTGGCGCATCAGCGTCACGAAACTCGCGCCCGGCTCGCGCAGCCAGGGCGCATTGTCGACGCCGAGACGCGGGCGCTCGAGCGCCGCGCCGATCGCGGCGCGCGCCAGGCGCAACAGGATCTCGCCGTGCTCCGGGGTCATGCGCGCGCCTCCTCGGTGAAGGCCACCGCGGCGTAGCCGACCACGCGGTCGCGATCGCCGGCCGTGTCGCCGGAGTTGCGCAGGTCCAGCAGGCGCGCGCGCAACCCGTGGGCGCGCGCCGCGCGCAGCAAGCCGTTGACCGGCGTGCCACCGCAGGCCTGGTGATGGGTGATTTCATCGGGGCCGAGCGCCAGGATGGTGTCGACCGTACTGCGGTCGGCGCGGCGCGCCTTGTCGTAGGTCAGGTAGTGGGACAGATCCGAGCTGACGATGATCACGGTATCGGTGCCGCCCCACAGGCGTTCGAGCACCTCGGCGACCTCGTCGGGTGAGGCGTCCCCGACGGCGAGCGGTACCAGTGTGAAATCATCGAGCACGGACTGCAGGAAGGGCAGTTGCACCTCCAGTGAATGTTCGAAGGCGTGAGCCGCGCCGCTGACGCCGACCTGTGGCAGGTCGCGAATTGCCGCGATCGACCGGCGGTCGAGCGGCACGACCCCGAGCGGCGTGGCGAAGCCCTCGGCCTCGGGCAGCGCCAGGCCGCGCACCGGCACGCGGTGCACCGGCCCGAGCAGGACCACGCGGCGCACGCCGCCGGCATGCCCGGCGAGCAGCCGGTAGGCGCTGGCGGCGATCGGACCGGAATAGATATAGCCGGCGTGCGGAACGATCAGGGCCTTGGGCGGCGCGACGGCCTCGGCCGGCGCCGCGGCCCCGGTCAGGAAGCGGTCGATCTGCTCGCCGAGGGCGGCGCGCTGCCCGGGGTAGAAGCTGCCGGCGACGGCAGCCGGGCGGATGCGGTCCATGGGTTCGACTCCCGGCCGGTCGTGACGCCTGGGGCGACCGGCCTCAACACATCATATCACCGCCGTGCGCCAGCGCGACGGGTGGAGAAAAATCAAGCGCTTGGGTGTATATGGGGGCGTGCCGGACCGAATCAATGCGGCCGGTCCTCGTCCGGCGGCACGGGCCGCTTGCGGCCCTGGGCGTCGACGGCGACATAGGTGAGCGTCGCCTCGGTGACCTTGACGGTCTCGGTGCCGTGGCCGGCGCTGAAGATGCCGCGCTCCGAGAACACCTGGACGTCGACCGTGATCGAAGTGGTGCCGATGCGCACGATCTCGGCGTAGATGCTGACCAGATCGCTGACGAACACCGGCTTGCGGAAATGAAAGGCGTTGACCGCCACCGTGACCACGCGGCCGAGCGCGCGACGGCGCGCGACGATGCTGCCGGCGATGTCGACCTGGGCCATGATCCAGCCGCCGAAGATGTCGCCGGCGGCGTTGGTGTCGGCCGGCATCGGCGCGACGCGCAAGGTCGGCGGGCGGTCGGCGGGCGGCAACTCGTCGTGCATGCGTGGGGGTTCCCGGGGGTGGATCGGCCTACACGATAAACCACGCCCGGGTCGCCGGCAAACCGGCGCGCCGCGGCGGCGCTCAGCTGGTTTGGGCGCGAAGGCCCAGATTCAGAATGCGCTGGATCAGCTCCGGGTAGCTCATGCCGGCCTTGGCGGCAGCCGCGGCGCACTCGTCGTTGCTGGCGATGGCCGGATTCGGATTGGCTTCGAGCACGTAGAAATCGCCGTCGGGGCTCAGCCGCAGGTCGAGGCGCGCATAACCGCTCAGGTCGAGGACGCGATAAACGCGCTTGCAGAGTTTCACGATGCGCTCCTGGGCCCCGGCCGGCAGATTGCGCGCGAACTGGTAGTCGATGCCCCAGCGCTCGCGGTACTCGGTGTCCCATTTGACCTTATAAGTGGCCATGCGCGGTTGGCCGGCCTCGACTTTGTCGAACACCAGCTCGCGGATCGGCAGCACCTCCAGCCGGTCGTTGCCGATCACCGTCACGTACAGCTCGCGGCCGTCGATGTACTGTTCGGCGATCACGTCGCCCCGGGTCTTGTCCTGCAGCAGCGCGACGCGCTCGCGCAGCTCCTGCTCGTTCTCCACGTGTGAGGCCCGGGCGATGCCCACCGAGCCCTCCTCGATCAGCGATTTCACGATCATCGGGAACGGCAGGCGCCGCAGCCGGCCGATCTTCTTGCCGTAGGGGAAGACCATGAAGTCCGGCACGCCGATGTGGTGATAGGTCAGCAGCTTCTTCGACAGCGCCTTGTCGCGCGACAGCAGCAGGCCGCGCGGGTTGCAGCCGGTGTAGGGCGTCTTGAGCATCGACAGGTAGCTCACCACGTAGTAATCGAAGGCGCTGTTGCCGGCGAAGTCCTCGAGCAGGTTGAAGGCGATGTGCGGCTGCCAGTCCTCGATGGTCCGGCGGATCGGCGCGAGGTCGTCGTAGATGCCGACCACGCGCACCTCGTGGCCGAGCGCCAGCAGCGCCTGTTTGACGTCGTACTCGGTCTGGAATTCGTCGACGCGCGGGTCGTCCGGTCCGGCGAGGTCCTCGGGCGGCACCAGGCTGTAATGCACCAGCATCATCACGCGCAGTTTCTTCATAGCGACACGTGGAAACCCCCGCTGTGCAGCTTGCTCATGACCAGCATGGTGAGGCAGGCGGCCATCTCGGGCTTGAGCTCCTGGTCGTTGCGCGTGACGCGCAGGTTGAGCTCGTCGCAGCGCCCGATCATTTCCTTGAGCACCTCGCTGATGCGGTAATCATACTCCGAGGTCCAGCGCGCGACGATATCGATGATCTCCATGCGCACCCGGCGGATGTAGCGCGAGGCCTTTTCGTTCGTGCGATGCTCGGGAGCGTCGGAAAAGAGCTTCTTCAGGTCGCGGTCGAAGAATTCCGGGCTGTCCTGGCCGTAGCGCGCCTGCTTGTCGGCGTAGTACTCGCGCAGGGTCGTGCGCATCCGGGCGGCCTCGAGCATGGTGCGGCGGTTGGAGTAGCGCGGCGTGCGTCCGCGGAACTCCTTCATCAGCTGATCCACGTATTGCAGCTTCTTCAGGGCCGGCCAGCCCTTGTAGCGCTTGCGCCAGTCGGAGTTCGGTTTGAGCCAGACCGCGAAGGTCTCGGCCCAGTCCTCGTGCGGATGGCTCTGGGCGTACCAGTTCGCCAGGTGCAGCACGTAGCGCTTGCTGTAGGGCTGGGGCAGGTAGGTGTCCGGGTACTTGGTGCTGGACTTGCCGAAGTGCTGCTGCCAGTCGCGCCGGCGGTGGAAGCGATAGGCGTTGAGCAGCGCGTGCGCGGTCTCGTGGCGCAGCAGCTTCATGCAGGACTCGCGGTCGCTGCCCTCGACCTCCAGCATCTGTTCCTTTTCGAGCTGCTTGAGGCGCGGATGCGCGAGATAAAACGGGATGGCGATGCCCGGGATGCCGTCCGGGCTGTACCATTCGTCCGACAGCCAGAAGTGCGGGCGGAAGACGAAGCCGCGGGCCTTGAGCTCCTGGTAGAGCCGGCGGATGCGCGGCTTGAGCTCGCTGCCGTCGATCTTGAGGCCGAGATCGCAGATGCGCGCGTCGAGCAGGCGCTCGCGCGGCCATTTGGCCCAGCCGCGCAAGGTAGTCGGGCGCGCCGCCTGCCGGCGACCGCGCGACGGGCGCCGCGACTTGGCGGTCGTGCGGCGGCGTGCCCGCGGGCGGCGTCGGCTGCTGCGCGTGCGCGTGTTCTTCTTCCTCGACTTTTTCTTTACGCGCCGCGTCGTCTTGCGGCGGCGCGCGGTCGGACGTTTGCGCTTGACGCGGCGCCCGGTCCGGGATTTCTTCCTGGTCTTGCGCTTGGCGGTTTTCCTTCGCGCCGGCCTGCGCTTCGCGCGTCGGGCCGCCGGTCGTTTGCGACGCGTTTTTTTCTTCTTGGCCGGCATGGGGCGTCGATAAGCTCGAAGGCGCGTTCAATAGACCGGAGACAGCTTGTAGCCGGCCTGGCTGAGCAGCTCGAGCAGGCCGGCCTCGCCGGGCAGATGCAGGGCGCCGACGGCGATGAAGGCATTGCCTTCCTTCAACCGCGGCACCATGCGCTCGGCCATCACGCGGTTACGCCGGTCGAGCAGGCGCTCCATGAGCACGCGGTAGGCGCGGTCGTCGGCCGGGCGGTTGCGGCTCTCGATTGCGCTGATGCGCGCCAGGTCGCGGTCGAGATAGGCCAGCGTCAGCTCTTCGAGCTGGGTCGCGAGCCCACGGTGATTCCGGATGGTCTCGCGCAGCAGGCTGACCTGGTGATCGAGGCTCAGATCATCGAATACCGCGATCTGCTCGTCCAGGGATTCCAGCCCGTAAGTCGGTTTGTCCTGGAGGACGGCCTGGATCTGCAAGGCCAAGTCCAGGAACAGCCCCGAGCTGTTGGGGGTGGGCATGGACAGCGTCACGATGACCGCCCAGGGTTTCATTTTCCGGATGCCCTCGGCGGATATGCCCTGGTCGCGCAGGACCTCCACCGTCTGGGCATACAGCTCGCGGTCGAGGACCTGATCCAGGCTGCGGTCGTCGTTGAAGAACATCGCTTCGGTCATCGACACCAGGCCGGCACCGCTGGCGATCACCTCCATGGTGTAGCTGGCCGCGCCGTCGAAGTGCTGCTTGACCGGGCAGGGGAGCAGTGTCACCCGCCGGTCGCTGATATGGATGGTTCCGAACAGGTAGCTTGGCACGGCGCCCGGGGATTCGATCTTCCACAGGATGCCCTTGTCGAACCGGGCGGCGCCGGCGGCCGGCGGGGCGCCGCGGACCTCGCGGCAGTCGCCGGCGGCATGCGCGCCGGACGCGGCGGCCAGGGCCGCGACCAGCAACAGCCAGGGCCAACGGCGGGTCGTGCGATGACGGCGGACGGACCATGGGGCGCGAGGCATCATACTTTTTACTATAACCCAATCCCGAAGGCCGACAATCCCCGCGTCGTGGCCCGCCGGGTGGGAATATGCTTAAATGGCGCGCCGCGGGCCCCCACGGCGCAGTGCCGCCGGGGATATGTGTGCGAGTAGCAATAACGACGACAAACTCGAGAGGCGCCGATAAAGTGATCCGCTCCCCCCGCCGCGGCTTTGCCGTCATCGCGATCGTCTCCGCCGGCTTCGCCGGCGACGCGCGCGCCGACCAGCTGCCGTTGTGGGAGCTCGGCATCGGCATCGGCGGCATCGCCGCGCCCGATTACCGCGGCTCGGACGAGACGCGCAACTATCTGCTGCCGCTGCCCTACATCGTCTATCGCGGCGAGATCCTGAACGTCGATCGCAGCGGCATCTACGGCCGGCTGTTCGAAGGCGAGCGCGTCAATCTCGACATCAGTTTCGACGCCGGCGTGCCGGTCGACAGCGAGAAGAACGCCGCGCGCGCCGGCATGCCGGATCTCGATCCGACCTTCGAGGTCGGACCGTCGCTGGAGATCTGCCTGTGGAACGACTGCAAGGCCGATCGCGTCCTGCAGCTGCGGCTGCCGGCGCGCGCGACATTCTCGACCGACTTCTCGCGCGTCGACAGCCGCGGCTGGGTGTTCAATCCGAACATCAACGTCGACATCAACAACATCGGCCCCGGCGGCGGCTGGAACTTCGGCGTCGCGATCGGGCTGGTCTATGCGGACGAGAAGAATCACGATTACTACTACCAGGTCGATCCGGCGTTCGCGACCGCGGCGCGCCCGGCCTACGACGCGCGCGGCGGTTACAGCGGCACGCGCGTGGTGGTGGCGCTGAGCAAGCGCTACGACGGGCTGTGGCTCGGCCTGTTCGCGCGCTACGATGATCTGTCCGGCGCCGAGTTCCGGGACAGCCCGCTGGTGCGCGTCGAGCGCTGGTTCATGGCCGGTTTCGGCGTGGCCTGGATGTTCGCCCGGTCGGACACCCTGGTCGAACGCGATCGCTGACCGCCCTTGGCGGGCGCCGCGCGCGGCGCTACACTTCCACGCCCACGTTCGCGTTTCCGGGTCCGTCATGCAGCAGCCGCGCACACAGCAGGAATATCTCGAGCTCGCCGACCAGCTGATTGACGAGATGGAAGACCTGCTGCGCTGCGCCGACGACGAGGACGAGAGCGAGAACGAATTCTCCACCCAGATCCCGGCGTACCGCGAGCTGCTGGCCGCCATCCGGAACCATCGGACGGCGGTCGCCGCCGGCGGTCACGCCTTCGCCGACGGCAAGGATCTGCCGTTCTTCGTCGAGGCGCGCCGACGGCGCGCCTTCATCCCGTTCTTCATCCTGATCGAGGCGCTGAACGGCGCCCACAAGGCCGGTCTGCGCCCCTAGCGTGTCGCCCGCGGCGCGCCGGCATCTGTCCCGCCGTCCGCCGATCCGGTAAACTGGCGGAATGTCCGGAAACACCTTCGGCAAGCTGTTCACCGTCACCACCGCCGGCGAGAGCCACGGTGCGGCCTATGTCGGCATCGTCGACGGCTGCCCGCCGGGGCTCGCGCTGAGCGAATCCGATCTGCAGCACGATCTCGACCGGCGCAAGCCGGGCAAGTCGCGCCACACCACCCAGCGGCGCGAGGCCGACGCCGTGAAGATCCTGTCCGGCGTGTTCGAGGGACAGACGACGGGCACGCCGATCGGCCTGCTGATCGAGAACACCGATCAGCGCTCCCACGATTACTCGAAGATCATGGACCGCTTCCGGCCGGGACATGCCGATTACACCTACCAGCAGAAATACGGCCTTCGCGACTATCGCGGCGGCGGCCGGTCGTCGGCGCGCGAGACGGCGATGCGCGTCGCCGCCGGCGCCATCGCGAAGAAATACCTGCACGAGCGCCTCGGCGTCACGGTGCGCGGTTATCTCGCGCAGCTCGGCCCGATCGTCATCGATCACCGCGACTGGGACGAGGTCGAGCGCAATCCGTTCTTCTGTCCCGATCCCGCCCGGGTCGCCGAGCTGGAGGTCTACATGGACGCGCTGCGCAAGGAAGGCGACTCGGTCGGCGCGCGCGTCAACGTGGTGGCGAGCGGCGTGCCGGTGGGCCTGGGCGAGCCGGTGTTCGACCGGTTCGACGCGGACATCGCCTACGCCATGATGAGCATCAACGCGGTGAAGGGCGTGGAGATCGGCGCCGGGTTCGCGTCGGTGGAGCAGAAAGGCACCGAGCACCGCGACGAGATCACGCCGGAAGGCTTTCTGAGCAACCATGCCGGCGGCGTGCTGGGCGGCATCTCCACCGGACAGGACGTCGTCGTGAGCGTCGCCCTCAAGCCGACCTCCAGCATCCGCCTGCCGGGCCGCAGCATCAATGTCCGGGGCGAGCCGGTCGAGGTGGTCACCACCGGCCGCCACGACCCTTGCGTCGGCATCCGCGCCACGCCGATCGCCGAGGCGATGCTGGCGCTGGTGCTGATGGACCACGCGCTGCGCCACCGCGCGCAGAACGCCGACGTCAAAAGCCCTGCGCCGGTGATACCCGGTAGCGTTTAGTGGTCCGCCGGGTAGTTGGTTGTCCAATCAGAAACAGGATACAGCATGAGCAGTTTGCCTAAATGTCCCAAATGCGGTTCGGAATACACTTACGAAGACCGAGGCCTGTATGTGTGTCCGGAATGCGCGCATGAATGGACAAAAGATGCGGTTGCAGAGAGCGCCGAGCAAAAACGCGTCGTGCGTGATGCCCATGGGAACGTGCTGAATGATGGCGACACCGTCACCGTGATCAAGGATCTGAAGATAAAAGGCTCGTCATCGGTAGTCAAAGTCGGGACCAAGGCAAAAAACATCCGTCTCGTCGAAGGCGACCATGATATCGACTGCAAAATCGATGGCATTGGCGCCATGCAGTTGAAATCGGAATTTGTAAA
>DASWHF010000125.1:0-2822 GCA_036393295.1 Acidiferrobacterales bacterium
TCCGAAAAAACCGCCCTCATCCTCGGCAACTGCTCCCTGCGTTGCTCTACCTCGCGCATCCCTGCGCTCGTGTCCTTCTCCCGGAGGGAGAAGGAACCCGACTGGTTGTTGGTGTGCACTATTTGATGGTCTCCTCAGTAAGAACGATCCGTCAATCGAGGTCGTCGGCATTCAGCACGCGGCGGATCTGCTCGGCGGGAAAGCCGCGCTGCTGGAGGAACCGCGCCTGGCGGGCGCGCTCGGCATACCCCTTGGGGATCATGGTTCCGAACTTCTTCACTCTGACGCGTTGCAATTGCTCTATCCAGTCACGGTCGCCGGCATCGACCCAGCGGTCGACCAGTTCCTCGGCGACACCCTTGTCCTGCAACTCCTGGCGGATGCGCAGCGGGCCGAATCCGCGCCCGCGGCGCACGCTCACCAACGCCTCGACAAAGCGCTCGTCCGACACCAGCCCCTCGGCCGCGAGCGCCGCCACCAGCCCGCCGACCAGTTCCTCGTCGTAGCCTTTCTGGATCAGCTTCGCGGTCAGCTCGGCGCGGCTGTGCTCGCGCCGCGCCAGCATGTCGAGCGCGGCGCGGCGCGCCCGGGCGGGATCGGGAGGGCTTAAGGTCGGCGCGCGCCTCAGGCCTCAGCCTCTTCCGGCATCTCCGAGGCGTCGTCCTCGGGCGCGCCCACCGGCATCCCGTGGGTCTGGGAAATCTGGCGGATGCGCGACTCGATGTCGGCGGCGATCGCCGGGTTCTCCCTGAGGTACTGGCGCGCGTTGTCCTTGCCCTGGCCGATGCGCTCCTTGTTGTAGCTGTACCAGGCGCCGGACTTGTCGACGATGTCGCGTTCCACGCCCAGGTCGATCAGCTCGCCCTCTTTCGAGATGCCCTGATCGTAGAGGATGTCGAACTCGCACTGGCGGAACGGCGGCGCCAGCTTGTTCTTGACGACCTTGACGCGGGTCTGGTTGCCGATCACCTCGTCGCCCTTCTTGATGGCGCCGATGCGGCGGATGTCCATGCGCACCGAGGCGTAGAACTTGAGGGCGTTGCCGCCGGTGGTGGTTTCGGGGTTGCCGAACATCACGCCGATCTTCATGCGAATTTGATTGATAAAGATCACCAGCGTGTTCGAGCGCTTGATGTTGGCGGTGAGCTTGCGCAGCGCCTGGCTCATGAGGCGCGCCTGCAGGCCCATGTGGGAATCGCCCATCTCGCCCTCGATCTCGGCCTTGGGGGTCAGCGCCGCCACCGAGTCGATCACCACCACGTCGACCGCGCTGGAGCGCACCAGCATGTCGGTGATCTCCAGCGCCTGCTCGCCGGAATCGGGCTGCGAGACCAGCAGGTCATCGATGTTGACGCCGAGCTTCTTGGCATAGCCCGGGTCGAGCGCGTGCTCGGCGTCGATGAACGCCGCGGTGCCGCCGAGCTTCTGCGCCTCGGCGATCACCTGCAGGGTCAGCGTGGTCTTGCCCGAGGACTCCGGGCCGTAGATCTCGACCACCCGGCCGCGCGGCAGGCCGCCGATGCCGAGCGCCAGGTCGAGGCTCAGCGAGCCGGTCGGGATGGCCTGGACATTGGGCGTCGCACCGCCGTCGCCGAGGCGCATCACCGAACCCTTGCCGAACTGCTTTTCGATCTGCCCGAGCGCCGCGCTGAGCGCCTTGCCTTTGTTGGTATCCATCAATGTACTCCTCATTAAGCCAGCCACCCCAAGTGGAACGGTGCCGGCGCGCGTCCGGCGCGCCCGGCCCCGTGAATCCCCGGGATTATTTCATATCTGCCTGCCACTGTCCTGCCCTCGATCATGTGCAAATTACACCAGATAATTAGCGGCTTAGCCATTGCCAGCCCTGATAGGGCCGGATGCGAAATTTCCACCAAAAAAACGGCCGGCGCCTCAGGTCGGCGCCCGCAGGTAGTCCACCATGCCCAGCAACGCCCATTGCACCGACTGGCGCCGCACCGCCACGCGGTCGCCGTCGAAACGCAGGGTGCTGCTGCGCGTCGGCCGGCCGCGCGCCGCCCAGGCGAAGCACACCGTGCCGACCGGCTTCTCGACGCTGCCACCGCCCGGACCGGCGATGCCGGTGACCGCCAGCGCCAGATCGGCGTGGCTGCGGGCGAGCGCGCCCTCGGCCATGGCGCGCGCCACCGGCTCGCTGACCGCGCCGTAACGCAGCAGGACGTCGTTCCCGATGCCCAGCATCTCGTGCTTGGCGACGTTGCTGTAGGTCACGAAGCCGCGCTCGAACCAGTGCGAGCTGCCGGGCAGCGCGGTCAACGTCTCGGCCACCCATCCGCCGGTGCAGGACTCGGCGGTCGCCAGCATCTCGCCGGCGGCCTTGAGCATGCGGCCGAGCTGCTCGGCGGCACGGATCAGCTCGTCGTCCACAGCCACATGAGCCCCCACAGCACCAGCGCCGCGGCGACGCCGGCCGCGACATCGTCGAGCATGATGCCGAGACCGCCGTGCACCCGGCGATCCAGCCAGCGGATCGGAAACGGTTTCCAGATATCGAACAGGCGGAACAACAGGAATCCGGCCGCAACCCACGCCCAGCCGCCGGCGGCGGCTGCCGGCGCGAGCGCGATCAGCATGCCCACGATCTCGTCCCAGACGATGGCCGGATGGTCCGGCACGCCGAAATCGCGCGCGGTGCGGCCGCACAACCACACGCCCAGCGCGAACAGCAGCACGACCGTGAGCCCGTAGGCCCAGGACGCCAGCGGCAGCAGAAGAAAATAAACCGGAATCGCGACCAGGCTGCCGTAGGTGCCGGGCGCGTGCGGCAGGGTCCCGGCCCCGAGGCCGCAGGCCAGCCAATG
>DASWHF010000126.1:0-3226 GCA_036393295.1 Acidiferrobacterales bacterium
CCTGGTCTGCTACGAGCGCCTCAGCGTCCGCGAGTACCCGAACATCGACCCGCCGGTGGTCACGGTCGAGACGCTCTACCCGGGCGCCTCGGCGCAGATCATCGAAACGCAGGTTACGCAGGTGCTCGAGGACGCGCTGGCGGGGCTCGAAGGCGTCGATTTCACCAAGTCGATCTCGCGCGAGCAGTTCTCGCAGATCACCGTCACGTTCCACCTGTCGCGCGATCCCGAGAGCGCGGCCAGCGACGTGCGCGACCGCGTGGCGCGCGGCCGCGGCCAGCTGCCGGACGAGGTCGAGGAGCCGGTGGTGCAGAAGGCCGAGGCCGACGCGCAGCCGATCATCTTCCTGCCGATCCTCAGCGACCGGCACAACCGGCTGCAGCTGTACGACTACGCCGACCGCAACGTGAAGGACCGGCTGCAGTCGCTGCCGGGCGTGGCGTTCGTGCGCATCTTCGGCAGCCGCTACACGATGCGGCTGTGGCTGGATCCCGAGCGCCTCGCCGCCTACGGCATGACGCCGCTGGACGTGGAGGACGCACTGCGGCGCCAGAACGTCGAGGTGCCGGCCGGCCGCGTCGAGAGCACGGCGCGCGAGTTCACGGTGCTGTCGGAAACCGACCTGCGCACCGAGGAGGACTTCAACAACCTGATCCTGCGCCGCTCGGGCGGCTTCCTGGTGCGCTTGTCCGACGTCGGCCGCGCCGAGCTCGGCGCCGGCAACGAGCGCTTTGCCACGCGCTACAAGGGCCAGGACGCGGTGGCCATGGCGATCGTCAAGCAATCCGCCGCCAACCCGCTCGACGTGTCGAAGGCGGTACAGGCCGAGGTCGCGCGCATGTCGCCCGCGCTGCCCGAGGGCATGCGCTTCGACCTCGCCTACGACGCCGGCATCTTCATCAAGGCCTCCATCGACAACGTGTTCGAGTCCATCGTCGAGGCCGTGGCGCTGGTCGTGCTGATCATCTTCATCTTCCTGCGCAGCCTCCGCGCCACGCTGATCCCGCTGGTCACCATCCCGGTCGCGCTGATCGGCGCCTGCGCGGTCATGCTGGCGTTCGGCTTCACCATCAACACGCTGACGCTGCTCGCCGCGGTGCTGGCCGTCGGCCTGGTGGTGGACGACGCGATCGTCATGCTCGAGAACGTGCACCGGCACATCGAGGAGGGCCAGACGCCGCGCAACGCGGCGCTGGCGGGCTCGCGCGAGATCAGCTTCGCCATCATCGCCATGACGCTGACGCTGGCCTCGGTCTACGCGCCGGTTGGCTTCCAGCCGGGCACCACCGGCAAGCTGTTCACCGAATTCGCCTGGACCCTGGCCGGCGCGGTGCTGGTGTCCGGCTTCGTCGCACTGACGCTGACGCCGATGATGTGCTCGGTGCTGCTCAAGGAGCACGAGCAGCACGGCCGCGCCTACCGGCGCATCGAGGCGGCGATCGTCGGGCTCACCGCGGGCTACCGGCGCGCGCTGCGCGCCACGCTTGACCGGCGCACGATCGTACTCGTCGTCGGCGCGCTGGTCGCCCTCGGCGGCGTCTGGCTGTTCACGCAGCTCAAGCAGGAGCTGTCGCCGACCGAGGACCGCGGCTTCATCTTCGGCGTGTTCATCGCGCCGGAAGGCTCGACCCTGGCCTATACGGACGGCTATGCGCGCAAGCTCGAGGCCATGTACGCGGCGACGCCCGACATCGACAAGTACTTCGTCGTCACCGGCTTCCCCGTGGTCACCAACGGCGCTTCGTTCATCCGCCTGAAGGACTGGGGCGAGCGGCGGCCGGTGTTCGAGGTGCAGCAGGAGCTGATGCCCAAGATGTTCGGCGGCGCGCCCGGCGTGATGGCGTTCCCCACCCTGCCCCCGTCGCTCGGGGCCTCACCGTTCGACCGGGCGGTGCAGGTCGTGGTCCAGACCCATCTGCCGTTCGAGCAGCTCGCACTGGCCATGGACCGCATCGTCGCCAAGGCGCAGCAGGTGCCGGGACTGGTGAACGTCGACACCGACCTCAAGCTCAACAAGCCGCAGCTGCGCGTGGAGGTCAACCGCGACAAGGCCGCGTCGATGGGCGTGGACACGGTCCAGATCGGCCGTGCGCTGGAGACCATGCTCGGCGGCCGGCAGGTCACGCGCTTCAAGCGCGACGGCGAGCAGTACGACGTGCTGGTGCAGCTGCCCGCCGTGGACCGCATGAGCCCGACCGACCTCAACCGCATTTACGTGCGCAACAACACCGGGCAGATGATCGGGCTGGCCAACGTGGTGGCGCTGTCCGAGAACGTGGCGCCCAAGGAGCTGAACCACTTCAACCAGCTGCGGGCGGCCACGCTCAACGCCACGCTGGCCGGCGGCCTGACGCAGGGTGACGCGCTGGAGCGGGTCGAGCAGATCGCCCGTGCCGAGCTGCCCGATGCGCAGATCGACTATTCCGGCCCGGCCCGCGAGTACAAGACCTCGCAGCAAGGCATGACCTTCATCCTGACGCTGTCGCTGCTGTTCATCTACCTGGTGCTGGCGGCGCAGTTCGAGTCGTTCATCGACCCGTTCATCATCATGCTGACGGTGCCGTTCGCGATGGCCGGCGCGTTCCTCGCGCTGAAGCTGTCCGGCAATACCTGGAACATCTACAGCCAGGTCGGCATCGTCACGCTGGTGGGCCTGATCACCAAGCACGGCATCCTGATCGTCGAGTTCGCCAACCAGCGCCAGCGCGCCGGCGCGGTCAAGCTCGAGGCCGTGATCGAGGCCGCGACCCTGCGGCTGCGGCCAATCCTGATGACCACGGGCGCGATGGTGCTCGGCGCCGTGCCCCTGGCCATCGCCACCGGCGCCGGCGCGGAATCGCGCGAGGTCATCGGCTGGACCATCGTCGGCGGCCTGCTGGTCGGCACGCTGTTCACGCTGTTCGTGATCCCGGCCGTCTACGTGCTGCTGGCGCGGCGGCACGAGCCCGAGGGCGAGGAGTCGCGGGAGCCGGTGGCGGTGAAGTAGATCTGGCCGCTTCTTGAAGTATTTTCCGGGGAGAGTGAGGTGTTTTCTTTCGTGACGCCAGGGTTTTCTGACAGTTACCGGGGGCGTGGCCAGATTAGACCTCGCGAGGGGCAGATTCGGCCTCAAGAGACGCGATGCAATTGATGCATGGCCACTAAAACGATCGCGGGCGGCGCGATCCATAAGCTACCGTCAGACTTCCGGCGAGCCATCGAATCCGACGCCGCGGCGAAAAGCCTC
>DASWHF010000127.1:0-21390 GCA_036393295.1 Acidiferrobacterales bacterium
GTTGCCGACAGGTATGGAGAGGGCGGGCGTGCCCTGTCCGCGCGCTGCCGTTTTCCCACAAGGAAAGTAATGCTGTTCGCCCCCGCCCGCGGGCCGCCCCCGCCGCGTCGCGTGGGGACCGGCCTGGCAGTTCGTTGAAAAGCGCGTTTTTCAACGAACTGCGGTGCGGTCGATCCATCGTATCTGCGCTACTTCGTCGCGCTCACCGACGCCGTCGACCTCACGACCACCGTCTACCACAACAGCTTCGAGCGCTCCTGGTACAAGCTCAACGACCTGCGCAACATCCTGCTGGTCGGCAACCTGAGCCTGTCGGCGGCGCTGGCCGGGGCCGGCGGCGGCGCCGGGTTGACCTGCCTGAAGGGCGAGTCCGCCTACGACCTGCGGGTGCGCAACAACAACCGGAGTTATTACGGGCAGGGCGTGGAGCAGCTCGCCGACGTCCGCTTCGATACCGGCGGCGCCGATCATGAGGTCAGCGTCGGGCTCCGTTACCACCGCGACGAGGAGGACCGCTTCCAGAACGACGACCTTTACAATCAGACCGCCAACGGGACGATTACCGGCTTCACGCCCGGCGCCCCGGGCTCGCAGGACAACCGCGTCGAGGCGGTGAAGGCGCTGGCCGCCTTCGTGCAGGACCGGATCCGCATGGGCCCGTGGCAGTTCATCCCGGGCGTGCGCTTCGAGACCCTGGACTACAGCCGCACGAACCGCGCGACCGGCGTTTCCGGGGACGCTTCCTTGAACATGCTGGGCGGGGGCCTCGGCGTGATCTACGACTGGAACCCGCCCCTTTAGTCCTGCGGCCGTTCTAGTCCCATCAGGGGCTCGCCGCAATCGGGAAAACCGTCCAACGGGCCGCCGCCGGCCTTGCGCTGCCGGCGGCGGCCTGCGTGCGCGCAGATCAAGAGTTTGATTCGGCACCCAGCCGAAGCCCCTTCGGCAGCAGGCCGCGTTCCACCAGCTCGAACAGACCCTGTACCAGCAGCGCCAGCACCGCCGCGGGGATCGCGCCCTGCAGGATGAGGCCGAGGTCATCGAGGCGGATGCCGGTGAGAATGGGTTGACCGTAGCCGCCCGCGCCGATGAGCGCCGCCAGGGTGGCGGTCCCCACGTTGATGACCGCCGAGGTCTTGATGCCGGCGAGGATGGCACGGGTGCTCAAGGGCAGCTCGATCAGCCGCAGCTGCGCGCCCCGCGGCAGACCCAGGGCCTCGGCCGATTCGCGGATCGCCACCGGGATATCGTTCAATCCCGCGTGGGTGTTGCGCACGATAGGCAGCAGGCTGTACAGGAACAGCGCCACTATCGCCGGCGGTCCGCCGATGCCGAGCAGCGGGATCATGAACACGAACAACGCCAGCGACGGAATGGTCTGAATGATTCCGGTAACGCCAAGTATCAATTGGCCGTAGCGCGGGTGTCGTGCCGCCGCAATGCCCAGTGGAATGGCGACCACGATGGCGGCCGACAGCGATAGGACAACCAGCAGGAGGTGGTCGCGTGTGTGGCGCCAGAATCGCTCCCCGGCGGTGTGGATCCTCAGTTCGGTCTCGATTCCCAGATTTCTCTCCAGAAAATCGGTCGCCACGGTCGCCTCCGCCTCGCCGCCGAGTTTCACCCGGGCGTTCAGGGCGCTCATCGCCGGGGCATCGATACGCCCGGCCAGGCGCCTGAAGAGGGCGATGGCTTCGGGCGCGTGTTCTTCGAGTTCCGCGCGATAGAGGATGACGGCGTTGTACACGGGGAAATAACGCAGATCGTCTTCCAGCGCCCGCAGTTTGTAATAGGCGATTTCGGCGTCCGTGGCATAGAGATCGGTGACCTGCAGTGTCCCCGACTCGATGCCGCGGTAGGCGAGATCGTGGTCCAGCCCCCGTACATTCCGGTGCGGCAGCCGGTAACGGTGACGAAGGCCCGGCCAACCGTCGGCGCGGTCCATGAACTCATTGCTGAAGCCGAGGACCAGATCGGGATGATTTTTGAGATCGGAGATGGTCCGTAGCCCCAGCCGCTCGGCGAGCTCTTCTGTGACACCGATGGCGTAGGTGTTGTTGAAGCCCAAGGGTTGCGTCATCCGCAGCCCCCGTTCGGCCAGGGCGCGCCGCAACGCCGCTTCGGTACGCAGGCCTTCGCGGACCAGGATCTCCTGCATCAGCGTGCCGGTGTACTCGGGGTAGGCATCGATTTCACCGGCAAGCAGGGCGCTCCATAGGACGCGGGTGCCGCCCAGCTCGCGCCGATGGTCGGCGCGGTGACCGGTCGAGGCCGCCAGGTGTTTGATCATCTCCCCGAGGATGACGGATTCGGTGAAGGTCTTGGAGCCAATCCGGAGCGTAACGGGCCCCCCGGATTCCGCGGCGGCGACCGGACAGATCAACACCAGCAGCACAACGGCAAACAACGCCATTTGCACTTTCACGACAACGCCTCGTTGAGCTGTTGCATGGGACCGCGCTGGGCGCCGATGAACTGTTCGACAAAGGGTTCCGCCGGCGACCGGGCGAGCTGCCGGACGCTGCCCTGCTGGACGATGCGTCCCTCGCGCATGAGGACCAGGGTATGGCCGAAGAAGGCCGCCTCGGCGATGTCGTGCGTGACCATGACCACGGTCTTGGCCAGCTTCTCGAAGATCGCTCTCAACTCCAGTTGCAGTTCATACCGGATCATGGGATCCAGGGCGCCCAGCGGTTCATCCAGCAACAACAGGCGCGGGTCCAGCATGAGCGCTCGCATCAGGCTCACTCGCTGACGCTGTCCGCCCGAAAGCTCGGCGGGGTAGCGGTCGAGCAGCGCCGGCGGCAATCGCACCAGTTCCGCGAGCTCATGCAGCCGGGCCTTGATCCGCGCCGCATCCCAGCCGAGATGATGCGCCATGAGAGCAACGTTTCGCCGCACATTGAAATGCGGAAACAGGCCGCCTTCCTGGATGACGTAGCCCATGCGATGGCGCAGGGTCATGACGTTATCGGGTGCGAGCCGAGTGTCTTCGACGACGATACTGCCGGAATCGGGGCGGATGAGTCCTGCAATCAAGCGCAGCAGGGTGGATTTTCCGCAGCCGCTCGGGCCGATGAGCACGGTGGTCTCGGCCGCGGCGATGGAAAGATCCGTGGGCGCAAGTGCCTCGACATGATTGTAGCGCTTAGAGACGCCTTTCAGCTCCAGCATGGGGGCAGTGTCGATGAGAACAGGATTCTGCGCAAGACGCTCGAGGACCTGTTGCCACCCGGCATACTTTGGCGCGACAAGGAACAGTTCGACGAGGGTAGCGGAGCGATTGATATGATACCCGCGGTGCCGGAGCAGGCGGCGTCAGAAGCGGGGCCGGCTGCGCACAGCCGGGGAACGCCTGTATCACCCGGTTACTGGTCAACCAATTCGAACACCGGGAGGCGGTGCTGGCCCATGCCGGCCGCTGGCGTACTGACTGAGGCTCGCCGGTCAGTTGGATTGCGCGGCCAACAGGGAGGCCGGCACTGCCTGTAGCTTCTTGGCGATCATGGCGACGTAATACAGCGGCTCGCCTGCGATCGACAGGCGATGGCGATAGCGCCGATAGCACTGCGGCTGAATATAGCCTTCGTTGATCAGCCGCTGGATCAGGCGACTGAAGCCGCTGCCGTCCTGTTCGCGCAGGAAGTCCTCCTTGATGTTGAACGCCAGCCAGGCGGGCGTGGCGATCAGTTCGAGCGCTTTGAGAAACGCCGCGGGCGGAATGTCCCCGTAACCCAGTGCGGCGACCGTCGTCAGGCAGTTCAGGCCGTGTTTTTTGATCGCCTCTTCGTCGTGTTTGGGAAGCGCGGTCAGATCGGCTACCCGGTAATCCTCATACACCCGGGGACGGTCGCGCTGGGCGGCTTCTTTGGCTTCTTCCAGAATATCGACACCCACGATCTTCTTGATGCCGTGGTGTTTCAGCTCGTCGCCGACCATGCCGTTGCCCGCACCGACGTCCAGAACCTTGAGATGGCACGGATCGACCCCCCTTTCCTCGGCCACGTCTTCCAGCAGGTTGACCACGTAGCTGGGGGAGCAGCATTCCAGCTTGTTATAAAACAACTCTTCGTAAAGCCCGGGAATCTCGAACACCCGATCGTAGTCATGAAATCGGATGCGATGTTTCTCATTTTCCACGACCACCTCGCACCACTCCTCGTCCTGATCGAGGTCCAGGCCGTGTGAATTCATCGTCGGCAGGCGAATGTCCTGGATGCGATTGTCGATTTTGTCCATACGCCGACGCCAGACGGTATCGTTTGCAAGCCGGGTCATAGGTGTCCCCCCCCTGAGTATTTTGACTGAGTATTTTGAAAAAGCGACGATAAACAACGCCGCGCTCTGTGGGACGCGCGCGTATTCCGATTACCGAGAGTATCAGGAGGATAACAGATATCGCTGTGTGATGCGACCCTGGCCCGTGGTCAACGGCGGGAGATCCCATGGATCAGAAGATTGGAATCGATACATGGCAGCCGGCCTTATCGAAAGCGGCGCCGACATTGTAGTGGTGATTCTGATCGTCCGAGGTATCGTCCGGCACCGTCATGGCATTGGCGCCGAATCCGCCGAAGCTCGGAGTCGTATAGCCGATGACGTTGTCGAAGAAGCCGTTGGTGTAGGGCGACAGGCCGAAGCTCGCGCCGCTGAAGCCGGCGCCGGCCGAGGTGTCGTAGAACGGATCGAGCTTCAACCCCGCCATCTTGTAGGGCGAGGACGCCGTGCCGAACAGCGCGGTGCCGAAGCCGCCCTTGAGACCCGCATAGGCGAAGCGCCGGTCGAGGGTACGGGGCGGCAGGCGCCGATGTGCCTTCCATCCGGACCTGCCAGATGTGACAGGGTTGTCACACGCGGCGGTTGTGGCAGAACCGGCAGAACCGGCGGGCGCCTACTGCATTGCATTGATGGTATGGTTCAATGGAGCGCTGTATGCGCCCAAACGAGGAGGTTGCCAATGCCCAGCCCGTGGTCAGTGATGTTGTCCGGCCTGTGCCTGATTGCGGTCGGTGCCGTCCACGCCGCCGAGCCGCGCGAGCATGCGCCCACACCCACACCGTCGGCGACCGCCACGGCGGCGGCCGACCGGCCGTTGCTCCACCTGTCGCCCAAGCTGCGCGCCGCGCTGGTCGCGGAGATGGTCGGGCTCAAGCAGGGCGCGGGCGAGCTGGCGGCGCTGCTCGCGACCGGCGAGTGGGAGGCCGCCGCGGTGCGTGCCGAGCGGGTGCGCGACAGCTACATCATGAAGCAGAAGCTGTCGCCGGCCGAGCGCGAGGAGCTGGTGCACGCGCTGCCGGCCGACTTCGTCGCGCTCGACGGCCGTTTCCACCGCCACGCCGGCGGCCTCGCGCAGGCGGCGCGCGCGCGCGACGCGGATCTGGCGGTGTTCCACTACACGAAGATGCTGGAAGGCTGCATGAGTTGCCACAGCCGTTATGCGACCCACACGCTGAGCGGATTCCGCGCCACCCCGGCGCCGGCGCACGCCCATTGAGCGGCGCAAGCTGCGCCGATCGGTCGTTCTCCCGGCGGTCGCGGCATTCGCGCCGCTCGCGCTGCCGGTCTGGGTGGCGATGCTCGGCGGCGGCCTGGCGACGCCGGCGGTCAAGCGCGCCGCGTACGCCCGGACACCGCGTGGTGGCGGAAGCAATCGACGGTATGGTCGTTGACCATGCCCACCGCCTGCATGTGGGCGTAGACCACGGTCGGGCCGAGGAACCTGAAGCCGCGCTGCTTGAGATCGCGGCTGAAGGCGTCGGAGACCGGCGTGGTGGCGGGCAGTTGCTTCATGCGCCGCCAGCGGTTGACGACCGGCCGGCCGTCGACGAAGGCCCAGCTGTAGTCGGTGAAGCTGCCGAACTCCTTTTGCACGCGCAGGAAGGCGCGCGCGTTGTTGATCGTGGCCTCGATCTTCATGCGGTTGCGGATGATGCCGGCGTCGTTCATCAGGCGCTCGACCTTGCGGGCGTCGTAGCGCGCGATCTTGCGCGGATCGAAGCCGCTGAAGGCGCGCCGGTAGTTCTCGCGCTTGCGCAGCACCGTCATCCAGCTCAGGCCCGCCTGCGCCGATTCCAGCACCAGGAACTCGAAGAGCCGGAGGTCGTCGCGCACCGGCACGCCCCACTCGGCGTCGTGATAGGCGATCATCAGCGGGTCGGTCCCCGCCCAGGCGCAGCGTTTCGTCATGGCTCCGGGCCCTCGGCGTGTCTCGCAGCGCCGCATTGTAGCGCGCGCCCGCCGGCCGTGGGAGCGGCGCGCCGCCGAATTTGATCCCTGTCAATGCGCGCCGCGCGGCGCGCGCCGACAATGGCCGGACACTCCTTGGTCTCCCGGACCGGCGGTCGCCCGATCGCGCGAGCGGCGGTGCCCGTTGCGCCATGCCGGCCGCCCGGCAACCCCGGGACGGATGCGTTGTCTCTATCAGCAATGTCCGACCGCGAACACGACAGGGGATGGCGGGTGCTGACGGTCAACACCGGCAGCTCGTCGGCGCGGCTCGACGTGGTGCGGATCGGGCCGGATGGCGCCGTGACGACGGAAATGCGGGCGCGCTACGAGCATGACGGCCGCGAGCCGGCGGCGATGCTCGACGACTTCTTCGCGACCCGGCCGGCCGGCGGCGTCGATGCCTGCGCGCACCGCGTCGTGCACGGCGGCGCGTCGCTGGTTGCGCCGATGCCGGTGGACGAAGCGGTCGAGCGCGAGATCGAGCGACTCGCGGCGCTCGCGCCGCTGCACAACCCGGTGGCGCTGCGCTGGATACGCGCCTGCCGCGGGCGGTTCGTGGCCAGCGCGCAAATCGCCGTCTTCGACACGGCATTTTTCGCCGCACTGCCGGAGGTGGCGCGCCGCTACGCCATCCCGCGGGCGCCGGCCGAGCGCCTGGGGCTGCGGCGCTTCGGCTTCCACGGCCTGGCGCATGCCGCGATGTGGCGGCGCTGGTGCGCGCTGCAACCGGAGTCCGGCGGACGCGGGCGGCTGATCTCGCTGCAGCTCGGCGCCGGCTGCTCGATCGCGGCGATCGCCGACGGCGCGCCGCGCGACACCTCGATGGGCTTCTCGCCGCTCGAGGGCCTGATGATGGCGACCCGCAGCGGCGACGTCGATCCGGGCCTGCTGCTGTACTGGCAGCGCGCCGAAGGCTTGGGTCCCGCGGACATGGAAACGCTGCTGAACGAGGCCTGCGGGCTGCTCGGCGTGTCGGGGATCAGCGCCGACATGCGCGCGCTGCTCGACTCGCCGGAACCGGCCGCGCGACTGGCGGTGGAGATGTACTGCTATCGGGCGCGCAAGTATCTCGGCGGCTATCTGGCCGTGCTGAACGGGGCGGATGCGATCGCCTTCGGCGGCGGTGTCGGCGAGAACGCGCATGCCGTGCGCGCGCGCATTCTCGACGGCATGCAGTGGGCCGGCATACACGTCGATACGGCGGCCAACGCCAGCGCGCAGCCTCCGGCACGCATCAGCGCGCCGGACAGCCGCGTGGCGGTGTGGGTGATTCCGGTGGACGAATCGGCGCTGCTCGCCGAGGAGGCGGCGGCGCTGCTGAGCGGGCGCAAGCCCCGGTAAGGAGAGTGGGATGAACGAGATCGAAAGCCGTGCCAAGGCCTACAAGGGCCCGCTGACGGACAACGAGCTGCGCCGCATGCACGCCTACTGGCGCGCCGCGAATTACCTGTCGGTCGGGCAGATTTATCTGCTGGACAATCCGCTGCTGCGTGAGCCGTTGAAGATCGAACATGTCAAGCCGCGGTTGCTCGGTCACTGGGGCACCACGCCCGGGCTCAATTTCATTTACGTCCATATGAACCGCGTCATCCAGGCCCATGACCTGAGCGCCATTTACGTGACCGGCCCGGGCCACGGCGGACCCGGCCTGGTCGCCAACACCTGGCTCGAGGGCAGCTACAGCGAGGTCTATCCGGACGTGCCGCTCAACGCCGAGGGCATGCAGAAACTGTTCCGGCAGTTCTCCTTTCCCGGCGGCGTGCCGAGCCACGTGGCGCCGGAGACGCCCGGGTCGATCCACGAGGGCGGCGAGTTGGGTTACGCGCTGTCGCACGCCTTTGGCGCGGCCTTCGACAATCCGCACCTGCTGGTGTGCTGTGTCATCGGCGACGGCGAGGCCGAGACCGGGCCGCTGGCCGCCGCCTGGCATTCCAACAAGTTCCTCAATCCCGCCACCGACGGCGCGGTGCTGCCGGTCCTGCATCTCAACGGCTACAAGATCGCCAACCCGTCGGTGCTGGCGCGCATCGGCCGCGAGGAGCTAGAGAGCCTGCTCATCGGCTACGGCTACCGGCCGTACTTCGTGGAAGGCGCCGAGCCGGAGGCCATGCACCAGCTGATGGCCGCCACGCTCGACACGGTGGTCACGGAGATCAAGGCCATCCAGCACGAGGCGCGGCGCAGCGGCCGGGTGGAGCGGCCGCGCTGGCCGATGGTCGTGCTGCGCAGCCCCAAAGGCTGGACCGGCCCGAAGGAGGTCGACGGCAAGAAGACCGAGGGCACCTGGCGCTCGCACCAGGTGCCGTTCGCCGAGGTCGCCGGCAAGCCGAAGCACCTGCAGCTGCTCGAGAGCTGGCTGCGCAGCTACAAGCCCGAGGAGCTGTTCGACGAGCAGGGCACGCCGCTGCCGGAGCTGCGCTCGCTGGCGCCGCGCGGCGAGCGGCGCATGGGCGCCAATCCGCACGCCAACGGCGGCCTGCTGCTCAAGGACCTCAAGCTGCCGGACTTCCGCGACTACGCCGTCGAGGTGCCGCGGCCCGGCCAGGTGACGGGCGAGCCGACGCGGACCCTGGGCCGTTTCCTGCGCGACGTGATGAAGCGCAACGCCGACAACCGCAACTTCCGCGTCATGGGGCCGGACGAGACCGCCTCGAACCGGCTGGACGCGCTGTTCGAGGCCACCGACCGCACCTGGGTCGCGGAGCGGCTGCCGGAGGACGATCATCTCGCGCCCGACGGGCGCGTCATGGAGATCCTCTCCGAGCACACCTGCCAGGGCTGGCTCGAAGGCTATCTGCTGACCGGCCGGCACGGCCTGTTCTCCTGCTACGAGGCCTTCATCCACATCGTCGACTCGATGTTCAACCAGCACGCCAAGTGGCTCAAGGTGACGTCGAAGGAGATTCCGTGGCGGCGGCCGATCGCCTCGCTCAACTACCTGCTGACCTCGCATGTCTGGCGCCAGGACCACAACGGCTTCTCCCACCAGGACCCGGGCTTCATCGACCACGTGGTGAACAAGAAGTCCGACATCATCCGCGTCTACCTGCCGCCGGACGCCAACTCGCTGCTGGTGGTCGCCGACAGGTGCCTGCGCAGCCGCAATTTCATCAACGTCATCGTCGCCGGCAAGCAGGCGCAGCCCCAGTGGTTGTCGATGGACGCGGCCATCAAGCACTGCACCGCCGGCGTCGGCATCTGGGAGTGGGCGAGCAGCGACCCGGGCGGCGAGCCGGACGTGGTGCTGGCCTGTGCCGGCGACGTGCCGACGCTCGAGACGCTCGCGGCGGTCGACCTGCTGCGCCGGCATCTGCCGGATCTCAAGGTGCGGGTGATCAACGTCGTCGACCTGATGACGCTGCAAACCCATGACGAGCACCCGCATGGCTTGTCCGACCGCGACTTCGATACGCTGTTCACCACCGACAAGCCGATCATCTTCGCCTACCACGGCTATCCGTGGCTGATCCACCGGCTCACCTACCGGCGCACCAACCACAAGAACCTGCACGTGCGCGGCTACAAGGAGGAGGGCACGACCACCACGCCGTTCGACATGACGGTGCTCAACGACCTGGACCGCTATCACCTGGTGGCGGACGTGATCGACCGCGTGCCGAGCCTCGGCTACAAGGCGGCCTACCTCAAGCAGGCGGTGCGCGACAAGCGCATCGAGCACCGCCACTACATCCGCGCCCACGGCCAGGACATGCCCGAGGTGCGCGAGTGGCAGTGGCCGCACTAGGCCGCGAACGCGGCGCGCGTTTGCGGCAGCGCCTACGGCAGGGGAGTCGAGTCGGCCATCGCAGTCCGGTAGACTGAACCTATCGGCTCACGACGGTCAGACATAATCAAGGAGGCATCGATGGAAGGTTTCACGCCCTGGGCCGCGCTCGCCGGCGGCGCGCTGATCGGGCTCGCGGCGCTGCTGCTCCTGTTGTGCAACGGCCGCATCGCCGGCATCAGCGGCATCCTGGGCGGCAGCCTCGAGCCCAAGCGCGGCGATCTGCTGTGGCGCGTGCTGTTCTTCTTCGGCCTGCTCACCGGCGGCCTGGTCACGCTGTGGTGGCTGCCGGGCGCGCTCGACATCCGCGTCGACGTCTCGACCCCGGCGGTGATCCTGGCCGGCCTGCTGGTCGGGCTCGGCACGCGCATCGGCAGCGGCTGCACCAGCGGCCACGGCGTGTGCGGCGTCGGGCGGTTGGCGCCGCGCTCGATCGTGGAGAGCGCGGTGTTCGTTGCGGCCGCCATGCTCACGGTTTACGTCGTGCGCCACCTGCTCGGGGGGATTTGACCATGCTCGCTCTGGTGGGATCGTTCTGCTCCGGGCTGCTGTTCGCGATCGGTCTCGGCATCGCCGGCATGACGCTGCCGCAGAAGGTGCTGGCCTTCCTCGACGTGGCCGGCGACTGGGACCCGAGCCTGGCGCTGGTGATGATCAGCTCGGCCGGCGTGTACTTCGTGCTGCACCGCCTGGTGCTGCGCCGTGGCCGGCCGCTCGCGGGCGCCAAGTTCGCGCTGCCGACGCGCCGCGACATCGACGCGCCGCTGGTGATGGGCGCGGCCATGTTCGGGATCGGTTGGGGTCTGGTCGGGCTGTGCCCGGGACCGGCGGTCGCCGCGCTCGCGAGCCTGCACGAGGACGCGCTGGTGTTCTTCGTCTCCATGATCGCCGGCATGTACGCCTACGGCACGCTCCACGTGATCGGCAGTCGCGATCCGGACGGCGGCGCGAGCGCGCTCGACCTGCTGCTCAGCAAGCGCTGAGCGCGATCCATTCCGGCACTCCCAAGGAGGTGACATGATCTTCAGGCAACTCTTCGAACCGGTCTCCAGCACCTATACCTATCTGCTCGGCTGCGAGGAGACCGGCCAGGCGGTGCTGATCGACGCGGTGCTGCCGACCTGGCAGCGCGACCTCGAGGAGCTCAACAAGCTCGGCTTGAAGCTCGTCTATACGCTCGACAGCCATATCCACGCCGACCACATCACCGCCGCGCGCAAGCTCAAAAGGGAGGCCGGCAGCCGCATCGCGCATCCGGCGTTCGACCAGCTCGGTTGCACCGACACGCCGCTGGAGGAGGGCAGGCCGTTCGAGCTCGGCAGCATCCACATCGACCCGCTGTTCACCCCGGGCCACACCGACGGGCATCACGCCTACCGCGTCGGCGAGCGTGTGCTCACCGGTGACGCGCTGCTGATCGACGGCTGCGGGCGTACCGACTTCCAGAACGGCGACGCGCCGACGCTCTACCGCAGCGTGCGCGAGAAGCTGTTCGCCCTGCCCGAGGACACGCTGGTATATCCGGCGCACGACTACAAGGGCCGGCGCGTGTCCAGCATCGCCCAGGAGAAGACCCGCAATCCGCGTCTCGGCGGCGACAGGCCGCTGGCGGAGTTCGTGAAGATCATGAAGGAATTGAACCTCGCCTATCCGAAGTTCATCGACTACGCGGTGCCGGGCAACCGCGAGTGCGGCAAGTGTCCGGACGGCGTGCCGGACGACCTGCAACAGTACTGCGAGCAGATCGGCGAGAGCGTGCAGGGCTAGCCGGACGGAGGCGGGCGTCGCCGGAGGGAACGTAAACATCCAACGCATGACAGGAGCGCGGGAAACCACGAGGAGCAAGACCATGCAGACCAATCCGCTGCGGAGACTCAAGGCCCTGGGACAGAGTATCTGGCTCGACGACATCCGTCGTGGCTGGATCGACGACGGCAGCTTCGCGCGATTGATCGAGGCGGACGGGGTGAGCGGCGTCACCTCCAATCCGGCGATCTTCCGGAAGGCAATCGCGGAGCACCGCGACTACGACGCGGCGATCGCCGCGCTCGCGCGTCGCGGCACCGACGCGGTGGAGATCGCCGAGGTTCTGACCGTCGAGGACGTGTGCCGCGCCGCCGACCTGTTTCGCGGCGTCTACGACGCGAGCGGCGGGCGTGACGGCTACGTGAGTCTCGAGGTGTCGCCGCATCTCGCGCACGATACCGAGGCCACGGTCGCCGAGGCCACGCGCCTGTGGGGCCGCGTCAACCGCGCCAACGCGATGATCAAGGTTCCGGCCACGCGCGCCGGGCTGCCGGCGATCCGCCGGCTGATCGCGGCGGGCGTCAACGTCAACGTCACGCTGCTGTTCGGCGTCACGCGCTACCGCGAGGTGGTCGAGGCCTGGCTCGCCGGACTCGACGATTGCGCCGCCACCGGACGGCCGATGGAGCGCATTGCGTCGGTGGTGAGCTTCTTTTTGAGCCGCATCGATACGCTGGCGGACAAGCGGCTCGGCGCCCTCGGCACGCCGCAGGCGAAATGCCTGCGTGGCGCGGCCGCCATCGCGAGCGCGCGGCTGGCTTATCAGCATTATAAGGAATGGACCGCCAGCCCGCGTTGGCTGGCGCTGGCACAGCGCGGCGCGCAGCCGCAGCGCCTGTTGTGGGCCTCGACCTCGGCCAAGGACCCCGCCTACAGCGACATCAAATACGTCGAGGCCTTGATCGGCCGCGACACCGTCAACACCCTGCCGCCCGACACGCTCGCCGCCTACCGTGAGCGCGGCCGGCCGGCCGCACGCCTCGAGCACGACCTCGACGCGGCCCGCGCCCTGCCGCAACAACTGGCCGCGCTCGGCATCGACCTCGAGGCGGTGGCCGACGAGCTCGAGCGCGAGGGCGTACGCAAGTTCGTCGAGCCGTATGATGCGCTGATCCAAACGCTCGAAGAGCACCGTACGGAACGCGCGGTCTCGCCATAGCGGCCGCGTCCCGATCCCGCTCCGCGCCTGGGGCCGGCAGATTCAGCCGGTCTCATCCCTTCGCGGCGCGTTGAACCTCGGCCGCGATCCGTGTGCCGAGTTGCTTCTCGGCGACGGTGAGATCGTAGCGTGTCTGCAGGTTCATCCAGAATTCGGCGCTGTTGCCGAAGTAGCGCGCGAAACGCAACGCGGTATCGGGCGTGATGCCGCGCTTCCCGTTGAGGATATCGGTGACGCGCCCCGAGGGGACGCGGATCGCGAGCGCGAAGCGGTTTGCGGAGAGCTCGCGCGCGGCGAGCTCGCGCCTGAGGAGTCGGCCGGGATGGATGGCTGTCATGTTGTCTACCCTCGATGATAATCCACGATCTCGACGTCGTAGGCGTCGCCGTTCTTGAACGTAAAGCAGATCCGCCAGCGGGCGTTGATCGTCATCGCCCAGCGGCCGGCGCGATCGCCTTTGAGCTTGTGCAGGCCGACGCTTCTCAGGGGGCTCAGGTCCTGCAGGCTGCGAGCGGCATCGAGCGCGGCGAGGAGATCCTGGGCGGCCTCGACATCGAGGCCGCGAAAGGGCGAGCGCTTGCCCTGAGTGTGAAAGCGCTCGGACGCCCGGTTCGCCCAGGTCCTGATCATGAGAACAGGATAATACGACATACGTAGTACGTCAAGCGTAGTATTTGGGCGCTGCGCGAAGGCTGGGGGAGGTAGTCGGGTTTCAGCAACCCGTCGATGACGTCAGCGGTTCAGGGCGCCGGCAGCCCGAGGATCGCGGTGGCGATGGAGAAATAGATCAGCACGCCCACGATGTCGGCGATCGAGGTGATGAGCGGCGCGCTGGCCGCCGCCGGATCGAGCTTCAGGCGGTTCAGCAGGAACGGCAGCATCATGCCGATGGTGCTGCCGACGATCACCACGCAAACCATCGACAGGGCCACCGCGATGCCGACCCCGGCGCCGCCGCGGATCGCGCCGATACCCCAGATCACGAGCCCCATGGTCACGCCGAGCGCGAGCGACACGGCGAGTTCCTTGGCCAGCAGCCGCGCCCAGTCGTGCGCGTGGGCCTGGCCGGTGGCGATCGCCCGGACCATGAGCGTGGCGGCCTGGGCGCCGGCGTTGCCGCCGCTCGCGACGATCAGCGGCATGAAGAACACCAGCGTGATCACCGCCTCGATGGTGGCTTCGTAATAGGCGATGCCGACGCCGGTGAGCAGGTTGGCGAACACCAGCATCACCAGCCACGGCACGCGCTTGCGGTAGAGCGTGAGCGGGCTTGCCTCGCGCACGCTGCCCTTGAAGGCACCGACCGTGCCCATCTTGTGGAAGTCCTCGGTCGCCTCCTGTTGGGCGACGTCCATCACGTCGTCGACCGTCACGATGCCGAGCAGCGCGCCGTCGGAATCGACCACCGGCACCGCATGCAGGTCGTAGTGCTGGATGACGCGCACCGCCGCCTCGCGGTCCTCGAAGGCCGGCAGGCTGACCGCCTGACGGGTCATGAGCCGCTGCACGCGGGCGCGCGGCGGAGCGAGGATGAAGCGGCGCAGCTCGATGGCATCGAGCAACCGGCCGCGCGCGTCGACCACGTAGATCACGTTGGCGGTCTCGCCGCGCTCGGCGCCGGCGCGGATCGCCTTGAGCGCCCGGGCGACGGTCCAGTCCGGCTGGACCGCGATGTAGTCGGGTGTCATCAGCCGCCCGACGCTCTCCGGCGGATAGCCGAGCAGCCCGCGCGCCTGGCGCAGCGCCGGCGGCGGCAGCAGCTTGAGCAGCCGCCGGGTGACCTCGGCCGGCAGTTCCTGGAGCAGGGCGGTGCGGTCGTCCGGGGGCAGGCGCGCGAGAATGTGGCGGGTCTCGTCGGCGGTCAGGTCCGTGAGCAGCGCGTCCTGCTGCTCGGGGTTCAGGTAGGAGAACACCTCGGCGGAACGCTCGCGCGGCAGCAGGCGGAACAGCAGCATGCGCCGCTCGGGCGCCTGGCCGAGCATGCCGGCGGCGACGTCCTGCACCGGCAGTTGCGCGAGGCGCTCGCGCAGCCGCGTCCAGTCGCGCCCGTCCAGGAGCGCGTGGAGGTCAGCGCCGACCGATTCCGGCGTCGCGGACATGGGGGGCCGGCGTGTGAGCGGTGGAGGCGGTCATTGGCTGCGCATTGTAGCGGCCGTCTGTCGCCGCGGCCAAGCGCGGCGGCGCGCGCCCGGGGCCGGGTGGGCCGGCCGCCGTGCGCCCCGCCGCGCGCCCGGGCGCGTGCCGCGGCGGGCCAGGATCATGTAGAATCCCGGCACGTCCTAAGGAATCGCGGGATTCGACGATGCAGACATGGCTGGTCACCGGCGGCGCCGGGTTCATCGGCGCCAATTTCGTGCTCGCGGCGCGCGCCGGCCGGTATGCGCGGATCGTCAATCTCGACAAGCTCGCCTATGCCGGCCACCGCGAGAGCCTGGAGCCGGTCGCCACCGACCCGGACCACGTGTTCGTGCAGGGCGACATCGGCGACGCCGGGCTGGTGGCGCGCCTGCTCATGGACCATCGGCCCGACGCGGTGCTGAATTTCGCCGCGGAGTCGCATGTCGACCGGTCGATCCTGGGGCCGGCGGCCTTTATCGAGACCAACGTGGTCGGCACGCACACGCTGCTCGCCGAGGCGCTGACCTACTGGCGGGGCCTGGCCGGGGCGGAGCACGAGCGCTTCCGCTTTCTGCACGTCTCGACCGACGAGGTCTACGGCAGCCTGGCGCCGCAGGCGCCGGCCTTCACCGAGGAGCATCCCTACCAGCCGAACTCACCCTACGCCGCCAGCAAGGCCGGGGCCGATCATCTGGTGCGGGCCTATCATCATACCTACGGGCTGCCGACGCTGACCACGAACTGCTCGAACAACTACGGTCCCTATCAGCACCCGGAGAAGCTCATCCCGCTCATGATCCACAATGCGCTCGCCGGCCACCCGCTGCCGGTCTACGGAGACGGCCTGCAGGTGCGCGACTGGCTGTACGTCACCGACCATTGCGACGCGCTGCGCACCGTGCTGGCGCGCGGCCGGCCGGGCGAGACTTATAATATCGGCGGCGATTCGGAGCGCGCGAACCTCGACATCGTGCAACTGCTGTGCGCGGAGCTCGACGCGCTGCATCCGGAGAGTGCGCCGCATGCGCGGCTCATCCAGCATGTCGCGGATCGCCCCGGGCACGACCGGCGCTACGCCATCAACGCCACCAAGATCAAGCGCGAGCTCGGCTGGGCGCCGCGCACCCGCTTCACGGAGGGGCTCAAGCGGACCGTCGAGTGGTATCTCGCGCACACCGGCTGGGTGCGCGCCGTGAGCAATCCGGATCATGCCGGTTGGATCGAGAGGAATTACGCGCAGCGCAGCGGCGCGCCGCCGGGAGGAAACGGGCCATGAAGGGGATACTGCTGGCCGGCGGCGCCGGCACCCGGCTCGCGCCGCTCACCCGCGTGGTGTGCAAGCAGCTGCTGCCGGTCTACAACAAGCCGATGGTGTACTACCCGCTGTCGACGCTGATGCTGGCGGGGATCCGCGAGATCCTGATCATCTCCACGCCGCAGGACCTGCCGCGCTTCCGCGACCTGTTCGGCACCGGCGCGCAGCTCGGCCTGTCGCTCGAATACCTGGAGCAGCCGCGGCCCGAGGGCATCGCCCAGGCGTTCGTGCTGGGCCGGCGCTTCGTCGGCAACCAGCCGGTCGCGCTGATCCTCGGCGACAACATATTCTACGGTCACGGCCTGATCGATCAGCTGCGCGCCGCCGCGCAGCGCGACCGCGGCGCGACGGTCTTCGCCTACCGGGTCCGGGACCCGCAGCGCTACGGCGTGGTCGAGTTCGACAAGCACGGGCGCGCGGTGTCGGTCGAGGAGAAGCCGAAGCAGCCGCGCTCGAGTTACGCGGTCACCGGACTGTATTTCTACGACTCGCAGGTGTGCGACATCGCCGCGGGTCTCTCTCCCTCGGCGCGCGGCGAGCTCGAGATCACCGACGTGAACCGGCATTATCTCGACGCCGGCAGCCTGCACGTCGAGCAACTCGGCCGCGGCACCGCCTGGCTCGACACCGGCACGCACGAGGCCCTGCAGCTCGCCGCCAACTACATCCAGGCGATCGAGAACCGCCAGGGGCTCAAGGTCGCCTGCATTGAGGAGGTCGCCTTTCAGATGGGCTACATCGACGCCGAGCAGCTGCTGCGCCTGGCGGCGACTGGCGATGCCGAGTACGGCGCCTACCTGCGCGAGCTGGTGGCGGCCGGGCGGGAGGCGCGATGAGCCTGATCGTCGAGGACCTGCCGCTCACCGGCCTGAAGCTCATCAAGCCACAGGTGTTCAGCGACGCGCGCGGCTATTTCCTCGAGATCCACCAGACGCACAAGCTCAAGGACGCCGGCTTCAGCGAGGCCTTCGTGCAGGACAATCTCTCCTGGTCGCGGCGCGGCGTGCTGCGCGGGCTGCACTATCAGTTCCCGAACTGGCAGGGCAAGCTGGTGACCTGCCTGCAGGGTGAGATCTTCGACGTGGCCGTGGACGTGCGCCGCGACTCGCCGAGCTTTGGCCGCTGGCACGGGCTGCGCTTGAGCGAGGCGAACCACCATCAGCTCTACGTGCCCGAGGGTTTCGCGCACGGCTTCTGCGTGCTGAGCCAGACCGCCCAGGTGCTCTACAAGGTGACCGGCTTCTACCGGCCCGAGCAGGAGCACACCATATTATGGAATGACCCGGCGCTGGCCATCGCCTGGCCGGTGACCGAGCCGCTGCTCTCGGCCAAGGATGCGCAGGGCAAGCCCTTCCGCGAGGCCGTCATCCCGGGATGAGGATCCTGCTCCTGGGCAGCGGCGGCCAGCTCGGCGCGAGGCTCGCCGAGCTGCTGCCGGCGCTGGGCGCCGTGACGGCGCTCGATCGTCCGCAGCTCGACTTCAATCGCCCCGAGTCGCTGCCCGCACTCCTGGATGCGGTGCGCAGCGATATCATCGTCAATGCCGCCGCCTACACCGCCGTGGATCGCGCCGAGTCCGAGCCTGAGCTCGCGCGGCGCCTCAACGCCGAGGCGCCCGCCGTGCTGGCCGAGTCCGCGCGTCGCCACGGCAGCCTGCTGGTGCAGTATTCGACGGATTACGTCTTCGACGGCACGGCGCGCGCGCCGTATGACGAGCAGGTGCCGACCGCGCCGCTCGGCGTCTACGGCGCGACCAAGCTCGCGGGCGAACAGGCGATCCGCGCCTCCGGCGCCGCGCACCTCATCCTGCGCACCGCCTGGTTGTATTCCAATCGCGGCCACAACTTCTTCAAGACCATGCTCAAGCTGGCCGCGGAGCGCGACCGGCTGCGGGTGGTGGACGACCAGATCGGCAGCCCGACCTATGCCGACCTGGTCGCCGCCGCCACGGTCGACATGCTCCGGCAGTTGTTTCAAACCGGCGGTCTCGACGCCACGCGCACCGGCACCTATCACGTCGCCTGCGCCGGCCGGGCGAGCTGGTGCGGCTTCGCGCGGCGCATCGTCGCGCGCGCGGCCTTGAGCGACCGCGTGCAGGTCGAGGCCATCACGACCGCCGAGTACCCGACGCCGGCGCGCCGCCCGGCGTGGTCGGTGCTGGACTGCGGCAAGCTGGCGCGCGACTTCGGCATCCGCCTGCCGGACTGGGAACAGGGGCTCGAACAATGTTTCGCGGACCGCGCGCATGAGTGACAGCGCCGAGGCCCTGGCCGCCGGCGGGCTGCTGGCGCGCCACATCGACGGCTTCACCCCGCGCGTCGCGCAGCAGGAGATGGCCGCCCAGATCGAGGCGGCGATCGCCCATCACGGCGTGTTCATCGCCGAATCCGGCACCGGCACCGGCAAGACCTTCGCCTACCTGGTGCCGGCGCTGTTGTCCGGGGGCAAGGTGTTGATCTCGACCGGCACCAAGAATCTCCAGGACCAGCTCTACAACCGCGATCTGCCGCGGGTGCGCGACGCGCTCACGGTCCCGGTGCAGGCCGCGCTGCTCAAGGGTCGCGCGAATTACCTGTGCCTGGAGCGGCTCGAGCGCGCCGAGATCGAGGCGCGCTTCGCGAAGCCGGTGGCGGCGCGCGAGCTCGCGCGGGTGCGCGACTGGGCGGCGCGCACCCGGAGCGGGGACACCGCCGAGCTCCCGGACCTGCCCGAGGACTCGGCGCTCTGGCCGCAGCTCACCTCGACCGCCGACAACTGCCTGGGCAGCGGCTGCCGCCACTACGATGCCTGCTTCGTCAACCAGGCGCGGCGCGCGGCGCTGGCCGCGGACGTGGTGGTGGTGAACCATCATCTGTTCTTCGCCGACCTGGCGTTGAAGGAGGAGGGCTTCGGCCAGCTGCTGCCCGGCGTCGCGGCGGTGATCTTCGACGAGGCCCACCAGTTGCCCGAGATCGCATCGAATTTCTTCGGCGCGAGCGTGAGCAGCCATCAGCTTCTCGGGTTGATGCGCGACGTCGAGGCCGCCGAGCTCAAGGAGAAGAGCGCCGTGGCGGGCCTGCTCGACGCGGCGCGCGCGCTCGACAAGGCGACCGCCGACCTGCGCCTGGCCTTTGGCGTCGAGCCGCGGCGCGCGCCCTGGTCGGCGACCGAGACGCTCAAGGCCCTGCCGGCGGCGCTCGCCGGGCTCAAGGCGCGCCTCGCCGCGCTCGACCGGCAACTGGCCGAGGCGGCCAAGACCGGCACGGCGCTCGCCAATTGCGCGCGCCGTGCCGGCGAGCTGCTCGACCGGCTGATGCTGGTCAGCGAGAACCCGCCGCCCGACTATGTCGCCTGGTTCGAGACCGGCGCGCGCAGCTTCGTGCTGCGCCTGACGCCGATGGACGTCGCCGGGCCGTTCCGCCAGGTCGTCGACGCCGGCGACAAGGCCTGGGTGTTCACCTCGGCGACGCTTGCGGTCGACGGGCGCTTCGATCACTTTCAGTCGCAGCTCGGGTTGGATCACGCCGACACGGGCCTGTGGGGCAGCCCGTTCGATTTCGCGCGCCAGACCCTGCTGTACCTGCCGCCCGGGCTGCCGGAGCCGTCGGCGCGGGACTATACCGAGTGCGTGCTCGAGGTCGCGGTGCCGCTGCTGGCGGCCAGCCGCGGGCGGGCGTTTCTGCTGTTCACCAGCCACCGGGCGTTGCGCATCGCCGCCGAGACCCTGCCCGGGCGGATCGACTACCCCTTGCTGGTGCAGGCCAGCGCGCCGCGCGCGGCGTTGCTGGAGCGCTTCCGGGCCGCCGGCAATGCCGTGCTGCTCGGCACCAGCAGTTTCTGGGAGGGGGTGGACGTGCGCGGCGAGGCGCTGTCGCTGGTGATCATCGACAAGCTGCCGTTCGGATCGCCCGACGATCCGGTCCTGCAGGCGCGCAGCGCCGCGCTCGAGCAGCTCGGGCGCAGCCCGTTCAAGGAATACCAGCTGCCGGCGGCGGTGATCGCCCTCAAACAGGGCGCCGGCCGCCTGATCCGCGACGTCGACGACCGCGGCGTGCTGGTGCTGTGCGACCCGCGCCTGCTCAACAAGGGCTACGGCAAGCTGTTCCTGCAAAGCCTGCCGCCGATGCCGCGCACCCGCGAGGGCGCCGACGTGGAGCGGTTCTTCGCCGTCGAGGCGGCGGTCGACGCCTAGCCAGGGCTGGGCCCTGGTCTACACTGTTGATCACCGAAAGACGCTACAGGGGGCGTCGCCTCTGGCGTATTTTTCAGGCATCATTCGCAACGACTTTTGCCACTTTCAATAAAGGAGGATCGACCAATGGCGACCAAGAAGAAATCCAGGAGTAAGTCCAAGAAGTCCAAGAAGGTCAAAAAGACCAAGAAGAAGTCCCCGGCCCGCAAGAAGGTCGCGACCAGGGCGAAAAAGGCCAAGACCAGGAAGCCGAAGGCCAGGGTCAAAACCAAAGCGAAAGCAAAACCCAAAGCCAAGGCCAAAACCAAAGCCAAAACGAAGGCCAAGCCCAAGGCCAAAGCCAAGCCCAAGGCCAAAGCCGGGAAGCGCCGCGCCCCGGCCGCGCCGCCGAAGCCGGCCGCCCCGGTCGCGCCGCCCGGCATGGAGCGCATCGGCGTCGTCACGCATTACTTTTCGCACCTGTCGGTCGCCATTGTTCTACTCGAAACCGGTGTTCTTCGGGTAGGCGACATGGTGCACATCAAGGGCCACACCAGCGACTTCAGCCAGCGCGTCGATTCCATGGAAGTCGAACATGTGCACGTGAGCGAGGTACGCCCGGGACAGTCCTTCGGGCTGCGCGTGCGGGAGCACGCGCGCGAGAACGACGTGGTGTACAAGGCCAAATCGTAAGGCGGGAAACGGCGGTCAGGTCTTGCGCGGGTACGCGGTGCTGCAGTTCAGGACCTGACCGTTCCCCGCGGCCACGATTGCTGATCCGACCGGCAGATATTGCGTATTGTTTTCTCCCTCTCCCTCCGGGAGAGGGC
>DASWHF010000128.1:0-2997 GCA_036393295.1 Acidiferrobacterales bacterium
CCCCGCTGTCGGGATGGCAATGCATTTTGCTGGCATTGCTTTTCCACGGCGCCATGGTCGTCGCGGCACCACCCGAAGACGCGGCGACGCTGGTGCAGCGCGCCATCGATTACTGGCGCGATACCTCCTCCTACTCCGTCGCCGACATGACCATCCGCCGTCCCGACTGGGAACGGACCATGACCATCCGTGTCTGGACCCGCGGGCAGAAGGAGTCGCTGGTGCGCGTCACGGCGCCGCCCAAGGACGCCGGCAACGCTACGCTGCTGCTCGACAACGAGATGTGGAGTTTCACGCCCAAGATCAACCGCGTGATCAAGATCCCCTCGAGTATGATGAACCAGGGCTGGATGGGCTCGGATTTTTCCAACAACGATCTCGCCAAGGCCGACGAACTGATCGAGCAATACACGCACAAATTGCTGGGCAAGGAGTCGCACGACGGCCGCACGGTTTACGTGATCGAATCGATACCGAAGGAGACGGCCCCGGTCGTATGGGGCCGCGAGATCGTGAAAATCCGTGACGACTGGCTGATTCTGGAACACGCGTTCTACGACCAGCGGGACGTGCTGGTGAAACAGCTCGTCACCTCCGAGATCCGACCCATGGGTGGCAAGCTGGTCGCGGCGCGCGAGCGCATGCAGCGTGTAGACCGGCCCGGCGAATGGACCGAGGTGGTGACGAAGGAAGTCCGCTTCGGCATCCCGGTTGCCGCCGGTACCTTCACCCTGTCGAACCTGCGCAACCCGAGGGAGTGAGGCATGATCACGCTGCGGCTGGCCTGGCGCAATCTGTGGCGGCATCGGCGGCGCACCTGGCTCACCGCTTCGGCCATCGCCTTCGCCACCACGCTGCTGGTGTTCATGATCACCCTGCAGCTCGGCGCCTACGAAATGATGATCGACACCAGCCTGCGGGTGTTCACCGGCCAGATGCAGGTACAGCGCGCGGGCTATCATGCCAGGCCGCAGATGCGGGCCACGGTGCCGGACGCCCAGGCGCTGGCGGCACGCCTGCGCGCCGCCAGCGGTCTCGACGGTATCGCGGTGCGCGCCCAGGGTTTTGCGCTCGCCTCCAGCGCGTCGCGCAGTTACGGCGTGCCGGTGATCGGGGTCGAGCCGGCCTTCGAATCGCGGGTATCCACGCTGCCGCGTCTCATCCGGCAGGGGCGTTACCTGTCCGGCGACCAGGCGCAGGAAGCGGTGCTGGGCGCGGCGCTGGCGCGCAACCTCAAGCTCCAGGTCGGTGACGAGCTGACCCTGCTCGGCAGCGGCAAGGACGGTTCGATCGCCGCCACCATCGTGCCGGTGGTCGGCATCTTCGAAAGCGGCAACCCGGAACTGGACCGGCACCTGGTGCAGTTGCCGCTCCGGACTTTTCAGGAAGTGTTCAGCATGGGCGACGACGCGCACGCCATCGTGGTGAGCGGAGCGGGCCACGAGACGATTCCGCAGACCAAGGCCATGGTGAGCGCGCAGCTCGCGCCCGGTTCCGGCCTGGTGGTGCTCGACTGGGAACAGCTGATCCCGGGCCTGCGCCAGCTGATCCAGGCCGACATGGTGCAGAACTGGATCACCTACATCGCGCTGATCGTGATCGTGACGCTCAGCATCATGAACACCTTCCTCATGAGCGTGCTGGAACGCACCCGCGAATTCGGCATCATGCTGGCGCTCGGCAGCAGCCCGCGGCGCATCGGCGCGATCGTGTTGCTGGAATCGGTGTACCTGACCCTGCTCGGGCTCGGCATCGGCATGCTGCTGGGTGGCGGCATCGCCGTGTACCTGCATTACACCGGCTTCAGTTTCCCCGGCATGGAGGAGATTTACGCCCAGTTCGGCCTGCCGGGCGTGATCCACCCGAAGCTGTCGTTCGCCGGCTTCACCCTCGGGCCGGCGGTGATTTTCGTGTTCACCGTCCTCGCCGCGCTGTACCCGGCGCTGCGCATCCGCAAGTTGCATCCGGTGGAGGCCATGCATGCGGTCTGAGTGGCGCGCGCCGCTGCTGCTGACCCTCGGGTGGCGCAACCTGTGGCGCCACACGCGCCGCACGCTGATGATCCTGTTCGCGTTCGCGCTCGGCGTGTGGTCCATGATCGTCATCGCCGCCATCACCCGCGGCTCGATGGAGCAGCAGCTCGACAAGTCCATTCTGCACCTCACCGGTCATGTCCAGGTGCACATGGCCGCCTACCGCGACGACCCGGTGATCGAGCACCGCTTCGTCCCGCCGCCGGCGCTGGAAGTGGCGCTGGCGGGCGAGGGCGTCACCGCCCGGGCGCGGCGCGTGCGTGTCCCGGGCGTCATCGCCAGCGAACGCGAGTCGGCTGGTGTGACCCTGGTCGGCATCGAGCCGGAGCGCGAGCGCGGGCTCTCGTTCATTCCCGACGCCGTCACCGAAGGACGCTATCTCGACTCGGCCGAGGACCCGGGCTTGCTGCTCGGGCGCAAGCTGGCCGAGCGCCTGGAAACCGGCCTGGGCCGGCGCGTGGTGCTGATGAGCCAGGACGTGGACAATCGCGTCGCCGACCGCGGTTTCCGCGTGGTCGGCATTTTCGAAACCCAGCCGCGACAGATGGAAGAGGCCTATGTCTTCATCGGCCGCGCCACCGCCCAGCAGATGCTGAAACTCGGCGACCACATCACCGAGGTGGCGGTGATGACCGCCGACCGCGACCGCCTGGATGTACCGTTGGCACGCCTGCGTGCCGCCGCCCCGGCGCTCGACGTGCAGCCGTGGACGGTGCTGGAGCCGTTGCTGGTGCTGACCCGGAAAATCACTGGCGTGATCCTGATCATCTGGTACGCCATCGTGTTCGCCGCCATGTCGTTCGGGCTCATCAACACCCTGCTCATGGCGGTGTTCGAGCGCACCCGTGAATTCGGCCTGTTCCAGTCGCTCGGCATGCGGCCGGCGCATATCCTCGGCCAGGTGCTGGTGGAGTCGCTGATCCTGCTGGTGCTGGCGCTGGCCGCCGGCAACCTGCTGGCCGCG
>DASWHF010000129.1:0-1843 GCA_036393295.1 Acidiferrobacterales bacterium
AACGGCGACATCTTCGGCGGCTGGATCATGGCGCAGGTGGACGTGGCCGGCGGCACCGTCGCCGGGCGCGTGGCGCGCGGGCGCGTCGCCACGGTGTCGGTGAACTCCTTCGTCTTCAAGCAGCCGGTGCAGATCGGCGACGTCCTTTCCCTCTATGCCGACGTGGTGCGCATCGGCAACACCTCGATCACCGTAAACGTCGAGGTGTTCGCCGAGCGCGGCCGCGCCGAATCGAAGGTCGTGAAGGTGACCGAGGCGACGCTCACCTACGTGGCGATCGACGCCAAGGGCAAGCCGCGCTCCGTGCCGAAGTGAGCGGCACCGCCGTCGAATTCGCCGCGCGCGACGGCTATCGACTTGCCGGCACGCTCTACCGGCCGCGAACGCCGAACCGCCGCGCGGTGCTGTTCCAGGCGGCTGCCGGCGTGAAGCAGGAGTACTACGGCAAGTTCGCCGCCTACCTGGCGGGACGCGGCTTCGCCGCCCTTACCTTCGACTATCGGGGGATCGGCCGCTCGCGCCCGGCGAAGCTGCGCGGTTTCAAGGCGCGCATGCGCGACTGGGCGGAAAAGGACATCGGCGGCGCGCTCGACTACCTGGCGCGCGCGACGCACGGCGCGCGCCTCATCGGCATCGGCCACAGCTTCGGCGCGCTGGCGCTCGGGCTCGTGCCCGGCAACGAGCGCTATGTCGCGGCGTTGACGGTGGGCGCGCAAAGCGGCTATTGGAAACACTGGCGCGGCACGGGCCGCGCCGGCATGTGGTTCCTGACGCACGTCCTGCTGCCCGGGATGTCCCGTATCTGCGGCTACCTCCCGGCGCGGATCTTCGGCCAGGGCGAGGATTTGCCTGCCGGAGTGGCGCGCGAGTGGGCGAGTTGGTGCCGGCATCCGGGGTACATCGTCGGTGCGCTGGGAGCGCAGGCGGCTTACGCGCGATTTGCCGCGCCGATACGGGCCTACGCCGTTGCCGATGACGGCTATGCGCCGCCTGCAGCGGTCGAGGCGTTCCTCGAGTTCTATCCGAACGCTCCGCGCAAGCGAGTCGACGTGGACCCAGCGCAGCACGGCGGCCCGATCGGGCACTTCGGATTCTTCCGCGAGCGATTTCGTGAGAACTTGTGGCGTGACGCAGCGGACTGGCTTGCAAACGCCTGATTTCAAGGTATCTTAGCGGCGAAAAGAATGGGGGCCTTCGCGAGGGAGGGGAAACTCCGTGAAAACGCTGATCTGTCGGGCCGGCCTGGCCGCGCTAGTGGCGTGCGCGGCGCTGTCGACCGGCTGCGCCACCATCACGGGATCGGAAACTCAGAGCATTCTGATCGCCACGCAGGACGACGCGGGCCACGCAGTCGCCGGCGCGGACTGCAGGCTCTCGAACAACAATGGCTCGTGGTACGTGAAGTCGCCCGGCACCGCGACCGTGCGCAAGTCCGCCGACGACCTGGTGGTGAGCTGCGAGATGGCGGAGCAGCCTGCCGGCACCGCGCGCGTCGTGTCGAAGATGAACGTCGGCATGGTCGGCAACGTCGTCTTCGGGGGTGCGGTCGGCGCGATCATCGATCATTCTCGGGGCACCGCCTACGATTACCCCAGACAGGTGCGGATCGTGTTCGGCAGGAACCGCGTCGTGGCGGGCGACGACGTGGTGATTGTCAGCCCGGTGACCGCCGCCGGGCCACCGGCCGCGAGTGCCGGCGGACCGACGCGGCTGGAGGACCTCGAAGGCCTGCTGCAGGACAAGGGGCCGGACAACAAATGAGCGGCTACTCGTTCCTGAGACACCCGATGAGACTTCGTCCTGCCTTGACAATAGCGCTCGCGTGCCTGGCACCGGCGTCCGC
>DASWHF010000130.1:0-5466 GCA_036393295.1 Acidiferrobacterales bacterium
GTGCCGCAGGAATTCATCGTCGACGGCCAGGAGGGTATTTCCGAGCCGGTCGGCATGGCCGGCGTGCGCCTCGAGGCCAAGGTGCACATGGTCACCGGCGGCGCCAGCGCGGCGCAGAACATCCGGCGCTGCATCGAGGGCTGCAACCTGCGCGTGGACAAGCTGATCCTGGAACAGCTGGCGTCCAGCTACGCGGTGCTGCAGCAGGACGAGCGCGAGCTCGGCATCTGCCTGGTCGACATCGGCGGCGGCACCAGCGACATCGCGGTGTTCAAGAACGGCTCGATCCGCCACACCGCGGTGATCCCGATCGCCGGCAACCAGGTCACCAACGACATCGCGGTCGCATTCCGCACGCCGCCGGCGAACGCCGAGGAGATCAAGATCCGGCACGGTTGCGCGCTGCCGGCCCTGATCAAGCACAACGACGAGATCGAGGTGCCGTCGGTCGGCGACCGGCCGCCGCGCAAGCTGTCGCGGCTGACGCTGGCCGAGGTCATCAAGGCGCGCTACCTCGAGCTGTTCCAGTTCATCCGCAAGGAGCTGCATCGCAGCGATTTCTACGACGCGATCGCCGGCGGCATCGTGCTGACCGGCGGCAGCAGCAAGGTCGAGGGCGTGATCGAGCTGGCCGAAGAGGTCTTCGACCTGCCGGTGCGCCTGGGTTTACCGCAGAACATCGCGGGCCTGACGGACGTGGCGCGCAACCCGGTTTATTCGACGGCGGTGGGGCTGTTGCTCTACGGCCGCCAGCAGCAAGGCGGTGCCAACGCCCCGGAGCCGGCCTCGGCCGGGCTGGGCTTCTGGCTGCAGCGGATGCAGACCTGGTTCAAGGGGCATTTCTAAATTCACGGGCTTGGGGATCTTCCCCAGAGGAGGTTGTCATGGCTGGAGAAATTTTCGAAGTGACCGACGGCAAGAGCGATCGCGCCGTCATTCGCGTCATCGGCGTGGGCGGCGGCGGCTGCAACACCGTCAACCAGATGGTGGAGACCGGCATCGACGGCGTGGACTTCGTCTGCGCCAACACCGATCGTCAGCACCTGGAGCGCTGCAAGACCACGGCGATCCTGCAGCTGGGCGCCGGCATCACGCGCGGTCTCGGCGCGGGCTCCAACCCCGACGTCGGCCGCCAGGCCGCGCTCGAGGACAAGGACCGCATCAAGGAGCTGATCGAGGGCACCGACCTGCTGTTCATCACGGCCGGCATGGGCGGCGGCACCGGCACCGGCGGCGCGCCGGTCATCGCCGAGATCGCCAAGGAGATGCAGGTGCTGACCGTAGCGGTGGTCACGCGGCCGTTCGGCTTCGAGGGCAAGAAGCGCATCGCCTCCGCGCAGCGCGGCATCGAGGAGCTCGAGAAGTTCGTCGATTCGATGATCCTGATCCCCAACCAGAAGCTGTCGGTGGTCATGGGGCCCAAGGTCACGCTGACCGCGGCGTTCAAGGCGGCCAACGACGTGCTGCAGAACGCGGTGCAGGGCATCTCCGACCTGATCACGCGGCCGGGCATGGTCAACGTCGACTTCGCCGATGTGAAGACCGTGATGCTGAACCGCGGCAAGGCCATGATGGGCATGGGCTCGGCCAGCGGCGATGACCGCGCCCAGCGCGCGGTCGAGGCGGCGCTGTCGAGCCCGCTGCTCGACGACATCGAGCTGGCCAATGCGCGCGGCGTGCTGGTGAACATCTCGTGCGACAACAGCCTGGGCCTGGAAGAGGTCGAGCTGGTGATGCAGCGCGTGATGGACATCGCGTCCGACGACGTCGACGTGAAGTACGGCACCTCGCTCGACCCGTCGCTGAACGGCGAGCTGCGCGTGTCGGTCGTGGCGACCGGTCTCGGCGGCAAGCCGGTCGTGGCGGCCAACCCGGTGGTCACGCCGATCACCGCGGCCCGGCGGGCGGTCAACCTCGACGAGCCGGCCATCATCCGCGGCGGGGGCAAGAAGCTGATGCCGGACGCGCTGAAGGAGCTGGTGATGGACGAGCAACTGCTCGACATCCCGGCGTTCCTTAGGGCGCAGGCCGATTGAAGAAGTCGCGGCCAAGGCCGCTCCTACGGGTGCCATCGTTGGAGGGAGGATAACGCGCGGATTGTGCTAGACTTTTACGTCGCGCCGGCCCGGCTTTAGGGAGTTTTGGCCGGCGCGGCAGAACGGGCCCATCCGCGCCCGCATCCTCGTGTCACGAATGCTCAGACAGCGCACGCTCAAAAATTCGATCCGCGCCACCGGCGTGGGGTTGCACAGTGGCCAGAAGGTCTACATGTCGCTGCTGCCCGCCGGCCCCGACACCGGGATCATTTTCCGCCGCGTCGATCTCGACCAGCCCGTGGAGATCAAGGCGTGGGCGGAAAACGTCGGCGCGACCGAGCTGGCCAGCACGCTGGTCCAGGACGGCGTCAAGGTCGCCACGGTGGAGCACCTGCTCTCGGCGATCGCCGGGCTCGGCATCGACAACTGCGTGGTCGAGCTGTCCGCAGGCGAGGTGCCGATCATGGACGGCAGCTCGGGGCCGTTCGTGTTCCTGATCCAGTCGGCCGGCATCCAGGAGCAGGACGCGCCCAAGCGCTTCGTGCGGATCAAGCAGCCGGTCATGGTCCAGGACGGCGACAAGTTCGCGCGCTTCGAGCCCTACGACGGCTTCCGCGTGACCTTCGGCATCGAGTTCCGCCACCCGGTGTTCAAGACCAGCCGGCAGACCGCGACCATCGACTTCTCGACGACCTCGTTCGTCAAGGAAGTCTCGCGCGCGCGCACCTTCGGCTTCATGCGCGACGTCGAGGCCATGCGCTCCAAGAACCTGGCCCTGGGCGGCAGCCTCGACAATGCCGTGGTGCTCGACGAGTACCGCGTGCTGAACAACGAAGGCCTGCGCTACGAGGACGAATTCGTGCGCCACAAGATTCTCGACGCCATCGGCGACCTCTACCTGATGGGGCACAGCCTGATCGGCTCGTACACCGCCTACAAGTCCGGCCACCAGTTGAACAACAAGCTGCTGCGGGCCCTGATCGCAGACAAGCGCGCCTGGGAGGAAGTGACGTTCCCGGACGAGTCGAAGGCCCCGATCGCCTACGTGCGCGGCCTGGCGGTCGCCGGCGCGGCGGCCTGACTAAAAGGTAAGCAAAATCACTGGCCTGCAATTTGGCAAGAAGCGGGCCGGCGTAGGCCAAATTTTTGCTTGCGTGGCCTTGGACCTCACCCTTAGACTTCAATTTGCCACATAAGTATCTGGCTGCACTTTGATTTGGACGTCCGTGCAGCCCGGGTTATAGCGTTCCCGGACGAAGGCCACGATGGACGGCGCCCGGTAACGCAGCAGGGTCGCGGCCGCAGCATGGGTCGCGTAGAGCACCGCAGTGCCGCCTTCAACCGCGGCGATGCGGACATCGTTGGCCCAGGGCTCGCGCAGCCACTCGCGGAATGCGGAGTTGATCTGGACCAGCTGCTCGGCATGCTCGAGCACGCGCTGGGCGGCGCCGGATTGCCGGTGCAGCCAGTCGGAGAGTTTTCGCGGGTCTGAAGGCATTCGGGGGCTTCGGGGTTTGATGGATATCATCTTAGTCAGCCACAAGCGTGGCCGCACTTGGCGCGTGACGCTGACGACTCGCCAGCTTATGGGCTGGTTGCCGGCTGCGCTCGTGGGCGCGGTGGTGTTCAGCGTCACGCTGGCGCTGGGTTACTGGATCAAGTCGGTGGACGGCCGCCTGCCGGTCGACATCGTCGGCATGTGGGCCGGCGAACTGCAGCAGCAGCGCCAGGAGCTGGCGCAAACCCGCGAGATGGTCGAGAACAACACCAGCGCCCTGGCGCGCCGCCTCGCCCAGATGCATGCGCACGTGATGCGGCTCGACGCCGCCGGCTCGCGCCTGACCGAGATCGCCGGCCTCAACAAGGGCGAGTTCAACTTCGCGCAGCCGCCGCCGGTGGGCGGCCCCGAAGTCGCCGCCGCGAGCCAGCCACCCACGGTCGACGAGATCCTGCGGTCCCTGCAAAGCCTCGAGCGGCAGCTGTCGGATCGCGAGCGCCAGATGCGCGTGCTCGAGGACCTGCTGCTGGCCAGCCGCCTGCAGAAGGAGGTCCGGCCCTCGGGCTGGCCGGTCGAGAACGGCTGGATTTCCTCGCTGTTCGGCATGCGCGTGGACCCCTTCACCGGTTTGCGCGCGTTCCACGCCGGCGTCGATTTCGCCGCGCGCCAGGGCAGCAACGTGACGTCGGTCGCGGCCGGCATCGTCGCCGACGTCGGCGACCGCTTCGGCTACGGCCTGCTCGTCGAGATCAATCACGGCAACGGCTACGTCACGCGCTACGGTCACAACGACACCGCGCTGGTTGCGGTGGGCGATCGGGTCCGCAAGGGCCAGGCGGTCGCGCTGGTTGGCGAGTCGGGCCGCTCCACCGGCCCGCACGTGCACTTCGAAGTGCTGCTGAACGGCCGCACGGTCAATCCGCACGAGTATGTGCAAGCCGCGCGCTAGCTAGCCCGGGTCCCTTGCAAAGGGCTTTGCCGGCCCCACTTCTAGTATCATTCCGCGCCTTGCCCGCCAGAGCGGGCCTGATTATTTTCCGATGCTCAACAATCTATTAGCGCGGGTTTTCGGCAGCCGGAACCAGCGCATCCTGTCGCGCCTCAACGGCCTGATTGCGGTCGTCAACGCCTTCGAGCCGCGCATGGCCAAGCTGTCCGACGCCGAGCTGGCGGCGAAGACGGCCGAGTTCCGCCAGCGCCTCGCCAATGGCGAGTCCCTCGACGCGCTGATGCCCGAGGCCTTCGCCGTCGTGCGCGAGGCGGGCAAGCGCACGCTCGGCATGCGCCACTTCGACGTGCAGCTGATCGGCGGCGCGGTGCTGCACGAGGGCAAGATCGCCGAGATGAAGACCGGCGAAGGCAAGACGCTGGTCGCGACGCTCGCCGCCTACCTCAACGCGCTGCCGGGCAAGGGCGTCCACATCGTCACGGTCAACGATTACCTCGCGCGGCGCGACTCCGAGTGGATGGGCAAGATCTACCGCTCGCTGGGCCTGTCGGTCGGCGTGGTGGTGTCGCACCAGCCGTCCCAGGAGAAGCGCGAGGCCTACAAGGCCGACATCACCTACGGCCAGAACAACGAGTTCGGCTTCGATTACCTGCGCGACAACATGGCGTTTTCGCTGGCCGACAAGATGCAGCGCGGCTCCCACTACGCGATCGTCGACGAGGTCGACTCGATCCTGATCGACGAGGCGCGCACGCCGCTGATCATCTCGGGGCCGACCGACGACGATCCCGAGCTGTACCGCAAGATCAACGCGATCGCGCCGCGGCTGCGCCGGCAGGAGACCGAGGAGGGCGAGGGCGACTTCCTGGCCGACGAGAAGACCCGGCAGGTGCACCTGTCGGATGCCGGCCACGAGAAGGTCGAGCAGCTCATGCGCGAGGCCGGCCTGCTCGGCGAGGAGGAGAGCCTCTACGACGCCGCGC
>DASWHF010000131.1:0-13909 GCA_036393295.1 Acidiferrobacterales bacterium
AGCCGGACCGCGATCGCCTCGCCAATGCCGCTCGACGCGCCGGTGACGACGGCGACCTTGCCCTGCACGGTGTCCATGGCTCAGGCCACCGCGAACAGGCCGCGCCGCGCCGGCACCCACCAGGCCGCGCCGAACACCAGCGTGGCGGCGGTCAGGCGGCGCGGGTTTGCATTGCGGCCGCGCAGCGCGCGGAACGCCAGCGGCAGCTCGAGCACGTGCGCCAGCACGACGAGGATCGAGATTCGCACCAGCGGGTGGGCGGGATGGCCCTGGAGCGCCATCCACAGCGCGCCGGCGTAGAGCAGCGCGATGGCGGCCATGAGGGCGAACCAGAAGTTGCGCTTGTCGAGCATATGATTTTCCGAGCCTAGTTGCGTCCGAGCTTGCTCAGGTTCTGCGGCGTGAAGAAGCCCGCCGGGAACTTCACCCCGAACTTCGCGATGAAGCCCTGCTCGTTGGGCAGGTTGTTGACGACGTAGCGCCCCGAGAACAGGTCGTAGGTGATCTGCGGCGCCGCGACCACGGACTGGTCGATCACCAGCGGCATGACGTAGCCCTCCTGGAAGCGCCACAGCGTGTTGCGGCTGTCGTAGCAGTCGACCGCGGCGATGCTCCAGCTGTCCTCGTCGACGTAGAACACGCGACGCTTGTAGACGTTGCCCTGCCCCGGCTTGAGGCTGCCCTCGACCACCCAGACCCGATGCAGTTCGTAGCGCGGGTGCGCGGGATTCAGATGCCCGGGGCGGATGATGTCGGCGTACTTCAGCTCGGGCCGCACCAGGCGGTAGTTGTTGTAGCCGATGTACATTTCCTTCTTGCCGATCAGCTTCCAGCTGTAGCGGGCCATCGAGCCGTTGAACATGTCGGCCTGGTCGACGTTCTGCAACCCGTCGGCGCCGGCCACCGGGTTGTCGAACGCGACGATCGGCGCCTGGCGCACGCGGTTGGCGCCCGGGTTGTACTGCCAGGCGTCGCGCGAGCCGTCGAGGCGCTCCCAGATCAGCGTCATGCTGCCGGCCAGGCGCGGCGGCGACACGTCCTTGCGCAGCAGGCGCAGGATCACGTTGTCGTCGGTCGAGCCGGGCTTCCTGACGTTGCCGTAAGAAAACTCCACCGACTGCAGGAACTCGTTGCGCTGGAACTTGCCCTTCGGGTCGACCACGAACAGCGCGCCGTTGAGGATCGCCGAATCGCCGCGGTAGCGGACGCGGTGGTTGAAGATGACCTCGGCGCCGTTCTGCGGGATCGGGAACGGAAAGCCCAGCTTCGCGTCCTTCAGCACATCGTCGCCGGACAGGCTCGCGGTGGTGGCGTTGGCCACCGTCGCCGCGTAGATCGCGTCCGGGTAGACCGGCGTGCGCCGCGTCGGGTAGACGTTGAGGAAATAGCCTGGATTCTGCTGCAGCAGCTTGGCGCTGCCGGCCGGCAGCTGCTCGGCGTACTGTTTGTAATTGGCGTGCGTGATCTTGAACAGCGGCTTGTCCTCGGGAAACGGATCCGGGTAATAGGCGCCGGGCTTGTAGCCCTTGAACATCGGTCCGGGCTCGGTCAGGCCACCGCTCCACTCGGGAATCGTGCCGGCCGCATTCGCGGCCTTTTCGGCGCCGATCGGCGTCAGCGTCGCGCCGAGGCGCGCGGCATCCGCGGCCGTGGTCTTCGCCGCGGCCGTCCCGGCCACCAGCGCCAGCGCCAGGCTGGCGGCCGAGACCATCGCATTGGTGCGGTTCATGTCGCTCTCCTCAGAAGTCGTAGCTGATGGTCAGCTGCAGGTTGTCGCGATCGCCCAGGCCGTTGGCCTGGCCGGCGCCGAAAAACCAGTTGTAGCGCAGCGCCCCGTTCCACCCGCCGTGGAAGCTCGCGGCCAGGCCCAGCATGGCCTGCTTGCGGCGCTCGACGAACTCGCCGCTGGGCAGCGGCGACTTGCCGTCGACGTCGTGGAAGAACGTCATCTGCGGCTGCAGCTTCACGCCGGGAAAGACGTCCTCGTAGCTGAGCTGGCTCAGCACACGGTAGCCCCAGGAAAACTCCGTGGCAAAGCCATCGGCCTGGTAGCTCGGGTTGAGGCGGTCGCTCGGCGTCGCGGGGAACGTGGTCTGCTCGGGCGTGGGCGTGCCGGTGCCGTCGACGCCGGCGCTGTGGTGGAAGAACACGCCGGGCGCGGCGATCTGCAGTTCGTCGACGGGGGGCATGTCCAGCACCTGGAAGGCGCCGACTTCGAGCAGCGCGATGGCCTGGTCGGCGCCGAACGGGTTTTGGCTCGCGCCACGCAGCAGCAGCAGCGAGGTGTTGTAGGACAGGGTCTGGAAGCGCTCGTAGCCGGGGACCAGTTGGCCCGGCTGGATGATCTGGCCGCGGTAGTCGCTGAGGTAGTCCGGCACGGCAACCTCGCGCGCCGGAATGGTGACGTTCGCAGTCGGCGTCACCGCGATCAGGATGCTCTGATCCGGGAAGATCGGCTGCAGCGCGGCGAAGCCCACGTCGGTCGGATCGATCTGCAACGGCTGGTTGTCGCGATAGACCACTTCGCCGGTCCAGGCCACTTCGCCAAGATTGGTGCTGAAGCTGGTGCCGAGCGCGTGGATGTCCTCCGGGTATTCGAGGTACAGGCGCACCGTGTCGAGCGGGATCACCTCGAGGCCGTCGTGGTTCGCGGCGGTCTTGAAGCCCTCGCAGTCGAGCGTCGCGTCGGCCGCGGTGGTCGACTCGTGGGCGCAGCCGTACTGCGACGCCACGAAGCCGATGGTCGGAAAGCGGCTGTGCAGGTTCAGCAGGCTCAGCGTGAAGCTGGTGTTGTTCAGCGCCTCGGCGAAATAGCTGACCGTGAAACCATATTCGCCGCCATCCTTCGGCTCGTGCGGCGCCTCGAAGTACAGCGTGCGGCCGGCATCCGACACCTGGTTGACGTTGGACTGCGTGCGCTCCTCGACGCCCACCCGGTTGTCCGGGTCCTCGCGGTACTTGCCGAACTGCAGCATCACGTACGGCCGCTCGGCGCCGAAGATGTCGTTGGCGGCGAAGTACGAGCCGCTGGGCGGCACCACGATCGGCTTCCAGCCGAAGGCGTAGAAGCCCTCGACCGACAGGCTCTCGGTCACCGGCATGCCGACCACTGCCATCGGCAGGCGCTGGAAGATCTCGCGCACGTCGCCAACCGCCATGAAGCGGATGTTGGCGTCGGGCGGGTTCACGGAGTTCAGGCTGTTGAACACCATCGTCGTGCTGGTGCCCAGGCTCAGGATCTGCTCGCCGAGCTTGAACGACAGCGGATGCTCGTCGCTCAGCGGAATCGAGCCCGACAGGTAGGCATCGAGCAGGCGCAGTTCGGTGCCGACCTTCTCCTCGACGCCGGCCTCGCGCGCGGTGTGGCGCGGCTGAAAGCCGTTGTTGTCGGTCTCGTTGTTCGGATGGGTTTCGGTGAAGCCGGTGTTGATCGCGTCGTAGAAATACAGACCGGTGATATCCAGGCCGAAATTCTCCCAGCTCAGCTGCAGCCGCGGTGCGATCTTGGCCGCGGCGCTGACCACGTCGCCCTTGTCGTAGTTCAGGTTGCCGTCGTCCGTGTTCGCGGACGGGTAGCCCGGCAGCGCGAGATAGGCCGCGTTGCCCGCCTCGTTCAGGCAGTTGATGCCGGGCGCGCCGGTGACCGGCTTGTCCTCGCAGAACTGTTCCTGGCCCGGCAGGTTCAGCTTGCCGACCAGCGCCGCGTCGCGATCCTGCATGCGCAGGGTACCGCCGACCGACACCTGCGTGCGAATCGAGCCGGTGATGCCGGTGTCGCCGAGCGTGAAATCGAGGGCGCCGGCGGTGCCTGCGCGCAGCGCAGCGGCCAGCAGGGCGAGGGCGAGGCCTCCGGAGCGGATGCCGGACCGCGGCCGCCGGGCCGGATCGTGAGAACGACGCTTGGACATGAACCCCCGCCTCCGTTTGCTCCTCGCAGCGCCAGTCCTTGTGCCCGGACCGGTCGGCCTGCCATCGACGCCCATCTTAGAGGTTTTTTACATCATGTCAAATTGTTCGGCGGTTGGGAAAATCAGCCCAGCAGGCGGGCCAGCGGCACCGACAGCCACTGCCACCACGGCGCCGCGTAGCGCCGGTGCGGCCGGCGCGCCTCGGCGGCGTGCACGATCTTGCGGGCGATGCCGCCGGTGTCCTTGACCTCGAAGTTCAGGATGCCGCGCTCGGCGCGCTTGATCTGGCGCAGGTGATCCCGGTACAGGCTGTCGGGCCCGACGAAGTCGTACTTGCGCCCGATGTTTTCCTCGTTGAAGCCGGTGCCGTAGGCGCCGGGATTGATCTGCACCACCGGGATGCCGAACGGCTTCAGCTCCGCGCGCAGCGAGTAGGCGAGGCTCTCCAGGGCGAACTTGGTCATCGCGTACGGCGCCAGGAACGGCGTCGGGATCAGGCCGGCCATCGAGCCGATCAGGATCACCCGCCCGCGGCCGTCCTTCTTGCCGCGCGCGATCATGTCGCGCACCACGAGCTGGGTCAGCTCCAGGGTCGCGTGCAGGTTGGTCTCGAACACGCGGCGGATGCGGTCGACGTCGATCTCGAGGAGTGGACCGGAGTCGCCGATCGCGGCGTTGTTGATCAGCACGTCGATGTCCCAGGTGGCGGCGCGGGCGCGGTCGGCGGCGAGCAGGATGTCGAGCTTCTCGACGTGCACGCGCGGACCGCCGGCCCGGAGCGCCTCGCGCAGCGGCGCGACCTCCGTTGCGGCGTGCACCGTCGCCCAGACCTCGTGCCCGCGCTGCGCCAGCCGCCGGGCGACGTCCAGGCCGATGCCGCGGCGCGCGCCGGTGATCAGGACCCTGGCCATGCTCGATCTCCCGGGATGACTCGTCTTGCCAACCCTACACTAAATATTTACACTGTGTAAATCATGCCCTTGGTCCGCACCATCCGCAGCGCCGTCATGCGACGCATGGCCGACGCCAAGCTGCGCGACCGGCGGCGGGCGCGCGCCGAACACACGCGCCTGCGCCGGCAGCAGCCGCACGAAGTCTGGTACTTCCACCAGGTCGACGATCCGTACAGCCATCTCGCGGCGCAGGTGCTGCGCAGCTTCCTGGAGCGCTACGACGTGCTGCTGCGGCCGCGCGTGGTCGCGCGACCGACGCCGATCGCCATCCACGAGAAGAGTCTGTGGGAGGCCTGGGCCCGGCGCGAGTGCGCCGCACTGGCGCCGTACTACGGCCTGACCAGCCATGATCGCGGCCGCGAGCCGGAGCCGCAGCTCGTGGACCTGGCGCGCCGCACGTTGTTGGCCATGGAGGCGTCCGCCGCGTTCCCCGAGGTTGCGGTCGCCATCGGCGCCGCACTGCAGCGCGATGACCGCAAGGCGCTCGAGGCGCTGGCCGCGCAGCATGGCGCGCTGGCGCCGGCCCAGGCCGAGCCGCGCCTGGCCGACAGCTTCGCGCTGCGCCACCGCCTCGGCCACTACCTCGGCGCGATGTTCTACTACGCCGGCGAGTGGTACTGGGGCATCGACCGGCTGCATTACCTCGAGGCCCGGCTCGACGCGCTTGCAGCGCGCCGTGCCGGCGCGCCGGCGGGCGGCAGCGCGGTGCTGCACCGCCGCGCGCCGCCGACGCTCGAATCGGCTCAGCGCATGCCGCTGGAATTCTTCTGCTCGTTGCGCAGCCCGTACACGCACATTGCTTATGACCGCGTCGCCGACCTGGCGCGGCGGTATCCGGTCGACGTCGTCTGCCGCCCGGTGCTGCCGATGATGATGCGCGGGGTGAAGGCCGACCGGCGCAAGGGCCAGTACATTTTGTTCGACACCAAGCGCGAGGCCGACCGGCTCGGCGTGCCGTTCGGCAACATCTGGGATCCGTTCGGCGACCCGGTGCGCCGCGCCTATTCGCTGTTCCCCTGGGCCCGCGACCGCGGCCGCGGCTTCGAATACCTGCACAGCTACAGCCGGGCGGTGTGGAGCGAACGCGCCAACGCCTGGAACGAACCCGGCCTGCGCGCCATCGTCGAGCGCGCCGGCCTGCCGTGGGCCGAGGCCGCGCCGCGCCTCGACCAGCGCGACTGGGAAGCGGAAATGGAGCGCAACGTGCAGGACATGCTCGCCGCCGGCTCGTGGGGCGTGCCGACGCTGCGCCTGCCCGCGACGGCGACCTCGCCGGAGTTCACGGTCTGGGGCCAGGACCGGATCTGGCTGATCGAGGAAGAGCTCGCGCGGCGCCTGGGCCGCTGAGCCGGCGCGGCACGGCCGCGCCGGGACGTTTATTGACAGGTTGTATAGGATGTTGGCTGGTTCGGGAGACATCGCAAATGGCGGCAGCGCGCGCGGCAAAGAAACGCACCTACCTGGCGAAGGACGACCGCCGCCTCGCGTTGCTCGAGACCGCCGCCGCCGTGGTCGAGAGGTCCGGCTGGCCGGCGCTATCGATGATCTCGGTGGCCGAGCAGGCCAAGGTCAGCCGCCAGCTGGTCTACCAGCATTTCGAATCGCTGGACCAACTCATGGCCGAGACCATGACGCACCTCTTCCGCGACGGCTTCGAGCGCGTGCGCGAGAACATCCAGCTCAACACCGGCGACCTCGCCAGCCTGACACGCGCGTCCGAGGAACTGGCCTTCAACTCGCCGCCGGGCCGCGCACGCGCGCTGTGGCAAATGATCACGGCGACCTATTCGGAGAGCGCCGAGGCCACCCGCATGAGCCGCCGGCTGCGCCACCTGCTGACCAACCTGTGGATGCCGGTGGGCCGCGACGCCCTGGGCCTCAAGGACACCGAGGCGCGCGTGATGATCTGGATGCTGCACATGGCGTTCTGGGGCGCGCACCAGCTGGTCGACGAAAACGAAGTCGATCGCGAGACCGCGATGCGCCTGTTCGTCTGGATGCTGACGCAGATCCAGGCGGGTAGCGTGATTGCACCGCCGAAGGCGGGGAAGAAGTAGTTCGTCAGTTCTGCCAGTAGACGACCTCGTCGCCCGGCTGCTCGGCCTGGTCCAGCGTCCGGTCCACCATCACCGGCATCTCCAGGAACGACGGCCACAGCGGCGCCACCATCTGGGCGTTGTGCGCCGCGAGCAGCGCCTTCAGCTCGGCCAGCTTCGCCGGCTCGCGCGCCGACAGCTCCTCGCGCTCGGTGGGATCCTTGTCGAGATGGAACAGCCAGGTCTTCTTCGGCCGCTCGGCCACCTGCAGCTTCCAGCCGCCCGCGATCACGACCTGGTAACTGCCGTCGCGCCAGAACAGCGCGTCGTGCGGCGCGCCGGTTTTCTCGCCTCTCAGGTACGGCAGCAGGTCCACGCCGTCGATCGGCCGGTCCTGCGGCAGCGCCGCGCCGGCCGCCGCCGCCACGGTGGGGACCAGGTCGATGGCGGAAATCGCTTCGCCATAGACCGTGCCCGCCGGAATCTGCGCCGGCCACTTCGCCGCGAAGGCGACGTGGATGCCGCCTTCGAAATAGGTCAGCTTCCAGCCGCGATAAGGCTGGTTCACCTCGGGCAGGCCGATGTAATTCGGCGCGCCGTTGTCGCTGGTGAAGATCACCAGCGTGTTCTCGTCGAGGCCCTCGTCCTTCAGGGCCTGCATCACGCGGCCGACGCTGCGGTCGAGCGCGCGCACCATCGCGGCGTTGACGCGCCGGCGATGCAGCGGGATGTCGGCCAGCGCGTCGTAGTCGCTCTTCAGCGCCTGCAGCGGCGTGTGCACCGCCCAGTGCGCCAGGAACAGGAAGAACGGCCGGTTGCGGTTGGCGCGGATCGCGTTGATCGCCTCGTCGGTGTAGTAGTCGGTGAGGTAGCCCTTCGGCTCGAACCAGTCGCCGCCGTTGTAGCTGGTCGCGTAGCGCATGTTCGGCCACAGGAAGCGGTCGATCGGGTCGAAGTCCTGCTTGGCGTTGACCACGTTCGGGTCGTCCTCGCGCATGTACAGGCCGCTTTCCATGAACAGGGTCTCGTCGAAGCCCTGGTTGTTCGGCCGCAGCTCCGGCGTGCCGCCGAGATGCCATTTGCCGATGTGCAGCGTGTGATAACCCTGCGCCTTGAGCATTTCGGCGAGGGTGATTTCCGAGGGCGGCATGCCGAGCTGGTCGAACGGCGCGATGTGCCGGGCGTTTTCCGGGTGCAGGACGATGCGGTGCTGGCGCGGGATCTCGTCGGTCAGCAGCGGCGCGACCTGGGCCATGTTGCCCGGCGTCGGCGTGTACTCGTAGCCGAAACGCGTGGAGTAGCGGCCCGTCATCAGCGTGGCGCGCGACGGCGCGCAGACCGCGTTGCCGGCATAGCCGCGGTCGAAGCGCACGCCCTCGCGGGCCAGTTGCTCGAGGTGCGGCGTCGGCTGCTGCGGGTTGCCGGCGCCGTAGAGGCTGACGTCGTTGAAGCCGAGGTCGTCGGCCAGGATGACGACCACGTTCGGCGGCCGCTGCGCGGGCGGCTGCGCTGCGGTGGCGGGGCCCTGGGCCCACGGCACCGGCCGGTTGGGCGCCCGCGGGTGGCGCAGGTCGGTGAAGACGCCGAGCGCGTTCAGCAGCAGCGGTAGCCGGAACGCCCAGGCGCTGGCCCCGAGCACGACGAGCACAGCGAGGGCGATACCGACTTTCATTTTCATGAGGTGATCTCTCGGGGACCGGTGATCATGCGGGTTGCTCGACGCTGCGGGCGCAGCGGAAGCCGACGTGCATGTGCGACGAATCGGGCGTGGCATGGCCGCGCGCGGCGACGCGGAAGCCGTAGCAGAATTTGGGATCGCACAGGAACGAGCCGCCGCGCTGGGTTTTCTCGGCATCGGGACGCGCGGCAAACGGCTGGCCGCGCTCCGCGTAGTTGCGATACCAGTCGGCGGTCCACTCCCAGACATTGCCGGCCAGGTCGGTCAGCCCGAGTGGACCGGCGCCAAACGCGCCCACCGGCGAGGTCGTGCGATACCCGTCCGCCACGGTGTTGAGCACCGGAAAGACGCCGGTCCAGACGTTGGCGCGGTAGCGCCCGGCCTTGACCAATTCGCCGGCGAACGGAAACTGGCGCTCCGGCGCGCCGGCGCTGCGGGCGGCGTGCTCCCACTCCACTTCGCCGGGCAGGCGCTTGCCCTCGGCGGCGCAAAAGTTTGCGGCGTCGTTCCACGACACGTGGGTCACCGGGTGGGCGGCCTTGGCCTCCGGCCCCGCCGGACCTTCGGGCCGGCGCCAGCTGGCGCCCGCGAGCAGCGCCCACTGGCCGGTGCCGAAGGTCATCACCGCCGAGTTGCCGCGGCGCTCGGCGTCGGTGACGTAGCGCGTGCGGCGCGCGAACTCCGCGAAGGAGGCAACCGTCACCGGCGTGCGATCCAGGTCGAATGCGGCGACGCGGGCGAGGAACACGGGATGCTCGTCGGCGCGCCCTTGCTCACTGCCGATGCGCGTTTCACCGGCAGGAATGCGCACCATCTCGGGCGCGGCCTGGAGCGGACTCGACGCCATCAGCGCCCACAACGTCATGCCCGCGCAGGCGGGCATCCAGTTCCTCTTGTCGCCAGGACTTGGGGTCTCCAGCTTCGCGGAAATGACGGGTCGATTCACGGTAGCGCCGCAGGCATTTACTTCAATCGAGTTTACTGATAATTTTTACATCATGTCAATAAAACACGGCCTCGGCTGGGCGGGCCTGGTCGTGGCCGCGCTGGTCACCGGTGTGCTGTCGGTCAAGCCCGTGATCGGCTTGACCATGGACCGTCTCGCGATCCAGGCCGGGGCCTGGCGCACCAACGTCGCCACCGGCAGCGCCGAGGCCAATCCCTACGAGCGCGCCGCGGTCGCCGTCGCCGGGCTGTACGCGCTCTCCAGGGAAGAGACGCTGTACTACACCGCGTTCACCGACAGCGACGGCCGCGCCCTGGACGGCCGCTGCGAGTATCGGCTGGCCGGTCGGCCGCTGCCGAGCCGCTGGTGGAGCCTGACGCTGTACGGCGCGGACCACTATCTCGTCGCCAACCCCGCCAACGTCTTTTCGCGGCACGCGAACAATCTTGAATTCGACGCCGATGGCTCGTTCATCGTGCCGGTGTCGGCGCAGCCGCAGGCGCGGAACTGGCTGCCGGCGCCCGCGCAGGGCGCGTTCTCGATCACGGCGCGCCTGTACAACCCCGACCCGGCGGTGTTCGCGGACCTGGTCGCGGTGCCGCTGCCCACGATCGCGCGCGGGACCTGCCGATGAGCCTCGCCCGGAAGCTCGCGCTGTTCCTGGCCATCGCGGCGGCGGCCAACCTCGCCACCGTCGCGGCGCTGCCGCGGCTGATCAATGCCGTCGTCCTGCACCGGATGGCGCAGCTCGCCGGCGGCCCGAACCGCGCGATGCCTGCGCCACGTGCCGACGCGAGCGCGCGCGCGGTGGTGCGCCCGAGCCCCGACCTGCTCTACACGGTCTGCGTGTTCGACGTGTCCGAGCGCCCGCTGCGCATCACGGCGCCAGTGCAGGACAGCTACGTCTCGGTCTCCGGCTTCGCCGCCGACACCGACAACTTCTTCGCGATCAACGACGCCGCGCTCGAGCCGGGCCCCGATGGCGTGAAGCGCTTCGACCTGGTCGTCGCGAAAGCCGGCGCCACCGGCCTTCCCGCGGGGGCGCGCGTGATCACGGCGCCCTCCGACAGGGGCCTGATCCTGTTCCGCACGCTGATCGCGCGCGACGCGGAACTGCCGCGGCTGCAGCGGGACTTTCAGGCGCGGCAGGAGTGCCGGTCGATCTGAAGAAGGCCGCGATGGGGCGGAAACGCTACGCGCCGCGAGGCTCGTCGCGTGGCGCCGTCAGGAACGTTCGTGGCCCCTCGCTGAAGTGCTTCCGGTCGAGCAGGACGACGACCACCGCCACCACGAGAAACGTGCCGGTGGAGATCAGGTCGGTCGTCGGCGCGGCGGCGATCAGCACGCCGGCCGCGTTCCCAGCCGAATGGGCGACGGCGGCCGCGAGTATCGAGCGATTGTTCTTGTAGAACAGCCAGTTCACCACAATCGCGACGATGATGACGCTAACGAAAAAGTTGATCGCGTAGATCGGACTGTCCATCTGCGCAAGGCCGTGGTGGTACGTGCCCGGCATCCAGAAAAGGGGCGCATGCCACAGGGCCCAGAACGCTCCGAACGCAAGCGACATTTTCAGGGGCGAGAGCCTCGAGCGGAAGGAATCCACGCCGTAACCGCGCCAGCCCATTTCCTCGAAGATCGGCGCGAGGATCATCGTCAGCAGGACCATCATGAGCAGCTTCCCAAGCTCGTTCGTGTCGGCAGTCAGGCTGAACTGGTCGGTCGATTGCCCGAACAGCAGCGAGATCCCTATCGCAGTGACCACCACCAGGCTCGGCAGGACGATCGTGAGGATGAGAAAGCGCGGGATGATCCTGCGCAGGTTGAGCAGCCGGTCCCAGAAGTCCGCCTTCAGCGCCTGGCTTCCGGAGCGGAACACCATGATCAAGGACGCAATCGTGGGCCCGAACAGGCCGAATATTGCGAACGCGAACACGACGCCCTTGAACGAGTAGGTTTCTACTCCTTCCTGGCCCGCCCCCAACACGATGGCCACGGCCCAGGGAACCCAGGTCAAGCCGAGGGTCAGCGCAACCCAACGGCGCGGCTGGTACTCATACGCTTCTTCTTTCATGACGTCCCCTGTAGTCGAGTCTGATGCTCATTCAGAACGTGAGCTGGAATTGGCTATAGATGGTTCGGCGCGGCTCCGGGTAGCTCCCGACAACCCAACTGATGTCGTCCTGCCTGAGCGACGTGATTTCGTCGGTCAGGTTCTCGCCGATCACGCTGAAGGACCAGCCTTGCGCCTCGTTGCCGAAGCCGGCATTGGCCCGGTAGCGCAGGTATTCGGGTTGCTCCGACGCCGGGTTGAGGTCGATGTTCAGGAACTGGCTGCTGACGTGCTCGACCGTCATGCCGGCGCGCAGATCGAGGCCACCGAGGGAAAATCCGAAGAGGTCCGCAACCGGCGCTCGCGCGGCCAGTGTCAGCGTGTTGTTCCACTGCGGCGCGAACGGAAAAGGCTTTCCGGAGGCATCGCAGCGCGGATCGCCATCGCCGTCCGTGTCCACCTCGCCCTGAGGGCAGCTGTTGAACGGGAACTCGATGAACTCCGTGTCATTGAACCCGACGGTCGCGATGATCCGCAGCCAGTCCGCGGGCAGATAGGTGATGTCGCCCTCGACGCCCTGGGCCCGTGCATGACCGACATTCACGACGGTGTTTCCGGCCGGGAACTCGGTAACGGGGTCATCGACCTGGATCAGGGTCTGGAACTCGACGATGTCCAGCCGGAATAGCGAAAGATTCACGTGTGCGCGGCCGGCGAACAGCTCCATCTTGGCGTCGAACGCCCACTCCGTCGCGGTTTCGGGCTCGAACGTCAGCGAGGAAAGCGAAGACGACTCGCCAGTCTGGGAGAAGCTGTTGAAGCCGCCGCCCTTGAAGCCGCGCGTCCAGCGCGCGAACAGGCTGACGCCGTCCCACGGCTTGTAGTTGAGCGCCACCTTGGGCAGGAACTGGGTTTCGCTGCGTGACTTCTGCGCGGTGAACGGCGCCCACCCCGCCGCCGTCAGCACCGGGTGAGGATCCGACATGGTCTGGTCCCAGGTGGCGTCCTTGTCCTCCTTCGACAGGCGCATGCCGTACTGGAGCATCCACTCGTCGGCGAAGTACCACTGGAATTCGGCGAACGCGGCGAGCGTTTCGGCGTTCTGCTCGAAAATCGTGTGGATCGATTCCTTTTCCGCAGAGGCCGGCGGCAGCGGGGAAGGCGGCATGCCCGAATCGATGGCGATCATGTCGAGGAGAATCTGGCCGTCTCCCTCGAGGAACAGCAGCCCATCCTCGATCTTGCGCTGCTGGTAGAAGACGCCGGTCAGCAGCTCGCTGCGCCCGAGCTCCCATCCGAACAGCGTGTCCAGACCGTACAGCCCCTGGAACGACGCCGGGACCGCCCGTAACTCCAAGGTGGTTGTGGGATTCACGTCATTCTGGATTCCACGGATGGCGGGCGCCGGGAAGTAGTCGGCGTCGACCTCCGCCTCCCGATCGAGGGTCGAGTGGGCCGCGACCGCGTTGACAGTCCATCCGCCGACGAAATGAGCCCAGTCCATCTGGAACGTCTCGATGCCGATGTCCAGGCGCTCGGCGCCGTCCGTGGACACGACGAAGTTGCCCCTCTCGAAATCCGCGTTGGGGTCGAACTGACGCATGTAGTCGGCCATGTCCTCGCTGACGTCGGAAGACTCGCCGCCAAAACCCAGCGCGAGAGATTGCGTTTTTTCGTAGCCGAAGAGGAACCGCGACCCAAGGAGATCCGGGAACCCAAGCTTTACGCGGACGCCGTCGCGCTCGCCCGTGAGCGGCTGCTTCACGGCTTCGGGAACAATCTCGGCGGTGGTATTCCTAAGATAACCGTCGCGCTCCTCGAGCATGCCGGTCAGCCGGAGATTCACCGCGCCGTCGAAGAACGAATGCCCGATGGCGGCTTCGCCGCGCCTGCGGTTGAGCTCGCCGACCTGCACGTTGAGGCCGCCGACGAGACCTTCGTCGTCGGCGGACGGATTCTTCGTGATCACATGGATGACGCCGGCGGTCGTATTCTTGCCGAAGGTCGTGCCCTGCGGGCCACGCAACACCTCCACGCGCGCGATATCGAAAATCGCGAGGTCGAAATAGTCCGAGGCGGTGTAGGGCACGCCGTCGATCGCGACGCCGCAGGGTGGCTCGAACGCGCGGTTCCGGATATTGAGGCCGAACCCGCGGCAGCGAGGTCCGCCCAGGTTGCTGCCGGACTCGAATTTCATGTTCGGAACGAACAGCAGCAGTTCGCGCACGTTGGTGATGCCCTGTGCCTTGATGAACTGCTCGCCGATCACGGAGATGGAAACGGGAACGTCCTGAACCCTCTGCTCGCGCTTCTGGGCGGTGACCGTGATCTCGTC
>DASWHF010000132.1:0-16209 GCA_036393295.1 Acidiferrobacterales bacterium
CGGCCGCACCGTCAAGAAGCTCGAAGCGGTCTACGACGCGATCGTCGCCGCCGGCGGCCCGCAGCCGGCGATCACGCCGCTCGATCTGGCCAAGGCCGGCTACGCGCAGCTCGCGGAGATCGCCGAGCGCATCGGCGAGAGTTTCGGCCGTCTCGACGGCCTGCTGCACAGCGCCGCCGAGCTCGGCGCGCTGGCGCCGCTCGAGCTGTACGACATGGAGCAATGGATGAAGGTGTTCCAGGTCAATCTGCACGCGCCCACCCTGCTGACGCGTCTGTGCCTGCCGCTGCTCAAGACATCGCCGGACGCGTCGGTGATCTTCACCACGTCCGAGGTCGCGGCCCGCGGCCGCCCCTACTGGGGCGCGTACGCGGCGGCCGGCGCGGCCGTGGAGAACCTGGTACGCATCTGGGCCGCAGAGCTGGAAGGCAGCAGCGTGCGCGTCAACGCCCTCGACCCCGGCGCGGTGCGCACCAATCTCAGGGCGCGCGCCTATCCGGGCGAGGATCCCAAGGCGCTGCCGGCGCCGGAGACGCGGGTCGGGGCGTATCTCTACCTCATGGGGCCGGACAGCGCCGGCACCCGCGGCGAGTTCGTGCGCGCCTGAGCGCCGGCGTCATTGAAAGTAGACGATGACCTGCGCGCGCACCACGTCCATCTCGCTCTCGGGCTGCACCACGAAGGAGCCCGCCAGGAACTCGGGATCCGATTCGCTGAAGCGGAAGCTGTCGTAGTCCAGGGCCAGCCCCCAGTGGAAGCCGCGGCTGCGTCCGATGTCGGCACGAAAGCCGGCGAACAGCGACACCCGGCGACCCGGTGACAAATCGACGCCGCCGGCCAGATCCACATACTCATAGGTGTAGATCGGATACTTGAAGCCGATGTCCCAGCGGCCGTACCAGGCCGGCTGACTGACGCTGAGCCCGAGACCGGCCTTGGTATAAAAGATGATGTACGTCTCGCTATAGCCGTAAGCCGGGAGGCCGTCGGCGGCGATGCTGTCGTCGATATCGCGGATCCAGTCGTCGAATCCGACCCCGCCGAAGAAGTCGACGCCGACGCCGCGGCCCACGCGCCAGCCGGCCAGGCCCTCGACGCGCAGCCCGAAGTAATCGGAGTCGCTCATGACCGGTACGCCGCCCTGGGTCTGCCCGTCGTAATCCACCGACCCGAGATACAGGGCGCCGGCCACGCTGTAGACGAATCCCGGCTGGGTACGGCGAAACCCGTCGTAGCTCGCGCCGACGACCAAGCGCGGGCCGGTCTCCTCGAGCAGCCGCGAGCCGGCGGAATCGAACTCCTGCCAACGAAAACTCTCGATGCCGAAACGCATTCCGACCTGTCCGGATTCGACGGCGCCGGCGGTTGCCGTCACGAACAACGACATACCGATCAGAATCCGTGCACCACCGATCAAACCAAACCGCCTGCCGGGCATGGCACTCCTCCCCGATTGAAGTTCGGCCTCATTGTACCGCCGCACACGCCGGCGGAAATTCCTGCCGATCGCACCGCAGAGGTGCAGTATTGCAACACGACTGGCTGCCCGCAAATGTGCATTGCCCTCATCGGATGCACTTGCCTGGTGCAGCGAAACCGCCAACACAGCTACCCTGCATGGGGGAACCTGGTCATTTTAGTATGGATATCATCATCTTGGCACGAGTCCGCCGCGGCCAGGTAATTTGGCATGACGGTTGCTAACCCGAGGGCGAAGCGGCAGTTCGCGAACCAACCACGGAGGAGCGGCGTGCGGGAAAAACTGGTAGTCATCGGCAACGGCATGGCCGGCATGCGCGCGGTCGAGGAACTGCTGGCGCTGGCGCCTGACCTCTACGACATCACGGTGTTCGGCGCCGAGCCGCACGGCAATTACAACCGCATCCTGCTGTCGCCGGTGCTGGCCGGCGAAAAGAACATCGACGATATCCTGCTCAACGGCGACACCTGGTACGCCGAGCGCGGCATCACGCTGCACAAGGGCCGCAAGGTCATCAAGCTCGATCGGCGCTTGAGGCGCGTGATCACCGACGACGGCACGGTCGCCGACTACGACCGGCTGTTGCTCGCGACCGGCTCGACCCCCGTGATCCTGCCGCTGCCCGGCAAGGACCTGCCGGGCGTGATCGGCTTCCGCGACATCGGCGATGTCGACGCCATGATCGGCGCATCGAAGGAATTCCGCCACGCGGTCGTGATCGGCGGCGGGCTGCTGGGCCTGGAGGCCGCCAACGGCCTCATGCAGCGCGGCATGAAGGTCACGGTCGTGCACCTCACGGACACGCTCATGGAACGCCAGCTCGACGCCACCGCCGGCGAGATGCTCAAGCAGTCTCTGATCGGGCGCGGCCTGGAATTCATGATGGGCGCCGCCACCGCCGAGATCGTCGGCAAAAAGCGCGTGCAGGGCGTGCGCCTCCAGGACGGCAGCGAGCTCACCGCCGACCTGGTGGTAATGGCGGTCGGCATCCGGCCGAACGTCGAGCTCGCCCGGTCCGCCGGGCTCCACTGCGGGCGCGGTATCGTCGTCAACGACACCTTGCAGACCTTCGACCCGCGCGTCTACGCGGTCGGCGAATGCGTCGAGCACCGCAAGCAAAGCTACGGCCTGGTCGCGCCGCTGTTCGAGATGGCCAAGGTCTGCGCGAACCACCTGGCCGAGCTCGGCTGGGCGCGCTACGAAGGCTCGATGACCTCCACCAAGCTCAAGGTGACGGGCATCGACCTGTTCTCGGCCGGCGACTTCCACGGCGACGCGGGCAGCGACGAGATCGTGCTGGCCGACGCGGCGCGCGGCGTCTACAAGAAGCTGGTGCTCCAGGACAACCGGATCCGCGGCGCAGTCCTCTACGGCGACACCGTCGACGGCGCCTGGTACTTTCAGCTGATGCGCGACGGCCAGGACGTCAAGGACATCCGCGGCGACCTGCTGTTCGGCCAGGCGCATCTCGGCGACTCCGGCCACGGCGGCCAGAACGCCGCGGCCGCCCTGCCGGACGGCGCCGAGGTCTGCGGCTGCAACGGCGTCAGCAAGGGCGCGATCTGCAAGGCGATCGTCGACAAGAAGCTGTTCACGCTCGAGGAGGTGCGCGCCCACACCAAGGCCTCGTCGTCCTGCGGCTCCTGCACCGGCCTGGTGGAACAGCTGCTCGCCGCCACGCTCGGCGGCGACTACTCGGCGCCGACCAAGGTCAAGCCGATGTGCCCGTGCACGCGCCACACCCACGACGAGGTGCGCGAGGCGATCCGCGCGCAGCACCTGACGGCCATCCCCGCCGTCATGCAGGCGCTCGAATGGACCACGCCCAACGGCTGCGCGTCCTGCCGGCCGGCGCTGAACTATTACCTGATCTCGACCTGGCCGCACGAGGCGCGCGACGACGCGCAATCGCGCTTCATCAACGAGCGCGCCCACGCCAACATCCAGAAGGACGGCACCTATTCGGTGGTGCCGCGCATGTGGGGCGGCATCACCACGCCCGACGAGCTGCGCACCATCGCCGACGTCGTCGACAAGTTCAAGATCCCGACGGTGAAGATCACCGGCGGCCAGCGCATCGACCTGCTCGGCGTGAAGAAGGAGGACCTGCCCAAGGTCTGGGCCGATCTCAACCGGGGCGGCCTGGTGTCGGGCCACGCCTACGGCAAGGCGCTGCGCACCGTCAAGACCTGCGTCGGCAAGGAATGGTGCCGCTTCGGCGTGCAGGACTCGACGCAAATGGGCATCGATCTGGAAAAGATGACCTGGGGCTCGTGGACGCCGCACAAATTCAAAATGGCCGTGAGCGGCTGCCCGCGCAATTGCGCCGAGGCGACCATCAAGGACTTCGGCGTCGTGGCGGTCGAATCCGGCTGGGAGCTGCACGTCGGCGGCAACGGCGGCGTGAAGGTACGCGTCACCGACCTCTTGTGCAAGGTCGAGACCGAGGCCGAGGTGCTCGAGTACTGCGGCGCCTTCATGCAGATCTACCGCGAGGAGGCGCGCTACCTGGAACGCACCGCGCCCTGGGTCGAGCGCGTCGGCCTGAGCTACGTCAAGGAAAAGGTGGTCGAGGACGCCGCGAATCGCCGCGCGCTGTACGCGCGCTTCCTCGACTCGCAGCGCGACGCCCAGGTCGATCCCTGGGAGCAGCGCGCCAGCCGCGGCTTCGACCGGCACGAGTTCGAGCCGATCAAGCGCGCCGGTTGACGGTGCCGGGAAGCGCGCCCTTTGTTGATTTCGAACGCTGAGGTTTGATGATGACGGATTGGCTGGAAGTCTGTTCGCTCGACGATATCCCGCGCCTCGGCGCACGGGTGGTGCGGCTGCCGGAGGGCGACATCGCGGTGTTCCGCACCGCCGACGACGAGGTCTTCGCCCTGCTCGACCGTTGCCCGCACAAGGGCGGGCCGCTGTCGCAGGGCATCGTGCACGGCCGGCAGGTCGCCTGCCCGCTGCACAACTGGAACATCGCGCTCGACTGCGGCCAGGCGGTCGCGCCGGACCAGGGCTGCGTGCCGTCCTACCCGGTGCGGGTCGACGGCGAGCGCGTGTTTCTGTCGCGCCTGGCGCTGCGCGCCGCCGGCTGAGCCGCGCTGCCCTGACGGAATAGCTGGAAACCGGGAGTCTAGGCGCAAAGACCTGGCGCAGCGGGAAATTTGTTCATTGTAGGCGGGGCTTCCAGCCCCGCCTTGCACGGCCCTGATTAAACTACGGCGTCGCGCGTCTATGGCCCCGGCTTCGACGGCGGGGCAGGATGCCCCGCCTACATAAATAATGGTTTCGCGGCCCCGTCTGGGATGGTTACCGCAACCAGCCGCCTGCAGGCGAGCAGACGACTGCCACGCATCCAGCCCGTTGATATACCGATAAAATCCCCGCGGTGGACGCCCGCGGCGCGATGTGTGATGATTTTCGGCGATGGACAGCCCCACCCTCATCGACCCGTTCCAGCGCCGCATCGACTACATCCGGCTGTCGGTGACCGACCGCTGCGACCTGCGCTGCAGCTACTGCATACCCAAGGGCTTCAAGGATTTCGAGGAGCCGGAGAATTGGCTGAGCTTCGACGAGATCGAGCGCGTGGTGCGCGCCTTTACCGAGCTCGGCGTGCGGCGCGTGCGCGTGACCGGCGGCGAGCCGCTGTCGCGCGGCCGGATCAATGAGCTTATCGGGCGCCTCGGCCGCCTGCCGCGGCTCGATGACCTGTCGCTCAGCACCAACGCCACGCGGCTCGCCAAACACGCGACCGCGCTCAAACACGCCGGCGTGTCGCGCATCAACGTGAGCCTCGATTCGCTCGATCCGGCGCGCTTCGCCGAGATCACCGGCGGCGGCCGGCTGGAGAACGTCCTCGACGGCCTCATGGCCGCCAGGGCCGCCGGCTTCGCGCCGATCAAGATCAACATGGTGGTGATGAAGGACGTGAACGAGGCCGAGATCGGCGACATGGTCGCGTTCTGCGTCGAGCACGGCTTCACGCTGCGCTTCATCGAGACCATGCCCATGGGCGACACCGGCCGCGCGGCCGGCGATCGCTACGTGGACCTGCAAGCGGTGCGGCGCAAGCTCGCCGAGCGCTTCGAGCTGATCCCGGCGGTGATGACGGGCGGCGGGCCGGCGCGCTACGTGCAGGTCCAGGGCACCGATCTCAAGATCGGCTTCATCACGCCGATCTCCCAGCACTTCTGCGCGACCTGCAACCGGGTGCGCATCGGCGTCGACGGCACGCTCTACACCTGCCTGGGCCAGGAGCACAACACCGCGCTGCGGCCGCTGCTGCGCGCCGGGGTATCGGACGAGGAGCTGAAGGCAGCGATACGCGCCGCGATCGCGCGCAAGCCGGAGCGCCACGAGTTCACGACCCGGCCGGAGAAGATCATCCGCTTCATGTCGACCACCGGCGGCTGAGCGCCGGCGCGGCTCGCTAGCGGCCGATCATCCCCGCCAGCAGCCGGTCCTCGAGCTCGATGCGCAGGGCGAGTTGCTCGCCGAGGCGCGACAGGTCGCTCGACAGGCCGTCCAACGCCTCGCAGTGGTCCTCGCAGTCGTACTTGTCGTTGAAATCGAGGGCGGTGTCGGTGGTTTCCGCGATGCGCGGATAGAGTTTCCCGGCGAGCTCCGAGATTTCGCGCCGCCGTTCGGTGCCTTCGACGATGCGCTCGTACAGCACGAAGTGGCCGGCGGCGATATAATCCACCAGTATCTGGCAGAACTCCTGCAGCAGCTTCTGCACCGGTTTGCTCTCCGGCGCGTAGGACTCCACTCCCGCCAGACGGCAAAACAGCGCGAGCATTTCCGTACGCTCGGAGACGAGCTTGGCGACCATCTCCTGGCCGCGACTGCGACGTTCCTGGGAAGCCTGTTTGACCTTGGACATGACCGGTTTCCTTCCGTTAGTCGTTGTGGGGGCAGACAAAATTCAGTATTAACCAGTCAACTGTTTTTTGCAATCGTCATGCCAAGGGCCGCGCCGATGCTCAGCCCCCGGTCAGCTCTCGTTAGTAAATTAGCGATTGCTGTTGTTCTGATCTCTTCCGCGCTTCCGCGCCGCATAAGACGCAGGCGGCGGCCGCGCCCAGTGGAACGCGCCCTGTCAGAACGGCATGCCCGGAAACCGCCCCTTCATCCCCCGCAGCATGTTCTTCATGCCGCCCTGGCCCATGCGCTTCATCATCTTCTGCATCTCCATGAACTGCTTGAGCAGGCGGTTGACGTCCTGCACCTGGGTGCCGGAGCCGGCGGCGATGCGGCGCTTGCGCGAGCCGCGGATGACGTCCGGGAAGCGCCGCTCCTGCGGCGTCATGGAATTGATGATCGCCACCAGCCGGCCGAATTGCTTGTCGCTGACCTGGGCCCTGGCGGCGGCGGGGATCTGGCCCATGCCGGGCAGCTTGTCCATCAGGCCGGCGACGCCGCCCATGCCCTCCATCTGCACCAGTTGATCGCGGAAGTCCTCGAGGTCGAAGCCCTTGCCCTTGCTGAGCTTCTTGGCGAGCCGCTCGGCCTTTTCCTGGTCGACCTCGCGCGCCGCCTGCTCCACCAGGCTCAGCACGTCGCCCATGCCGAGGATGCGCGAGGCGACGCGGTCCGGGTGGAAGGGCTCGAGCGCGTCGGTCTTCTCGCCGACGCCGAGGAACTTGATCGGCTTGCCGGTGACGGCGCGCACCGACAGCGCCGCGCCGCCGCGCGCGTCGCCGTCGGCCTTGGTGAGGATCACGCCGGTGAGCGGCAGCGCCGCGTCGAAGGCCTTGGCGGTGTTGACCGCGTCCTGGCCGGTCATGCTGTCGACCACGAACAGGGTCTCGATGGGATCGATCGCGGCGTGCAGCGCCTTGATCTCGTCCATCATCGCGCTGTCGATGTGCAGGCGCCCGGCGCTGTCGACGATCACCACGTCGGCGCCGGACTTGCGCGCCTGCTCGACCGCGGCGCGCGCGATGTCGACCGGCTTCTGGTCCGCGCGGCTCGGGAAGAACTGCGCGCCGACCGATGCGGCGAGCGTCTCCAGCTGCTGGATCGCCGCCGGCCGGTAGACATCGGCGCTCGCCACCAGGCAGGTCTTGTCCTCGCGTTCCTTAAGGAAGCGCGCGAGCTTGGCGACGCTGGTGGTCTTGCCGGCGCCCTGCAGGCCGGCGACCAGGATCACCGCCGGCGGGCGGGTGGCGAGATGCAACCGGTCGTTGGCCGCGCCCATGAGCTCGACCAGCGCGTCGTGCACGATCTTGATCACCGCCTGGCCGGGCGTGAGGCTGGTCAGCACCTCCTGGCCGACCGCGCGCGAGCGCACCGTGTCGATGAACTGCTTGACCACCGGCAGCGCCACGTCGGCCTCGAGCAGCGCCATGCGCACCTCGCGCAGCGCCTCGGCGACGTTGTCCTCGGTCAGCCGGCCGGCGCCGCGCAGGCGCTTGAGCGTGGCCTGGAGACGATTGCTGAGATTGTCGAACATGGTCGGATTTCGGCGTCAGTACATTGAACGCGGCATTATGCGTGAACACCGGAGAGTTTATCCGAAAACCCCGGGAATTGCGCGGCAGCGGAAAAGAAACGGCCGTCATTGCGAGGAGCGCAGCGACGAAGCAAGCTCCATGCGCTCCCTGAGCGGTGGATCGTTGCGAGGCGCGCGTAGCGGGCCGTGGCAATCTCCTTAGCGCACCTAACAAAATGAGAAACGGGTGTAGGGTGCGTCCCACGCACCGCTTAATATTTCGGTGCGCAGGGCGCACCCTACGGTTCTACGGTTCGGCGTTGAATGCGAGGTCATTTTGTTAGGCACTCTTAGCGCTCAGAGCGTTCATGGAGATTGCCGCGGGCGTTGCGCGCCCTCGCAACGACCGTCAGAGCTCGAACACCATCCCGCGCTTGAGTGCCCGCGGCGGATTGCCGGGAAGATGCGCGCGAATCTCGGCCATGATCTGGTCCTCGCGGTCGGGCATCAGATGGGTGATGTAGATCTCCGCCGGGCGCTTGAGCTTGGCCAGCTCGGACTTGAGCATCTTCGGGCACAGGTGCTTGGACAGCCGGCTCAATTCCTCGTCGGCGTCGGTGAACGAAGTCTCGATGATGACCTGGCGCAGATCCCGGCAGGCGTTCAAGGCCTGCCAGAAGCCGTCGTTCTCGGTGGTGTCGCCGCTGAAGGCCAGGCTGCCGCGCGCGCCGCTGACGAGGTAGCCGACCGCCGGCACGGCGTGCTCGACCGGCACGCTGGTCAGCCGCCGGCCGCCGAGCTCGCGCCCGGCGCCCGGCGCCAGCGCCTCGAAGCGCAGGTACGGCCGCTGCTTGTTGGGGATCTGCGTGAAGTCCGGCCACACGTGCCAGTTGAAGATGTTCTGCCACAGGGTGGAAAGCGTCGCCTCCTGGGCGTGCACCGTGAGCGGCCGGTCGCGCTGCGCGCCGACCGTGTCGACCAGGAACGGTACCGACACCACGTGATCGAGATGGGCATGGGTGAGGAACACGTGGTCGATGGCGCGCAGCGCGGCGACGTCGAGATCGCCGACGCCGGTGCCGGCGTCGATCAGGATATCGTCATCCACCAGCAACGCGGTGGTGCGGGTATCGGCGCCGATACCGCCGCTGCAGCCCAGGACGCGGATGCGCATGTGTCAGCCTGCCCTCGAGATCGGCGCCACCGGCGCCGGGAACCGTGATCTCATCAGAATACCCGCTCGCCGCGCTGTGATAAAGCGCACGTTTTCCGTGGCGCTGGGCGTCCGGTGGCACAATGATGGATTCCCCCACTATCGGCGCGCAGGTTTCTCCCTGTCCCTCCGGGAGAGGGCCGGGGTGAGGGCCGATAAGGGAGAAGGACCCGTGGAATAGCGCCGTACCCTATTCCCGTTCTCTTCAGTGACCCGGAGACCAGGCCGGCTCCGTGGACCGGCACACCGCGCTCATCCCCCCGGCGGGCTTCATCCCCGCGTCGAGCTGTGCCATGATGCGCCCGGACACGGCATCATGACCCATACCCTCCTCACTCTGCTCGGCGCGGCGCTCTATCTGGCGGCTGCCTTATTGTTGTGGCGCGGCCTCACGCGCGCGCCGCTCGCCGGCGCGGCACGGCTCGGGCTGCTGAGCCTGGCCCTCGGCGCCGTGCTGCTGCACGGGCTCATCCTGTATCACGGTCTGGTGCGCCCCGGCGGGCTCGACCTCGGGCTCAGCAACGCCCTGTCGCTGGTGGCCTGGACGGTTTCGCTGCTGTTCGTGCTGGCCGCCCTCAACCGGCCGATCGAGAGCCTCGGCGTGCTGATCCTGCCGCTGGCGGCGGCCATCCTGGTGCTGGGCTGGTTGTGGCCGGGCGGTCGGACCGGCACCCTGCCGGCCTCGCCGCTGCTGTCGGCGCATATCGTGATCTCGCTGCTCGCCTACAGCCTGCTGTCCATCGCCGTCATCCAGAGCCTGATGCTGGCGGTCCAGGAGCGCGCGCTGCGCAGCCATCAGCCGCACGGGATGCTGCGCGCCTTGCCGCCGCTCGAGACCATGGAAGGCCTGATGTTCCAGATGATCGCGGTCGGCTTCCTGCTGCTGACCCTGACCCTGATCTCGGGCGTGGTGTTCTCCGAGGAGCTGTTCGGCCGGCCGCTGCGCTTCACCCACCATGTGGTCCTGTCGCTGACCGCCTGGGTGGTGTTCGGCGTGCTGCTGCTCGGCCACTGGCGCTTCGGCTGGCGCGGCCGCATAGCGCTGCGCTGGACCCTGAGCGGCTTCATCCTGCTGGTGCTGGCCTATTTCGGCAGCAAGTTCGTGCTGGAAGTCCTGCTCGGACGGGCCTGAAACCGTTTTGAAACCGGGAAAAGAAAAATTGAAACATGACTCACCAACCAATTAAGGGGGCTTTACATGACTGACTCAAACATGCACGCCGCTGGGACGACGATGACGCGCGCCACCCGCTACGGGATCGCGTCCCTGGCCCTCTATTTCCTGCTGTACTTTTTTGAGGATTCCGTCCTCGAGTTCACCTCGCGCGGCGGTTGGTACTTCATCGCCCCCGTGGTAATTGCCTTCGTGTTTTCTTATTTCCACGGGGCATTCACCTCCTATTTCTGGGATACCCTCGGCATCAAGGCGAAAAAATAAGGAGGGCGGCGTGGAACTGACGACAGCGACGAATTTCATTCCGCTCGACGCGCTCGACGTCACCTATCTGCTGGTCGTCGGCTTCATCGGCGGGCTGGTCAGCGGTTTCATCGGATCCGGCGGCGCCTTCGTGCTGACGCCGGCCATGATGAGCATGGGCGTGCCGGGCATTGTGGCGGTGGCGTCGAACATATGCCACAAGTTTCCCAAGGCGCTGGTCGGCGCCATCAAGCGCGCCAAATACGGCCAGGTGGACGTGAGGCTCGGTATCGTGGTCGGCGTCTCGGCCGAGGCCGGGGTGCTTTATGGCGCGCACATCCAGGAAATCATTCATAGCAGCTTCGGCGACGCCGGTTCCAACCTTTACGTCAGTCTTGCCTTCGTCATCGTGCTCGGCATTATCGGCAGTTACGTGCTGTGGGATGCAATGAAGACGCGTCGCGCTACCGGCGACGAACCGGAAAAAGTCTCGCGTATCGCCCGCTGGGTGCAATCCGTACATATTCCCGGGACAATGGTTTACTTCAAGAGCCTCGATGCCCGCGTGTCGGTCTTGTTCACGATTCCGCTCGGCTTCGCCACCGGCATGCTCGCGGCGACCATCGCCGTGGGCGGTTTCATCGGCGTGCCCGCCATGCATTACATCCTCGGGGCGCCCGCCCTCATGGCCTCCGCCACCGAGCTCGTCACCGCCTTTGTCATGGGTCTCGGCGGCACGATCAAGTTCTCCTGGAGCGGGCTCGTGGACATCCGTCTGGCGATGATCATCCTCGCCGGCTCCCTCTTCGGCGTCCAGCTCGGCGCGATCGGCACGACCTACGTCAAGGCGCACATGATCAAGCTGGTCATGGGGACGATCATGGTGCTGGTGCTGTTCTCGCGCGCGCTTGCCATCCCCGTCTACCTCTCCGAACTCGAACTTATCGACACGCTCGATCCTCATCTTTCCAGCGCCCTGCTGAACATCAGCTTCGTGGTGCTGATCGCGGCGCTCGCGAGCGGCGCCGCGATCGTGTTCGCGGCGCTGTGGCGCGGCATCAGCGCCTCCCGCCGCGAAATCGCGCTCGCCGGCACGGCGTTCGCGCCCGACGTGGTGGCCACGCCGGCCAGCCCTCAACTATCGCCGCTCGGCCGGTTCGAGCGTTTTCTGCTCGCCACCGACGGCTCCGAATACAGCGCCGGCGCGGTGCGCGAGGCGCTGCGCATGGCGGGCAAATGCGGCGCCCGCGTGCGCGCGATCAGCGTGGTGACCGGCGGCGACACCGAGCTGTACGCGATGGGCGAGCAGTTGATCACCAAGGAGCTGAATACCGCCCGTGCCCACCTCGACGACGTGCAGCGACAGGCCTCGGCCGCCGGGGTAGCCTGCGAGAGCGAGGCCACGCAGAGCAACCAGGTTTATCAGGAAATCGCCGCTCAGGCCGAGAAGATGCAGGCCGATCTGATCGTGATGGGCCGGCGCGGCCGCCATGGGCTGGCGCGGCTGATGGTCGGCCCGTCGACCGTGCGCGTCATCGGCCACGCGCGCTGCAATGTACTCGTGGTGCCGCGCGCGGCGGAGCTGGTCGGCCGGCGCTTCATTGTCGCCTCCGACGGCTCGCGTTACGGCGATGCCGCCGCCGTCACCGCCGCACGGCTCGCCAAACTCTGCCACACCCCCATCACGGTCGTCTCGGTCACCAGGCCGGAACACAGCAAGGAGCGCAAGCGCGAAGCGCACCAGATCGTGGGCCGCATCGTCTCATTCCTCAAGCAGGAGGGAGTGGTGGTCGAGGGCATCGTCCCCCATGGCCGGCCGGACGAAGTGATTGTCCAGACGGCGAACGCCAAAAACAGCGATCTGATCATACTGGGCAGTCGTGGTCGCACCGGCCTGGAGCGCGTTTTGCTCGGCGGCACTTCCGAACGCGTGATCGACCAGGCCCGCTGCGCCGTGCTTGCCGTCAAGTCGGCATAAAGACCCGGGTAAGTTCGTGCAGTCTGTCGCGCGCCGTCTTGTCTACAGTCTGCCACGGAAGATGACGCATTGACGAAGATAATGGGCATGAATCGGATATCGCATCCTCCGGGCCGCTTGCAGCGTTTCCTGCCGTTTTTGGCCTGGATCGGCGAGCTTCGCAACGGCCGGATGCTGCGTGCCGATCTTGTCGCCGGGATCACCGTAGCGCTGGTTCTTGTCCCGCAATCCATGGCGTACGCGCAGCTTGCCGGGCTGCCGGCGTATTACGGGCTCTATGCGGCGTTCATGCCGCCCATGGTCGCCGCGCTGTTCGGGTCCTCGCGCCAGCTCGCGACCGGCCCGGTGGCGGTGGTCTCGCTCCTGACCGCGGCCGCGCTCCAGCCGATCGCCGCCAGCGGCTCGCCCGGCTACATCGCCTACGCGGTGATGCTGTCGCTCATGGTCGGGCTGTTCCAGTTCGGTCTCGGGCTGCTGCGCCTCGGCGTGCTGGTCAACTTCCTGTCGCATCCGGTGGTCATCGGCTTCACCAACGCCGCGGCCATCATCATCGCCACCTCGCAACTCGACAAGATCTTCGGCGTGCGCGCCATGAAGGCCGATCATCACTACGAGACCGTGTGGAACACGGTGGTGGCCACCGGCCAGTATATCCATTGGCCGACCCTGGCCATCGCGGTGCTGGCGTTCACGACGATGATCGTGCTGAAACGCACCAACCCGCGTATTCCCAACGTGCTGATCGCGGTCGCCGCCACCACGCTGATTTCCTACGCGATCGGCTTCGAGAAACTCACGACGATCCAGATCGCGCAGATCGGCAACGAGAGCGCGCGCCAGGTGGCCGCCGAGCGCATCAAGACCGGGTACGAGCTGTTGGCGCTGCAAACGCAGCTCGCGGCGGCCGAGGGACGGCTCGCGACCGCGATCGACCAATACGGTCACGACGCATCGCACACCCTCGCTGTCCGCCACGAGGTCGACAGGCTCCGGCAGAGCTACGAACGCCGGATGAACACCCACAAGGTCGATTTGGAGGAGCTGCGTTCCGTGATGTTCGAGCGCGTACACAGCGACGCGACCGGGGAGATCTTCTATCTGCGCGGCCGGGTCCCCGAGGGCCTCGAAAGTGACGGCCATGTCTGGCGCGTCACGCATATCGACGACGACGGCCGGCTGCACTTCAGCGGGGGTGGCCGCGTCGTCGGCGCGGTCCCCCGGGGACTGCCGTCCTTCCGGCTGCCGGCGTTCGATCTCGACGTAATATTGAAGTTGTTCGCGGCCGCGATAACGATCTCGTTGATCGGATTCATGGAGGCGATTTCGATCGCCAAGTCGATGGCGGCGCGCACGCGGCAGCGTCTCGATCCCAATCAGGAGCTGATCGGCCAGGGAGTGGGCAACATCGTCGGCAGCCTGTTCCAGAGCTATCCCACCTCCGGCTCCTTCTCGCGCAGCGCGGTGAACATCAGCGCCGGGGCGGTCACCGGTTTCGCGTCGGTGGTGACCGGCATCATCGTAGTCGTCACCTTGCTGTTCCTGACTCCCCTGCTCTACCACCTGCCGCAGGCGACGCTGGCCGCGGTGATCATGATGGCGGTCATCGGTCTGGTGAACGTCGCCTCGGTCTATCACGCCTGGAAGGCCCAGCGGCAGGACGGCATCGTCGCGGTCGTCACCTTCTTCCTGACGCTGGCCTTCGCGCCGCACCTCGACAAGGGCATCATGATCGGCGCCGGCCTGGCCCTGATCCTGTACCTGTACCGGACCATGCAGCCGCGCGTCGCGGTCCTGGCACGCCACAGCGACGGCACGCTGCGCGACGCCGAGATGTTCGGGCTCGAGACCTGCAAGCAGATCAGCATGATCCGTTTCGACGGCACGCTGTACTTCGCCAACGTCAGCTACTTCGAGGACAAGGTCCTGGAGCGCGTCTCGGCCAAGCCGGAGCTGAAATACGTCATCGTCGTCGGCGACGGCATCAACCAGATCGACGCCTCCGGCGAGGAGGTGGTGGCCTCGCTGGTGCAGCGCCTGGAGGAGAACGGCGTCCTCATGCTGTTCAGCGGCCTCAAGAAGCAGGTGCTGGACGTGTTCGGCCGCACCGGCCTCGGCGACAAGCTCGGGCCGAACCGCTTCTTCCGCACCGAGGACCAGGCCCTGGAGTACGCCTGGAACCAGCTCGGCGACAACCACGAGGCCGACTGCCCGTTGAACGTGGTCTGTCCCGTGCAGCCGGTGAAGTGACCGGCCGCGCCGGGCCCGCGCATGACGCCCGCGCCGGACCTGTGCTAAAGTTGCGCCTTCCCCGAACCGTGAGGCAGATCCGCACTTGGACGATCCCCATCTAGGCGCGCTGGTCGGCGCGCTGATCGGTTTGATTCTGCTGTCCGCCTTCTTCTCGGCCTCCGAGATCGGCATGCTCACCCTCAACCGCTACCGCCTGCGGCACCTGGCCGACTCGGGCCATCGCGGCGCGCGCATCGCCCAGCGCCTGCTGGCGCGGCCCGACCGGCTGCTCGGCATCATCCTGCTCGGCAACAACGCCGCCAACATCGGTGCCTCCTCGGTCGCCACCGTCATCGCGCTGGAACTCTATGGCGAGCCGGCGATCGCGGTCGCCGCCTTCCTGCTCACCCTGGTGATCCTGGTGTTCGCCGAGGTCGCGCCCAAGACGCTCGCCGCGCTGCATCCCGAGTGGATCGCCTTCCCCGCCGCCTACGCGCTGCAGCTGCTGCTATGGGTCAGTTACCCGCTGGTGTGGATGGTCAATGTCGTCGCGAACTGGTTTCTGCGGCTGTTCGGCGTATCCGTCCACGGGCGCCGCAAGGAGGGCGTAACCAGCGAAGAGCTGCGCACGGTCGTGATGGAGGCCGGCACCTTCATCCCCGAGACCCACCAGGCGATGTTGCTCGCGATCCTCGACCTCGAAAAGCTCGCGGTCGAGGACGTGATGGTTCCGCGCGGCGAGATCGAGGGCATCGACCTCGACGCCGACTGGGACGACATCGTCGAGCAGCTCACCACCGGGCGTTACACGCGCCTGCCGGTCTACCACGGCAGCCTCGACCAGGTCGTCGGCCTGGTGCATTTGCGCAAGGTGCTCAACCTGATCCGCGGCGGCAGCTTCGACCGCGACGCCCTGATGAAGATCATCGTCGAGCCCTATTTCGTGCCGGAGGGCACGCCGCTCAGCACCCAGCTCATCAACTTCCGCAACACCAAGCGGCGCGTGGCGCTGGTGGTCGACGAGTACGGCGACCTGCTCGGGCTGGTGACGCTGGAGGAGATCCTCGAGGAGATCGTCGGCGACTTCACCGCGCCGTCCTCGGCGCTCGCCGACGAGATCCAGCCGCAGGACGACGGCAGCTATCTGATCAGCGGCGGCATCACCATCCGCGACCTGAACCGCGCGCTCGGCTGGCATCTGCCGACCGACGGGCCGAAGACCCTGAACGGCCTGATCACCGAGTACCTGGAGGCCATTCCCGAGAGCGGCACCAGCCTGATGCTCAACGGTTACAACGTCGAGATCGTCCGTACACGCGGCACCGGCGTGCACACCGCGCGCATGCGCGTCCGGCAGAGCGCCGCCGAAGACGATTCCGAGCAGCCGGCGTCGTGAGCGCCATGAAACGGGAAAATCAAAACCGCGTAGGGCGGGGCCCTGCCCCGCCGAAATGATCATTAT
>DASWHF010000133.1:0-4575 GCA_036393295.1 Acidiferrobacterales bacterium
GAGTTTACTGGTCGCAGCGCACGCCGGCGCCGGCGGCGACGGTCGCACCGGCCGGCTGCGATATCTTGACCACACGCGCCGCGGACGGCAGTTTCGGCGTCAGGGCGCGCGCGGCGGCCTTGAACTCGGCGCGGATCGAATGGATTGCCTGGTTGCCTTGCGCCGCGATGTGCTGGCCCACCCCCGTATCACGCGAAACCTCGTTCGACCCGGCCTGCGCGGCCGGGGCAAGCGCCAGCGCGATCAGCAGCGCGGCGGCTTTGAGGGCCTGGCGGGGGATCCGGTTGTTCATGTTGCACTCCTTGAGGGTTACTTGGCGTATCTATAGTCAAGGCTTATGCCAGCTTGATTGTCCACGTAACTTATTGATTTAGTTGACTCGGAACCCGTGGCCTCGGGAGCTCACCGAACGATTGGGGTCATCGCCACCAAGAACTAGCGCAATTGGCGATCCGCGTAGCCTCTTTCGCTAGATCCCGGTGGTTCCGAGTCTGTTGGTGAGATGCGGAGGGTCCCCGAAGGGTTGCAATGGCCGTGAGCGGGTGTTCCGGTAGGATGGCCGCCCCGCGCGCGGCGGCAGGCCGCGCGTTCCCTCCTCCTCAACCGGGACCTTCCCATGCAGATTGCCGCCAACTGCGTCGCCTACATCCACTACACCCTGACCGACGAGTCCGGCTCGGTGCTCGATTCATCCGCGAGCGGCGAGCCGCTCGCCTACCTGCACGGCGCCGGCAACATCATTCCCGGCCTGGAGAAGGCGCTCGAGGGCAAGCAGGCCGGCGACAAGCTCGACGTCAAGGTGGCGCCGCAGGACGGCTACGGCGTGCGCGACGAAGCGCTGGTCCAGCAGGTTCCGCGGCGCGCGTTCCAGGGCGTGCGCGACATCCAGCCGGGCATGCAATTCCACACCAATACCGGGCACGGCGCGACACAGGTCACGGTCAAGCAGGTCCAGGGCGACATGGTCACGATCGACGGCAACCACGCGCTGGCCGGCGTGACGCTGAGCTTCGCGGTCGAAGTCGCCAAGGTGCGCGAGGCCACCGCGGAAGAGCTGATGCACGGCCACGTGCACGGGGCCGGCGGGCATCATCACTGACAACAGGGAAACGAAAAGCTAACCGCAGAGGACGCAGCGCCGTAGGATGGGCCAAGCGGAGCGCGGCCCATCGCTGATGGGCTTCGCTGCGCTCAGCCCATCCTACGGAAGGACACCTAGCCGGGCTTGCCGGGAAGGGCGATGAAGCGCCGATCCCACTCGTCGAGCTGCTGCGTCAGGCGCAGGTCCTGCCAGATCACGTAGGGCTTGGTCTGCAGGCTGCGGCCGACGTCGGTGTTGGCGAAGGCGACGTTGCTGGCGACCCGCAGGTTGCCGACGATGCGCTCGGCGCGGCCGTTGCGGTCCTGCTTGAGGCGCTTGTCCGCCGCGTGGAGCTTGTCGGAGTAGGTGTCGATCTCGCTCGGCACGAACGTCGCCTCGTAGAGCCGGTCGTTGAAGAACTCGAGCGTCAGCTGGCCCGGCACGCCCAGATGCTGGTACACACCGACGATGATCGTGTCGCGGTCGCGCGGCGGATACTTGCTGCTGGCCGCGGGCCGGACCGGCGTCAGGTTGTACTGCAGCTTGGCGCCATCGAAGCGGGTGCGGACCGACTCGACCGTCTCGTAACTCTTGAGCCTGTCGAGGAACACCACCGGGTCGGCGGCGACGTCGGTGAAGCGGGCCTTCTCCGAGTGCCCGCCCGGCGCGATCGCTTCCTTGGCGACCCACAGGCCGGGCAGCACGACCGCCAGGCCGATGAGGATCGGCACCCAGCGCAGGGGCTTGGACTTCTTCCACCAGTCCGGCGGTTCGAGCCAGTGCTTGCTGTCGTCTGCGGGTGCGGCCATGGGGGCTCATTCTATAGGCACAGCGCGTTCTGCGTGGCCCGAAGCGGCCGCCCGGGCATTTGACAACAATTATTGTCAGACGTAGTTTTGGCGGGCCCGGCGTCCGGGCGCAGGGGGACCGCCGTGAAGAATTTCGCCGACAAGGTCGCCGCCATCACCGGGGCCGGCTCCGGCATGGGCCGCGAGCTCGCCGTGCAGCTGGCGCAGCGCGGCTGCCATCTGGCCCTCTCGGACATCAACGAGGCCGGCCTGGCCGACACCGCCGGGCTGGCGCGCGCCGCCTCGGCCGTGCGCGTCACCACGCAGCAGCTCGACGTCGCCGACCGCGCCGCGGTCTACGCCTGGGCCGACCAGGCGGCGCAGGACCACGGCAAGGTCAACCTGGTGTTCAACAACGCCGGCGTCGCGCTCGGCGCCAGCGTCGAGAGCGTGTCCTACGCCGACTTCGAATGGATTTTCGGCATCAACTTCTGGGGCGTGGTCTACGGCACCAAGGCCTTCCTGCCGCACCTGAAGGCCAGCGGCGACGGCCACATCGTCAACACCTCGAGCCTGTTCGGTCTCGTGGCGGCGCCGATGAACTCGACCTACAACGCCACCAAGTTCGCGGTGCGCGGCTTCACCGAAGCGCTGCGCCAGGAGCTCGACCTGATGCCCTGCGGCGTGTCGGCGACCAGCGTGCACCCGGGCGGCATCAAGACCAACATCGCGCGCGCGGCGCGGCGCGACGGCTCGCTGGCCAGGCTGGGGGTCGACCCGGAGAAGGCGACGCAGGAGTTCGAGAAGAGCTTCATCACCAGCGCCGCCGACGCCGCGCGGATCATCCTGAAGGCGGTCGAGCAGAACCGGCGTCGCGTGCTGGTGGGACCGGATGCGAAGATCGTCGACCTGATCCAGCGGCTGATGCCGGAGTCGTACCAGAAGCTGGTGATCCGCTTCACGCGGAAGAACCTGGAAGCGGCGCGGCGGGCCGCGGTTCAGTCCTCCTAGTCTTCCGGCTCGTACCCCAGGTTCGGCCCGAGCCACTTCTCCGCGGTCGCCAGATCCCAGCCCTTGCGGCGCGCGTAGTCCTCGACCTGGTCCTTCTGGATGCGGCCGACGACGAAGTACTGCGACTGCGGGTGCGCGAAGTACCAGCCCGACACCGCCGCGCCCGGCCACATCGCGTAGCTCTCGGTGAGCTGGATGCGGGCATTGCGCTCGACGTCGAGCAATTCCCACAGCGCGCCTTTCTCGGTGTGCTCCGGGCAGGCCGGGTAGCCCGGCGCGGGGCGGATGCCCTTGTAGCCTTCGCCGATGAGCTGCTCGTTGCTGAGGTGCTCCTCGGACGCATACCCCCACAGCTCGCGGCGCACGCGCTCGTGCAGGCGCTCGGCGAACGCTTCGGCGAGGCGGTCCGCCAGTGATTCCAGCAGGATCGCGCTGTAGTCGTCGTTGGCTTGCTTGAACGCCGCGACGCGCTCGCTGCAGCCCAGCCCGGCCGTCACGGCGAAGGCGCCGACGTAATCGTGCAGGCCGGTGGCCTTCGGCGCGACGAAATCGGCCAGCGCCTTGTTCGGCACGCCGGCGCGGTGCTCGCTCTGCTGGCGCAGCGTGTGCAGTCGCGCAATCACGCTGGCGCGTGCCTCGTCGCCGTAGACCTCGATGTCGTCGCCGACGGCATTGGCCGGGAACAGGCCGCACACGCCGCTGGCGCTGAGCCACTTGTCCGCGATCGCGCGGTCGAGCATGGCCTGCGCGTCGGTCCACAGCTTGCGCGCGGCTTCGCCGGAGGCCGGGTTGTTCAGCAGGTCCGGGTAGCGGCCCTTGAGTTCCCAGGCGATGAAGAACGGCTGCCAGTCGATATAGCGGCGCAGTTCCTCGATGGAATAGTCGCGGAACACGCGGACGAACTGCAGGTGGCCGTGTTCCGGTGCCCAGGCGCCGGCGACGACGTCCTGGTGCTGCATGGTCAGCAGCCGCGGACGGAACGGCTTGAAGGTTTTCCAGTCGATCGGCGTGCGATTGGCGCGCGCAGCGGCGAGCGGCACCGATTTCTCATGGCCCTGCTTCTGCGCGTGGCGCTCGCGGATCGCCGCATAGTCCGCCTGCACGTCGGCCAACAGCTTGTCGCGGCCGGTGCCGGAGACGAGGCTCGAGGCCACCGGCACCGAGCGCGACGCGTCCTTCACCCAGACCACCGGGCCTGAGTAGGCCGGGGCGATCTTCACCGCGGTGTGCGCGCGCGAGGTGGTGGCGCCGCCAATCAGCAGCGGCAACTCCAGTTTCAGGCGCTGCATCTCCCTGGCGAAATGCACCATCTCGTCGAGGGACGGCGTGATCAGGCCGGACAGGCCGATCAGGTTGGCGTTGTGCTCGCGCGCGGCGTCGAGGATCTTTTGCGCCGGCACCATGACGCCGAGGTCGATGACCTCGAAGTTGTTGCACTGGAGCACCACGCCGACGATGTTCTTGCCGATGTCGTGCACGTCGCCCTTGACCGTGGCCATCACGATCTTGCCGACCGCGCGCGCGACGTCGCCGGGCTTTTTCTCGGCCTTGATGAACGGCTCGAGGTAAGCGACGGCTTTCTTCATCACGCGCGCCGACTTGACCACCTGCGGCAGGAACATCTTGCCGGCGCCGAACAGGTCGCCGACCACGTTCATGCCGTCCATCAGCGGGCCTTCGATGACCGTCAGCGTG
>DASWHF010000134.1:0-17858 GCA_036393295.1 Acidiferrobacterales bacterium
TAGGAGCGATTGCTGCCGTCGCCATGGCTCACCGACTCGACCCGGCCCAGCACGTCGGTGCCGTAGCTGTCGCCGCTGCTGGAATCCAGATACGATTGAAAGGATTTGTGTCCCAGCGCGTTGTAGTTGATGTTCTGCGCAATGCCCTCGGTGGTGATCAGGCTCGGCCGCCCGAAGCCATCGAAGGTGATGGCCTGGGAATAGCCGCCGCGCGTCAGGGTCCGCCCGGAGCTGCTCCAGGAGATGCTGACGCTCGACCCGGCCGGTGGGTTGATGCCGGTGAGCTGGTTCATGCCGTTGTAGCTGTACGAGGTGGTCTTGCCGCGGCCGTTGGTCTCGGAGGCGATGGTGCCGGTATTGTTGACGCTGCGCGAGATCGAGACCCCGGCGGGATGGCTCTCGGAACGCGGGATGCCGCGGTGGTAGCTGCCGTAGGTCCAGTTCTGGCTGCGGGCATTGGTGCGCCGGGCCAGGTCGCCGGTGGTGAAGTAGCTGTAGTTCTCCTTGACGCCGTGACGCTCGATCTGCATCAGGTTACCGTCGGTATCGAAGGTCCGATAGATGCTCTTGCTCGAGCTCTCGCTCGACAGCACCTCGTCCTTCACGCGGCTGACGATGTTCTGGTTGGCGTTGCGCGGGAAGTACGTCAGATTGGTGGTGCGGTTGTCCTGGCCGGACTCGCTGATCGTTCGGGGGTTGAAGCTGGCATCGAAGTTGCCGTAGGTGGTGGTATAGGTCGTCCCGTCGCGGACGATGTCGCGGCGGGTGAGCACCGGCACGTAGATGCGCGGATCGGAGAAGCCGTAGGGCGCGCGGATCTCCTGCTCGTTCGAGATCACATAGGGGTTGTCCCAGGTGTAGACCTCGCGGTGCACGAGGCTGGAGCCGTCGTAGGTCAGCTTCTCCTTGAGCAGCCCGATGCGCCACAGGCCGGCGTTGGTGATGGAACTGGACGCGCTGAGCTGACTGCCGAAGTGCTTGTAGACGTGTTTGCCGCCCGGGAAGGTAACGGTGGTGGTGTCCTCGGATGTCGACGGCGAGTAGCTGTAGTTCCAGGTCCCGCCGGTGACGTCGCGCCCGCCGTTGGCCTTGGACCGGACGGCCAGGGTGTAATAGGTCCCCGAAGTCCCGCAACCATAACCGAGGTCGTTGAAGCATATGTAATCGTAGTCGTACGAAACGGTCGCCCCGTACGGGTAGGTGACCCGATCCAGCACGCGGTGGCCGGCCTGGAGGTAGCTGGTCTTGACGTGGTAGGTGTAGTTCCAGGTACGTCCGTCCGGACGGGTCACGCGGGTAAGCTGCCAGTGGCCGGAGGACGAATCGCTCACCTGGGTGTAGCTGTAGTTCCAGTTCTGGCCGTTGGCGCTGATGCGGGTCAGGCGGATCGCGCTGGGATTGGTGGTGTCGGTGTAGGTGAAGGACACCGAGCGGCCGTCGCTCGCGGAAATGCTGGAGAAGATTGCGTTGGCGCCGTTGGCAACCGCCGAGGAGTTGTAGTTGATGGTGATGTAATTGCCGTTCGGGTCCTCGATGCGCGTGGTGTAATAGGCATTGTCGATCAGCGAGGTGTAGGTGCTGCCGCCGTTGCGGTAGTAATTCATCGTGTACTTGATGCCGTCCGGCGAGATCACCAGCATACCGCCCGTGCCGCCGATGCAGTAGGCCACCCAGTTGGTCTTGGTGATGAACAGCGCGTTGAACGACGTAGCGTCCTGGTAAAGGATGTGCTTGGAGCCGTCCGGCAACTCCAGCACCGGGTTGTCGGCGGTGGTGGTGGTCCACTGGCAGATCGGCACCGTGCCCGAGCGGATCACCCGCCCGAAGTGCATCGTCCAGCCCATGCCCGTCGGGGTGCGATAGAGAAGCTCCTGGAGGTAGGGCGGGCCGAAGTTGAGGCTGCGCGAGGCGTAGACGTTGTTGGAGTTGTAGGTCCGGCGGATGGCGATATCCAGGCCGCCGTTGCCGGGAATGAACAGGTCGACGTAGGACAGCGCGAGGCCCCCGGAGAACGGATCGATGTGCTCGGTGACGTTGGCGTTGACCTGGTCGCGGAAGGGATTCAGGCCCGGCTCGGAGTAGAAGTCGGGCATGACGGAGGTGTTGGAGGCGTGGGCGGTGGGAGGCGCGAGCGCCAGCAGGAGGGTGGCGAGTGCCGGCAGGGTGATTCCGAAGATCGACGCCGGAATTTCCATGATCCAGTGCTTGCGCATGGTCGAGCCCTCGGTGCGGGCCATGACACCACAGGCCGCGGATCGGAATCGGGCAAGCTCAGGATGCGCGCTGCCTTCGTGACGATCGTGCTGTACTGATGCGATGAACCGATGCATGACACCGCCTCCCTATGACGCTCACCGTCCCTTCGGCGCGGTACGGACAGGGGCGGACGGGTGCCCGGTGTCGGCGCGCATCAACTTTTCGGCATGCAGGTGCTTGCGAAGTGCGTGAAACGACACTGCTGATTATTCTTGTCGAACTTTCTACGCCGCCGACGGGCTACGGCATGATGGCGGTGCGGACGGATCGTCGAAAGATGTTGCTACCGACTGCTGCGACTTGTCAATAGCGACAGCGAGGAAAGATTTCCGGAGCCGACGTTCGGATGCACAGCGTGCATTCGTCCAACAGCAATCAACGATTGATCCCGTATTCAAAATTTTGAATACGGCGAAATTCAATAATTTGAATTCTTCACCCTGTGGTCGGATGCGAGTCGACACCTGATTTGGTGGTAAACGCGAATTGATGTCGAACTCTTGGGCGAGCTCGGCGGGGCTGGAAGCCCCGCCTACAACCTCATCAATCTGTAGGCGGGGCTTCCAGCCCCGCCTAAAGGCGAAACACCGGCTGGAACCCATTCTTACAGCACGACGATCTCGCCCGCCCGCCGCAGCGCCCGGCGATGCTGCATGCACTCCGGCAGCACGCGCGCGACCGCGGCCCAGAAGCGCGGCGAGTGGTTCGGGTGCAGCAGGTGGCAGAGCTCGTGCACGATGACGTAGTCGACGAGCGCGGCGTCGAGCTGCATGAGCCGCCAGTTGAGGCTCACGGTGCCGCGCGCCGAGCAGCTGCCCCAGCGGCTGCGCTGGGCGCGGATGCTCAAACGCCGCGGGGCGCGGCCGACGCGCGGCGCGAAGTGCGCGATGCGCGTCGCCGCGTGGTCGCGCGCGGCGGTCTTGTACCAGGATTCCACGGCGATGCGCAAGGCGGCGACATCGCCGGCCGCGGCGTGCAGCTCGTCGCCGCGCCGCTCGATGCGGCGACGGGCGCCGGGACGCACGCTCCAGCGCAGCGTGAGCGCTCCCCCGAGGAACGGCAGCAACGTCCCATCGGCAAGCTCGGCGCGATGCGCCGGCCGCGCGCTTGCGAACAGCGCGCGCTTGCGCGCGATCCAGCCCGCATGTCCGGCGACGAAGCCGCGGACATCGTCGAGCGTCGCCCAGGCCGGGGCAATCACGCGCAACCCGGTCTCGGCATGGACTTGCAGGCACAGGGTGCGGCGGCGCGGGCTGACGTCGATGCGGTAGGATTGCGGCGCGCCGGCCAGCAGCAGTTCGTCGGAGTCGGGAAGCAAGGGCGGGGCGCGCCGGAACAGGCTCAAATCTCGATCATCTCGAATTCGTCCTTGCTGGCGCCGCAATCGGGGCATTTCCAGTTCTCGGGGATGTCCTCCCAGCGGGTGCCGGGCGCGATGCCCTGGTCGGGCAGGCCCTTTTCTTCCTCGTAGACGAAACCACAGATGACGCACATATACGACTTCATTGCTCTCCCCGCGGCGCGGTTCTCGTGTCAGGCGCCGCATTCTCGCATTTTTGCCCGCGCGCGTGAAATATGCGCCGCTGCCGGGTAGAATGCCCGGGACCCGCGCCCGGAACATCCCGTCCTCCATGGAAAAACGCACAGCGGTAGTGCTCTTGAACCTCGGCGGCCCCGACTCGCTGGCAACGGTGCAGCCGTTCCTTTATAACCTGTTTTCCGACCCGGACATCTTCAAGTTCCCGCTCGGCTTCATCACCCAGAAGTGGTTCGCGCGCTTCGTGTCGAAGCGGCGCACGCCGGCGGCGCGCTCGGCCTATGCCGCGATCGGCGGGCGCTCGCCGCTGCTCGAGAACACTCGCCGGCAGGCCGAGGCCCTGCAGGCGGCGCTGCGCCCGAACGGCAGCCACCACGTGTTCATCTGCATGCGCTACTGGCACCCGATGTCGCCCGAGGTGGTCGGCCGCCTCAAGGAGGCGCGCTACGAGAACGTCGTGCTGCTGCCGCTCTACCCACAATACTCGCTGACCACGACCGGCAGCTCCTACAACGACTTCATGCGCGAGTGCGCGCGCCAGGACTACCACCCGGTGGTGTCGCTGATCCGGCACTGGTACGAGCAGGAGGACTACCAGCGCGCCATCGTCGAGTCCATCCAGGCCGAGGCGGCGAAGCTTCCCGACAGCGATCCGGCGCACATCGAGCTGCTGTTCTCCGCCCACGGCCTGCCGCAGAAAATCGTCGACCGCGGCGATCCCTATCAGAAGCAGATCGAGGCGACCTATGAGGCGCTGCGCGCGCGCCTCGGCTGGCCGCTCACCACGCTCTGCTACCAGAGCCGGGTCGGCCCGCTCAAGTGGCTGCAGCCGTATACCGACCAGGTGATCCGCGCCAAGGCCAAGGCCGGCGCGAAGCAGATCCTGATCTACCCCATCGCCTTCGTCTCCGACCACTCCGAGACGCTCTACGAGCTGGGGATGGAATACCGTAAACTGGCGCACGAATCCGGTATCGCCGAGTACCGGGTGGTCCCGGCGCTCAACGAGCATCCGCTGCTCATCCGCGCGCTGGCGCATCTCACCACCAACCTGGTGCAGGTCCATGAAACCGACTAACCCGCCCGTGGTGCTCGTGTTCGCCGGCAACGATCCGACCGGCGGCGCCGGGCTCGAGGCCGACATCCAGACGCTCGCCAGCCTCGGCTGCCACGCGGCGCCGGTGGTCACGGCGATCACCGTGCAGGACACCGTCGGGGTCAAGCATTTCACCACGGTCGAGGCCGGGCTGGTGATCGCCCAGGCGCGCGCGGTGCTGGAGGACATGCCGGTGGCGGCGTTCAAGACCGGCATGCTCGCCAGCATCGAGAACCTGACCGCGGTGGCCGGCATCCTCGAGGACTACCCGGACATCCCGCTGATCGTCGACCCGGTGCTGGCCTCGGGCGCCGGCGATCCGCTCACCGAGGAACCGCTGGAGGACGCGCTGCGCGCGCTGCTGATCCCGCAGGCGACGCTGGTGACGCCGAACTCCCAGGAGGTGCGCCGGCTCGCGCCGGACGGCGACACGCTGGATGCCTGCGCCCAGGAGCTGCTGGCGAGCGGCTGCCAGTACGTGCTGGTCACCGGCACCCACGAGAACACCCCGGAGGTGATCAACCGCTTCTACGGCAACAGCCGCCTGCTGGAGAGTTTCTCCTGGGAGCGCCTGCCGGAGAACTACCACGGCTCGGGCTGCACCCTGGCGGCCGCCTGCGCCGCCACCTTCGCCCACGGCTTCGACCCGATCGAGGCGGTCGCCGAGGCCCAGGATTTCACCTGGCACGCGCTCGGGCGCGCGCACCGCATCGGCATGGGCCAGCACCTGCCCGACCGCCTCTACTGGGCGCGCGAGGCCGAAACCAGCCACGACGACGATGACTGACCGTTCGGCGGGCGGCGGGCGGCGTGTCGCCGGCCTCTATGCCATCGCCGACCCCGGCTGTCTTGCGGCGGAGTCCCTGCCCGCCGCCGTCGAGCAGGCGCTGGCCGGCGGTGCGGCGCTGATCCAGTACCGCGACAAGCTGAGCGACGCCGGCACACGCCGGCGGCTGGCCGAACGGCTCGCCGAACTGTGCCGGCGCCTGGGCGCGCCCTTCATCGTCAACGACGACCCCGACCTGGCCGCCGCGGTCGGCGCCGACGGCGTGCACCTCGGCCGCGACGATCCGGACCTGGCGAGCGCGCGCCGCGCGCTCGGGCCGCGCGCCCTGATCGGCGTGTCGTGTTACAACGATCTGGCGCGCGCCGAAGCGGCCACCGCGCTCGGCGCCGACTACGTGGCCTTCGGCAGTTTTTACGCCTCGGGCGTAAAGCCGCAGGCGGTGCGGGCCGAACCCGAACTGCTGCGTGCGGCCAAGCGTCGCATCGCCGTGCCGCTGGTTGCCATCGGCGGCATCACCCCGGAAAATGGCGCGGCGCTGATCGACGCCGGCGCCGGCGCCCTGGCCGTCATCAGCGGCGTGTTCGCCGCCGCCGACGTCCGCGCCGCGGCGGCGCGTTACGCGGCGTTGTTTGCCGATGAAAAATTGTAGGCGGGGCTTCCAGCCCCGCCCAGTACGGCCCGTCCACGGACCGGCGGGGCAGGATGCCCCGCCTACAGTTGTGAATGTTTTCGATGCGCCTTTGCGTTGGGTCTTTTTTGGCAGGCGCGTTTTCTTTAGGTAATTGACCATGTCGAAATCCGCCGACCTCTTCCAACAGGCCCGCCGCCACATCCCCGGCGGCGTGAACTCGCCGGTGCGCGCCTTCAAGGGCGTGGGCGGCGATCCGGTGTTCTTCGCGCGCGGCGCGGGCGCCCGGCTGTGGGACGAGGACGGCCGCGAGTACATCGATTACGTCGGCTCCTGGGGGCCGATGATCCTGGGGCATGCGCACCCGGCGGTGATCGCGGCGGTGCGCGCGGCGGCCGGCGCGGGCCTGGGCTTCGGCGCGCCGACCCGCATCGAGATCGAGATGGCGGACCTCGTGTGCCGGCTGATGCCGGCGATCGAGAAGGTGCGCATGGTGAGCTCCGGCACCGAGGCGACCATGAGCGCGCTGCGCCTGGCGCGCGGCGTCACCGGGCGCGACAAGATCGTCAAGTTCGAGGGCTGCTACCACGGCCATTCCGACTCGCTGCTGGTCAAGGCCGGCTCGGGTGCGCTGACGCTCGGCGTGCCGACCTCGCCGGGCGTGCCGAAAGCGCTGGCCGAGCACACCCTGACGCTGGAGTACAACAACCTCGCCCAGGTCGAGGCGCTGTTTGCCCGGCTGGGCGGCGAGATCGCCGCGGTCATCGTCGAGCCGGTGGCCGGCAACATGAATTGCGTGCCGCCGGTGCCCGGCTTCCTCGAGGGGTTACGTCAGCAGTGCAGCGCGCATGGCGCGGTGCTGATTTTCGACGAGGTCATGACGGGGTTTCGCGTCGCCCTGGGCGGCGCCCAGGCGCTCTACGGCGTGACCCCGGACCTCACCACGCTCGGCAAGGTCATCGGCGGCGGCCTGCCGGTCGGGGCCTTCGGCGGGCGCGCTGCGATCATGGACCGCATCGCCCCGGACGGACCGGTCTACCAGGCCGGCACGCTGTCCGGCAACCCGGTGGCGATGGCCGCCGGCCTCGCCACCCTCAAGGAGGTCGCCAAGCCCGGCTTCCACGAGGCGCTCGCGCTGCGCACGCGCGAGCTCTGCGACGGATTGGCGGAACGCGCAAAATCGGCCGGGATCGCCTTCGGCACCGCGGCGGTGGGCGGCATGTTCGGCCTGTTCTTCACCGAGACAGCCCCGGTCACGCGCTTCAGCGAGGTGATGGCCTGCGACGTCGAGCGCTTCAAGCGCTTCTTCCACGGGATGCTGGACGCGGGCGTGTACCTGGCGCCGTCCGCCTTCGAGGCCGGCTTCGTCTCGGCGGCCCACGGCCCGACCGAGATCCAGGCAACCCTGGACGCGGCCGAACGGGTGTTCGCGCGCCTCAAGTGATATCCACCGGGGAAAAAAGAAAGGCCGGGGGAGTTACCCCCCGACCTCAGACCCACACCCCACACTAAGCCGAGTCGTAGTGATTCTTTTGCGTACGCTGACTCAGCTCGAAAGAATATAGTCGGACCCGAACTTGACCGAGGCCACGTGCGGCCGCAGGGTCTCGTCGTTGAGCGCGATGTCGACGCCGAGGATGGCGGTGACGTCGTCGTGGTCGCGGACGCCAGGAAGCTCTTCGCGCAGATAGCCGTAGTGCATCTCGTTCATGTAGACGAGATTCGGGCGCACACCGTGGTGCCGCTCGTAATTGTCCACCAGACTCACGATGAAGCTCAGCATCTCGGCGCTCCTGCCCTTACCGCTCGGGCTCTTCAGGTTCTTGGCGTTCTTGGCTCGGCGCCCCAACCCCGGTCGCCTTACCCCATAAATACAGCAATAGCTATGCCAGTCTGTCTTTGTGGATTAAGTGTATGAATTAACGGGTGTATTAGTAGCTGCAGGGGAGGCCGGAACGAGCTGCCGTGAGCGGCCAGGGGCATGCCCGGTGACGTGCAGGGGCAAAACCGCGGAGGCCCAAAGTTGCCGAAGAACGACACCTGGGCCGCTGGTGTCTTTCCCAGGCGCTGTAACGGAGGGGTAGGGTGGGCCTTTGGCCCACCTACGGGTTGGTGGGCCAAAGGCCCACCCTACCCGATTGCGTGGGTTGTGCCCGACAGAAACGCCGGGCCGGGTTCGAATGACTAGTGCAGACCGGACATGTATTGCGAAACCGCCTTGATCTCCTCGGCGGACATGCGGAAAGCAGTGCGCGTCATGATGTCGTCATCATTGGTGCGCTCGTCGTTCTTGAACGCCAACATCTGCTTCTCGGTGTAGGCGGGATGCTGGGCCGACACGCGCGGGAACTTCGGCGGGATGCCGTGACCCGAGGGACCGTGGCAGCTCATGCAGGCCGATACCCCGAACTTGGCGTTGCCGCCGCGGTACAGGCGCTCGCCGCGCGCGATGGTCTGCTTGTCGGCCTGGGCGGTGCCGAGGGCGACCTTCTGGGTGGAGTAATACGCCGCCAGGTCCTGCATGTCCTGCGTCGCGAGGCCCGCGGCCTGACCGGACATCAGCGGGTCCTTGCGCGCGCCGCTCTTGAAGTCCTTGAGCTGTTTGACGAGGTACTCGGGGACCTGGCCGGCGAGCTTGGGCCACAGGGGGTTGGCGCTGTTCCCGTCCACTCCGTGGCAGGCGGCGCAGGGCGCGGATTTGGCCTTGCCGGCGGCGATGCTGCCTTCCGCCCGCAACGCGCCGTGGGTCGCGACCAGCCCGAGGGCCAGCGCGAGCGTCAACATCTTTTTCATATCACCCCCTTCAAGCAAAGAGAGAAACCCGGCACCCGCGACAACGGCTCGCGGACACGCGGACTTGAGGCTGCGGCCTTGGGTCGCGTTCCACCGTGCCGCACCCGAGGGAATGTTACACTCGCATGCGCAGGCAGTCCGGCGGGACACTGAAGTCCGGGACGCGCCTGCCCGATGTCAGCCGGAAAATGTGGGGCAGGAGCCGTTAAGCGCCGCCTTATATACCAAGAGCCCGTCCCGAGGTCAATTTTGTCACCAGCCGCCACACCGAACCCGCTGCGCCAAGCCAGCTACCAGGCCAGCGCCCATGACAGCGCCCAGCTGCTGCCGGACACCGGCCGGGAAGTGGCGTTCGCCGGGCGCTCGAACGCCGGCAAATCCAGCGCGCTCAATGCCATCGTCGACCAGCGCGGCCTGGCCCATACCAGCAAGACCCCGGGCCGCACCCAGCTCATCAATTTCTTCGCCATCGACGCCGACCGCCGCCTGGTCGACCTGCCGGGTTATGGCTACGCCAAGGTCCCGCCGGCGCTGAAACGCCATTGGGACGCCTTCCTGAGCCGCTACCTGGAAACCCGCGAAAGCCTCGCCGGCCTGGTGCTGGTCATGGACGCGCGTCACCCGCTGACGGATTTCGACGTGCAGATGCTGGGCTGGTGCCGCGCGGCGCGGCTGCCGGTGCATGTGCTGCTGACCAAGGCCGACAAGCTGAGCCGCGGCCCCGCCACGGCGGCGCTCCACCGGGTCGAACGCCACCTGCGCGAGCACGGGTTGGCCGGCTCGGCGCAGCTCTTCTCGGCGCTCAAAAAGGACGGCGTCGAGCCGGCGCGCCGGGTCTTGAGCGGCTGGCTCGGGCTGGAAGCTCCGGGCGGCCGGCCGCGAGAATAAAAAAAGCCCCGGAAACAAGGGGAGAGAGTCCGGGGCTAGTAACAAAATCCCGGAATTGGGCCGGGACCTTCCCCGCTCAGGGAGGAGGAGCGGGTAGGACGTATCGCTACGTCCAATCCTAAAGACTGTCCGGTATTTCAAAAGTTCAAAGTTCGAGGTCGCCGGCGCGGCGAATACCCCTATTGAATGTCGAGGCTATCCCGCGTGCAGGAACGTAGGGTGGGGCCCTGCCCCACCGATTGTCCCGTGCCAATCACGAGTGTTTCGGTGGGGCAGGGCACCACCCTACTTTACATGCGCACGGCGCGGGATGGTCAATGCGCCTCGTCCCAATTGGCGCCGACGCCGATGTCGACCGTGAGCGGCACGGCGAGCTCGGCCACGCCGGTCATGTGCGCGCGGATCGGCTCGCTGGCCGCGGCGACCGCCCCTTCCGCGACCTCGAACACCAGCTCGTCGTGCACCTGCATGATCATGTGCACGTCGGCCGCCGATTCCCCGATCCAGCGGTCGACGGCCAGCATGGCGAGCTTGATGAGATCGGCGGCTGTCCCTTGCATGGGCGCGTTGATGGCGGTGCGCTCGGCGTACTGGCGGCGTGCCTGGTTCGCGGCGTTGATCTCGGGCAGATACAGGCGCCGGCCGAACACGGTCTCGACGTAACCACGCTCGTGAGCCTCGGCGCGGGTGCGATCCATGAACTCCTTCACGCCCGGGTAGCGCGCGAAATACAGATCGATATACGCCTGGGCGGCGGCGCGCTCGATCTTGAGCTGCTGGGCGAGGCCGAACGCCGACATGCCGTAGATCAGGCCGAAGTTGATGGCCTTGGCGTTGCGCCGCATCTCGTCCGAGACCAGCTCCGGCGCCACGCCGAACACCTCGGCGGCGGTGGCGCGGTGCACGTCCGAGCCCTGGGCGAAGGCGGCGCGCAGGCCCGCGTCGCCGGACAGATGCGCCATGATGCGCAGCTCGATCTGCGAGTAGTCGGCCGAGAGCATCTTGTAGCCGGGCGCCGGCACGAAGGCCTGGCGGATGCGCCGGCCCTCCGGCGTGCGCACCGGGATGTTCTGCAGGTTCGGATCCGACGACGACAACCGCCCGGTGGCCGCGACCGCCTGATGATAAGAGGTGTGCACGCGCCCGGTGCGGGCATTGATCATCTCCGGCAGCTTGTCGGCATAGGTGGACTTGAGCTTGGCGATGCCGCGGTGCTCGAGGATCACGCGCGGCAGCGGGTAATCGAGCGCCAGGTCCTGCAGGACGTCCTCGGCCGTCGACGGCTGGCCCTTGGGCGTCTTTTTCAACACCGGCAGCTTGAGCTTGCCGAACAGGATCTCCTGGATCTGCGCCGGCGACGCCAGGTTGAACGGCTGGCCGGCGAGCGCGTGGGCCTCGTGCTCCAGCTCCAGCATGCGGTTGGCCAGCTCGCTGCTCTGCTTGCGCAGCATGTCAGCGTCGATGCGCACGCCGTGGCGCTCGATGCGCGACAGCACCGGCACCAGCGGCATCTCGATCTCGCGGAACAGCTTGACCAGCGCCGGCGTCTGCTCGAGCCGCGGCCACAGCTGCTCGTGCAGGCGCAGGGTGATGTCGGCGTCCTCGGCGGCGTAGACCGCGGCCTGCTCGACTGGCACCTCGCTGAAGTTGATCTGGCTCTTGCCCTTGCCCGCGACCTCCTCGTATTTGATGGTCTTGTAACCGAGGTACTTGAGCGCCAGCGAGTCCATGTCGTGGCGCGAGGCGGTGCTGTCCAGGACGTAAGACTCGAGCATGGTGTCGTAGGCCAGGCCCGTAAGCGCGATGCCGTAATTGGCGAGCACGCTCATGTCGTACTTGAAGTTCTGGCCGACCTTGCGCGGCGCCGGGTCCTCGAGCAGCGGCCGCAGCTTCTCGAGCACCGCGCTGCGATCGAGCTGGTCGGGCGCGCCGGGGTAGTCGTGGCGCAGCGGCACGTAGGCGCCCTCGCCGGCGGCGTCGGTGAACGACACGCCGACGATCTCGGCGTTCATGGCGTCGAGGTCGGTGGTCTCGGTGTCGAAGGCGTACAAAGGCGCCCGCGCGAGCCGCGTGAGCCATGCCGCGAGCTCGGCCTCGGTGAACACGGTGGCATAGCGCCGCGCCTGCGCGGCGCTGCTCAGCGAACCCGGTTGGTTGACGCCGCCGAGCCCGGCGAGCCAGGTCTTGAATTCGAGATCCTTGTAGAGCGCGCGCAGGCCCTCGGTGTCCGGCGCACGGCGCTCGAGCGCGCCGGGCGCGAGATCGAGCGGCAGGTCGCAGCGGATGGTGGCGAGCTCGCGCGACAGCGGCAGCCGATCGAGCGTGGCGCGCAGGTTCTCGCCGACCTTGCCGCCGACCTCGCCGGCGTGCGCCACCAGATTGTCCAGCGAACCGTACTGCTGCAGCCAGCCGCTCGCGGTCTTCGGACCGACCTTGGGCACGCCGGGGATGTTGTCCGAGACATCGCCGACCAGCGCCAGGTAATCGACGATGCGCTCCGGCGGCACGCCGAATCGGTCGATCACCGCGGCGCGGTCGTAGCGCGCGTCCTTCATGGTATCGATGAGCGTGACTCGGTCGTCGACGAGCTGCGCCATGTCCTTGTCGCCGGTCGAGATCACCACCGGCTCGCCGGCGGCCGCGGCGCCCGCGGCGAGCGTGCCGATCACGTCGTCGGCCTCGACACCCTCGATCATCAGCAGCGGCAGGCCCATGGCCGTCACCACCCGATGGATGAGCTCGATCTGGCCGGCGAGCGCGTCGGGCATCGGCGGGCGGTTGGCCTTGTACTCGGCGTAGAGGTCGTCGCGGAAGGTCCTGCCGGGCGCGTCGAACACCACCGCGATGCGCTCCGGGGCGTAGTCGGCGAGCAGCTTGCGCAGCATGTTGGCCACGCCGTAGACCGCGCCGGTCGCCTGGCCGCGCGAGTTGCTCAAATTGGGCATGGCGTGGAACGCCCGATAGAGATAGGATGATCCGTCCACCAGGACCAGGGGCTTTGTTTCGCTCATGCGGCTTGGGATGTCCTTAATTGCAACGTGTAACGAGAGTTCTTGAGCCATGAATCTGGACGACAAACCGGCGGCGCCGGAAAAATCCCCGGAAAAGTCCATGGGTGCCTTCAGCACCTCCTCCAAAATCCTGTCGCGCGAGTCCTGGAAGATCTTCCAGATAATGGCGGAATTCGTCGAGGGCTACGAGCGCCTGGCGCGGATCCGCCCCTCGGTCAGCATCTTCGGATCGGCGCGCACCGCGCCCGATCATCCGTATTATGCCCTGGCCGAGGAAATCGCGCGCCTGTTATCGGACGCCGGCTTCGCGGTGGTGAGCGGCGGCGGCCCCGGGATCATGGAGGCCGCCAACCGCGGCGCCTACGGCGGCAAGTCGCCGAGCGTCGGCCTCAACATCACCCTGCCGCACGAGCAGTCCGCCAATCCCTACCAGGACATCGCGCTCAACTTCCGCCACTTCTTCTCGCGCAAGGTAATGTTCGTCAAGTATGCCTCGGCCTACGTGGTGCTGCCGGGCGGCTTCGGCACGCTCGACGAGCTGGCCGAGATCCTGACCCTGGTCCAGACCGGCAAGAGCCGGCGCATCCCGATCGTCCTGGTGCACCGCCCGTTCTGGGCGGGGCTCACCGACTGGTTCCGCGATACGCTGGCCCAGGAAGGCACCATCGGCGCCGGGGACCTCGATCTCTTCCATGTGCTGGACCGGCCGCAGGAGGTCGTCGATGCGATCTTCCGCCACTACGAAGGCCGCGGCATCGGCCCGTCGGCCGAGGAAGAGGAGAAGCAGCTCAATCTGTAGCGGCGGAGGCCCGTCATGCGCGTGACTTTACTGTTGTCGTTCCTGCTCGTCGCGGCGCCGGCCGGTCCGGTCCTGGCCGAGGACGCCCGACCCCGGACGCCCGAGTTCGAGCCGTTGCCGGCACCGCCGCCGCCGGCGCTGGACTACGCCCCGGGGCCGCCGGCCGGCCCGGACGCCGCCGACACGCCGCACGACGTCACGCCCGACCCCGAGCCGGAGATCACCATCACCACGCGCGGCGACACCCGCCACGAGGAATACCGCATCGCCGGCCAGCTCTACATGATCAAGGTCATCCCGGCCCGCGGCAAGCCGTATTATCTGATCGACAACGAGGGCAAGGGCGAATTCACCCGCAGCGATCTCGCGCCGCGCATCGCGGTGCCGATGTGGGTGATCAAGCGCTTCTGACCGTCATCGGCCGCGGAACCGTGCTCCGGACAATCTATAATGGTAAGGGACAATAAGAGCCCGACGGAGGAGACCCGGTGATTCACATCGACAAGGCGAGCGCGCGCCGCGGCTGGTCCTGGCTCGCGCGCGGGCCGGCGTTGCTCGGCAAGGACCGCGCACTGTGGGTCAGCATGGCGCTGCTCTACGCACTACTGGCGGTGGCGCTCACCCTGGTGCCCTTCGTCGGCGACGTGCTGCTGGTGCTGTTCACGCCGCTGCTGCTGGCCGGCGCCCTCGAGGCCGCGCATGCCCTGCATCCCCTCACCCGGATGTCGGCGGCCGAGTACGCAACGCGCGCCGTCGATCCGCGCCCGCCCGGCAGCGCCGGTCCCGGCCAATGGCCGCAATACACCACCGAGCAGCTGGGACGCGGACTGCGCCAGCTGTTGTCGGTGTTCTCCGAACAGGACCGGGTGACGGCCGTCATGGTGATCGGCACCCTGAGCCTCGGGGCGGTGGTGATGATCGACATCCTCGGCAAGCTGCTGCGCGTCGGCGGGCCGGCGATCCTGTCGTGGCTGAGCGGCGACGTCACCTACAAGATCGGGCTGCCGGCGACGCTCGGCCTGCTCATCGTCATGCTGCTGTACATGCTCGTGTACTTCGCGGTGCTGTACGCGGTGCCGCTGGTGCTGTTCCGCGGCGAGCAGGTCTTGAACGCCATGGGCGCCAGCCTGCGCGCCTGCCTCGGCAATCTGGCGGCGGTCGCGGTGCTCAGCGCACCGCCGATGATCGCGCTCGCCGCCGGCACGCTGCTGTACGCGCGGCTGGCGGCGCCCTGGGACGGACTGGCGGTGTGGGTGGTCACGGCGCTCGCCGCACCCTGGTTCGTCGCCGCGCTCTACCAGAGTTATCAGGACAGCTTCGTCGGCCTTGAGCCGCGAACCGCGTGATTCCCGTCAGCGTCCGTCGCCGCGGCTCAGCAGGCGGTCGAGCTGGTTGGCGAACGCCTGGCGGTCCTTGTGGCTCAGCGCCGGCGGGCCGCCGAGGTCCATGCCGCTCTTGCGCAGCTCGTCCTTGAGGTCGCGCATGCTCAAATGCTCGCTGATATTGTCGCGCGTGTAGAGCGTGCCGCGCGGACTCAACGTCAGGGCGCCCTGGGCGACGACCTCGGCGGCGAGCGGAATGTCGGCGCTGACCACCAGGTCGCCGGGCGCGACCGACGCGATAATGAGCTTGTCGGCCTCGTCGAAACCGCCCGGCACGACCCGGGAGCGGATGAAGCGCGACGCCGGCACGGCGAGCGGCCGGTTGGCGACCAGCGTCACCGGCAATTGCCGGCGCTCGGCGGCGCGGAACAGGATCTCCTTGATGACCTTGGGACAGGCGTCGGCGTCGACCCAGATGTGCATGTGCGATCCGATTTCCGATATTGAAGGCCGATCCGCCCGCGCCGCACGCGGCGCCGGATCGGGTCACAGACTCCAGTGTAGCCGGCGATCGGCCGCCGCGCCGATGGTAATATCGCCGCCCGGCATTTAGGATGGCGCGCATGATGTTCACCGAACAACAAAAACAGCGCATCGGGCGGCGGATCGCGGAGATCGAGGCGCGCACCGGCGCCGAGGTCGTCACCACCCTGGCGGCCCGGTGCGACAATTACCCCGAGATCCCGTGGAAGGCCTTTGCGCTGGGCACGGCGCTCGCCGCGACCGCGATCGCCGGGCGCGCGCGCGCTGTCGCCCGCCTGGGCGGCCGGGACGCCGCTGGTGCTCGTCAGCGTGATGCTCGGGGCCGGCCTGGTGTTCGCCCTGGCGACGCTGGCCTGGCCGGCCTGGGCGCGGTGTTTCCTCGACCGCGGGCGCGCCGAGGTCGAGGCCCGGCAGTACGCCGAGTCGCTGTTCCTGCACCACGAGTTGTTCGGCACCCGCGGGCGCAACGGAATCCTGATTCTGATCGCCGAGTTCGAGCACGAGATCGTGATCCTGCCCGACCGCGACGTGCGCGAGCGCGTCGCGGCGGCCGAGTGGCTGGAGGTGGTCGCGCGCATGCTGCCCGAGCTCAAACGCGGCGCGCCGGCCGAAGCCTTCGAGGCCGGGCTCGCGGCGGTCGAGGCGGTGCTGCGCGCGCACGGCTACACGACCGGCGGCGGGCGCGACGAGCTGCCCGGGCGGCTCGACGGGAAGACGCCGTCGTGACAGCGAGCCGCACGTGCTGGCTGTGGCTGGTGCTGGGCTGGTGCCTGCTGGCCGGCGGCGCGCGCGCCGCCGACGTCCCTTCCCTCACCGGCCGCGTCGTCGATAACGCCGAGATCCTCAAGCCCGAAACCCGGCGGGTGCTCGCGGCACAACTCGAAGCGCACGAGCGCGAGACCACCGACCAGGTCGCGGTGCTCACGGTCGCCACGCTCGACGGCGAGAACATCGAGGACTACGCCAACCGGGTGTTCCGCGCCTGGGGTCTCGGCCGGCGCGACCGGAACAACGGCGTGCTGGTGGTGATCGTACCGTCGGAGCGGGCTATGCGCATCGAGGTCGGCTACGGGCTGGAGGGCAGGCTCACCGACCTGGCCGCGGGCCGCATCATCCGGAACGTCATGACCCCGCATTTCCGCAGCGGCGATTTCGACCGCGGCGTGAGCGCGGGCGTGGCCGCCGTCCTCGGCCAACTGCGCGGCGAAGCGGCGGCGGACGCCGCGCCGCCGGCCCGTGATCGATTCTTCGACGGGCCCGATCTGTCGATACCCGAACGCATCCTGATCGGCGCGTTCGTGTTCGGCATTATCGGGCTGTTCACAGTGATCGGCGTGCTCACGCCCGGCGTCGGCTGGTTCCTGTACGTTTTCCTGATCCCGTTCTGGGCGGCGTTCCCGATCGTCGTGCTCGGCGTGAACGGCGCGCTCACGCTGCTCGGCATTTACCTCGTCGGCTTCCCGCTCGCCAAGCTGCTGATCGGCCGCAGCGACTGGTACAAGAAGGCCGGGCAGGACCTGCGCAGCAAGGGCCGCGCCAGCATCGGCGGTTTCACGATCACGAGCGGCTCGGGCGGCTCCGGCGGTTCGTCCTGGAGCTCGGGCTCCTCGGGCGGCGGTTTCTCCGGGGGCGGCAGCTCGGGCGGCGGCGGGGCGTCGGGGAGATGGTGATCCGCCGCCGCATCGGCTGGCACGGCGTGTTTCCGCAACCGCTCAAGCACTTGAGCGCATAAGCTGTTCTGTCACGCAAGGAGTTGCAAACGAACCATCATCAAAACGTCATCACAGCTAAAACCGCGCGGCCTATACCTGTCGACTCCGACACTACTTCGGAGGTACACCATGAGCTTGTACATAAAGGAATGGCCGGACAATACCGCAACACTGATGACCCACAGCGGGCGGGTGATATGGACCTTCGCCAGCGTCGAGGACGCCGTGGAAGACGGCCACGAGATCGTGGAGCGCCGTAAGGCACGCCGCGACGAGCACCGCGGCCTGACCCAACCGCGCGCAAAACAACGGAGTTACTGATGCGCCGCCGGGCGGCGGCGCACTGATGCCGGTCAGCCTGCTCTCCTCAACCGGATCAACACGCTCAAGCCCCCGTCCGGCTCGTTGCGCGCGCTGATCTCGCCGCCGAACAGGCGCACGGCGCGGTCGGCGATGGCCAGCCCCAGGCCGTGGCCGCCGCTGGCG
>DASWHF010000135.1:0-23778 GCA_036393295.1 Acidiferrobacterales bacterium
GCGCCCCGGCGCCTCCGCATTGAGCAGCTCCATGGCCCAATCGCTGGACGAGCTGTCACCGCGCGCGGCGCTGGTTGAGATCGCGCGCGATTTCCACGCACGCGGCTGGATGGCCGGCACCGCCGGCAACTTGAGCGCGCGCGCCGATGCCGGGCATTTCTGGATCACCGCCAGCGGCAAGCCCAAGGGCCGGCTCGACGAGCGCGACTTCCTGCTGGTGAGCGTCGACGACGGCGGCGTCGTCGAGCGCGGCCGGCCGGGCGACCAGCCGTCGGCCGAGACCGGCATACACCGCGAGATCTACGCGCGCTTCGCGCAAGCCCGGGCCTGCCTGCACGGCCACACCGTCAGCGCCTGCCTGGCGGCCGGCCGGGCGCGCAAGGGCGCCACCGGCCTGCGCCTGCCGGCGATCGAGATGCTCAAGGGCTTCGACATCTGGCAGCAGCGTCCCAAGGTCGATCTGCCGCTGTTCGAGAATCATCTGGAGGTGCCGCGCATCGCGCGCGACATCGCGGCGCGATTCCGTGCCAAGGTGCCGCCGGTCAGCGCGCTGATGGTGCGCGGCCACGGTCCGACCGTGTGGGGCGACAGCCTGCAACAGGCCTACAACCGGTTCGAGATTCTGGAGTTCCTGCTGGCGTATCTGGCGCGGGCGTCGAGGCGCTGATACGCCGCGACCGGACAACTGGATTCCGAGTCAGCTTCTAGTATACGCTGGGGTTTCCCCTGTGCGGCAAGGTAAGCTCATGGCGCGATTCCGTATAGTGATGTACGCCCTGATGGTCGCCTGGCCCCTGGTGTTGCTGAGCCAGGACGAGGCGCCGGCCGGTGGCATCGTGCAGCTCAACATCGACGGCCCGATCGGACCGGCGACCAGCGATTACTTCAAGCGCGGCCTGGACAAGGCCGCCAAGCGCCAAGCCAGGCTGGTAGTGCTGCGCATGGACACGCCCGGCGGGCTCGACACCTCGATGCGCGACATCATCCAGGCGATCATCGCCTCGCCGGTGCCGGTGGCGACCTTCGTCGCGCCGAGCGGCGCGCGCGCCGCGAGCGCCGGGACCTATATCCTCTACGCCAGCCATATCGCCGCCATGGCGCCCGGCACCAACCTGGGCTCGGCGACGCCGGTGCAGATCGGCGGCGTGCCCGATCCCGGCAAGTCCGACGATCCGAAGAAGCGCGACAAGGACGGCAAGGACGCGGACAAACCGCAGGACCCGGGCGGCGACGCCATGACCAAGAAGATCGTCAACGACGCGGTCGCCTATATCCGCAGCCTGGCGCAGATGCGCGGGCGCAACGCCGAGTGGGCGGAGCAGGCGGTGCGCGGCGCCGCCAGCCTGCCGGCCGAGGAAGCGGTCAAGATGAACGTCGTCGATCTCATGGCGGCCAACGTCGAAGAGCTGCTCGTCAAGCTGCATGGCCGCAAGGTCGAAACCCAGGCCGGCTCGGTGACGCTCGACACCAAGAACAAGACCGTCACCGTCATCGAACCCGACTGGCGCAGCCGGCTGTTGAGCGTGATCACCGACCCGAACGTCGCCTATATCCTGATGCTGCTCGGCGTCTACGGGATCTTCTTCGAGCTGTGGAACCCGGGATACATCGTGCCGGGCGTAGTCGGCGCGATCTGCCTGCTGCTGGCGCTGTTCGCCTTCCAGGTGCTGCCGGTCAGTTACGCCGGGGTCGGGCTGATCCTGCTGGGCATCGCCTTCATGGTCGCGGAGGTGTTCATGCCGAGCTTCGGCGCGCTCGGCATCGGCGGCATGATCGCCTTCGTGGTCGGCTCGGTGATCCTGATCGACACCGACGTGCCGGGCTTCGGCATCTCCTGGCCGCTGATCGCCGCGGTGGCGATCACCAGCGCCGCGTTCTTCATGGCGGTGGTGGCGATGGCCGTCAAGGCCCGAAGCCGTCAGGTGGTGTCGGGTCCTGAGGAATTGATCGGCAGCGTCGGCGAGGCATTGTCGAGTTTCAGCGCCGAGGGGCGCGTGCGCGTGCACAGCGAGGACTGGAACGCGCGCACCACCGCGCCGGTCAAGCGCGGCCAGAAGGTGCGCGTCACGGCGCGCGACGGACTGGTGCTGACGGTGGAACCCGAGACTCAAGCAAAGGAGAGTTGAAATGGCGATTTCGTCGACGTTTATTGTTGTCGTAATCCTGGGCCTGCTGTTCAGCGCGATTCGCATCCTGCGCGAGTACGAGCGCGGCGTGGTCTTCCAGCTCGGGCGTTTCTGGAAAGTGAAGGGCCCGGGCCTGATCATCGTCATCCCCGGCATTCAACAGATGGTCAAGGTCGACCTGCGCACCGTGGTCATGGACGTGCCGCCGCAGGACGTGATCTCGCGCGACAACGTTTCGGTCAAGGTCAACGCGGTGGTGTATTTCCGGGTGATCGATCCGCAGCGCTCCATCATCCAGGTCGAGGACTACTACTCGGCCACCAGCCAGCTGGCCCAGACCACGCTGCGCTCGGTGCTCGGCCAGCACGAGCTCGACGAGATGCTCGCCGAGCGCGAGAAGCTCAATTCCGACGTCCAGACGATCCTCGACAAGCAGACCGACGCCTGGGGCATCAAGGTGCTGAACGTCGAGATCAAGCATGTCGACATCGACCCGACCATGGTGCGCGCCATCGCCCAACAGGCCGAGGCCGAGCGCGGGCGGCGCGCCAAGATCATTCACGCCGAGGGTGAGCATCAGGCCGCCGAGAAGCTGGTGCAGGCCGCGGCGCTGATCCGCCAGGAGCCGGCCGCGCTGCAGCTGCGCTATCTCCAGACCCTGTCGTCGATCGCCGGGGAGAAGAGCTCGACCATCGTGTTCCCGCTGCCGATGGACATCATCCAGCCGTTCATCGAGCTGTTGAAGAGGAAGTAACGGCTATTTGACGATCCAGAAATCGATGGCGAGCGCCGTGCCCGGCAGCCCGAACTCCAGCGCCGGGAAGTATCCCTCGACGTTCGGCGCCTGCGGCACGCGCAGCTGGGTGACGCCGAGGTCGCCGGTGTGGCGCGGCAGCGGCACCTGCCCGTCACCCAGATCGATCAGCGCGAAGCGTTCCTCGATCCGGTAGGCCGGCTGCCAGCCCTTCTCAGTGGCGAAATACTTCACCGAGACGGTGCACAGCAGCTGCGCCGGCTGGCCGCGGTTGCGGCGATAGAGCTGGATCTGCCGCGGCGCCGGGGCCTGCTCCGCCTTCAGGGTGTCGCCGGGCGTGAGGACCCATACGGTCTGTGGCTGGCCGGCGAACGGCGATTCCACCGCGCCGGCCTTGAGCTCGATCCCGGTCTCCTTGAGCTTGCCCGGGCCAACCGGGTAACCGAGCACCGCGAGCTCCGGTGCGGCGTGGGCGGCCCCGGCGGCGAACGCCAGCAGGCAGGCCGTGAGGAACAGTCGGGCGGGCGGGAGAGTCATTGGTTCTATCTTAGAGTGGCGAGTGGCGAGTGGCTAGTGGCGAGTCGATGAACATCCCGCGGGATCAGTGGTGGCGCGATCTCCGCCGCCCGACGCCCGCCGGCGCCCGGGCGGCGCCAAGCTTGATGGCTGGCTTGCTGTTGTCGTGGCTCGTCGCCACGCCGCCGGCATTCGCCGATTCCGCCCGCCAGATCGAGCTCAGGGTCGCCGCCGGTGTCGAGGTGCCGGTCACGGTGCGTGCCGCCGCGGGCGGAATCCTCGTCCTGTGGCTGCCGTCCGAGGCCGGCCAGGCCGAGGGCGAGGCGCGCGTCGCCGCCGGCCTCGCGGCGCGCGGCATCGAGGCGTGGCGTGCCGATCTGCTGAGCGCGCGGCTGCTGCCGGCGCTGCGCAGCGCCATGCACGAGATCCCGGCCGGCGACGTCGCGGCGCTGATCGAGCAGGCGGCCGGCCGCAGTGGCAAGCGCGTGGTGCTGGTGAGCGCCGGACTCGGCGCCGGACCGCTGCTGCGCGGCGCCCTGGTGTGGCGGGCGCGGCATGCCCGGAGCGACGCACTGCTCGGGGCCGTGTTGCTGCACCCCAATCTCTACCTCGGCACGCCGGAGCCGGGCAAGGATGCGCAATACCTGCCGGAAGCGGCGCGCAGCGATCTCGGCGTGGTTATTCTGCAACCGGACCGCTCGCCGCTCCATTGGTATGTCGACCGGCTTGCCGCCGAGCTCGAGCGCGGCGGCGGCCGTGTGACGGTCGAGCGGCTTGCCGGCGTGCGCGATCGCTTTCACTTCCGCCCGGACGCCAGCGCCGCGGAGACCGCGCTGGCCGCCGAGCTGCCGGCGCGCATCGCCGCCGCCATCGAACGCCTCGAAACCGGGAGAAAACCATGATCCATCGCGCGCTGTGCCTGACCGTTGTGCTGATGCTGGCCGTCGCCGACGCCGGGGCGCGCGAGCTCAAGCCGTATACCGGCGATCCCAGGCCGGCGCCCCTGTCGCTGCGCGAGCTCAACGGCGATACCCGGCAGCTTGCGGATTTCCGCGGCCGGGTGGTGCTGGTGAATTTCTGGGCGACCTGGTGCCCGCCGTGCATCAAGGAGATGCCGTCCATGCAGCGCCTGCACGAGCGTTTCGCGGAGCGCGGTTTCGCGGTGCTGGCCGTGAACATGGGCGAGACCGAAGCCGAGGTGCGCGCGTTCCTTACGCGCGTGCCGGTGAGTTTTCCGATCCTGCTCGACGCCGACGGCGTGGCGCTCAAGGCCTGGAAAGTCTTCGCATTTCCGACCAGTTACGTGGTCGATGCCGACGGCCGCATCCGGCTGGCCGTGTTCGGCGAGGTCGATTGGGATGCGCCCGAGGTGATCGCGAAAATCGAGGCGTTGCTGCCGGCCGACCCGCGTTAATACCAGTACGCTTGACAGGGGATTCGGCTTCGCAATACAATTGCGAATCATTATCATTATGAATTCCTGGCGAGCCATGACCTCTCCCCTGCGCCGTTGCCGGTTGTTTCTGCTGTCCCTGCTGCTGGTTCCGGGCCTGGCCGTCGCGAGCCCGGCGCAGCAAGGCGATCCCGCGCCGACCCTGGTGCACATGCTGGGGTATATCGGCGTCGACTACCCGGAGACCGTGGCCGACGGCAGGGTGATCGATGCCGCCGAGTACGCCGAGCAGCAGGAATTCGCGGCACGCGTGCGCACGCTCATCGAGCGCCTGCCGGCGGCGCCGGCGAAATCCGCGCTGCTCGCGGAGGCCGGCGAGCTGTTGGCCGCCATCGATCGGCGTCGCGCCGGGGCCGAGGTCGCGGCGCTCACCGAACGCATGCGCGGCGCCATCGTGGCCGCCTATGACGTGGCCGTCGCGCCGCGCCGCGCCCCCGATCCCGCGCGCGGCGCGGCCTTGTATCAGGAGCACTGCGCCGCCTGCCACGGGGCGAGCGGCCGCGGCGACGGCGCGCTCGCCGCCGGGCTCGATCCGCCGCCCAACGATTTCCACGACCGCGACCGCCAGCGGCTGCGCAACGTGCATGCGCTTTACAACACCATCAGCCTCGGCGTGGACGGCACCGCGATGCCGGCCTTCGCCGGTCTCGACGACGCCGACCGCTGGGCGCTCGCCTTCCACGTCGCCAACTATTACGCCGGCGCGGCGGAGCGCCGCGCCGGCGGGATCGCCTGGACCGAGGGACAGCGGCCGGCCGCGCTCGCGGACATGGCGGGCCTCACTCAGGCGACGCCCGTCGCGATCGCCGCCCAATACGGCGATACCGGCGCCGCGGTGCTCGCCTACCTGCGCGCGAATCCGGGCGCGCTCGCGCGCGAGTCGCCGCTGGCCTTCAGCGCGCGTACCCTCGACGAAAGCCTGGCGCGCTATCGCGCCGGCGAGCGCGAGGCCGCCTACGCGCTGGCGGTGACCGCCTATCTCGAGGGCTTCGAGCTGGCCGAGGCCGGGCTCGCCACCGTCGATCCGGCGTTCAAGACCCGCGTCGAAACCGAGATGTTCCGCTACCGCGCGATGGTCAAGGCCGGCGAGCCGGTCGAGGCGGTGAGCGCGCAGGCACGGACGGTCGCCGCGCTGCTCGCCGAGGCGCGCGACAGGCTCGAGTCGGCCAGCCTGTCGCCGGGCATGGCTTACGGCAGCTCGCTGGTCATTCTGCTGCGCGAGGGCATGGAGGCAATTCTGCTGCTGGCGGCGATGATCGCCTTCCTCATCAAGACCGGGCGACGCGAGGTGTTGCGCTATGTGCACGCCGGCTGGATCGCCGCGCTGGCGCTGGGCGGCGTCACGTGGTGGGTCGCGTCCTATGTGATCAACATCAGCGGCGCCAGCCGCGAGCTGACCGAGGGCATTGCGGCGTTGCTGGCGGCCGGCATCCTGTTCTACGTCGGCGTGTGGTTGCACAGCAAGCTGCAGGCGCAGCGCTGGAAGCAGTTCATCGACGACAAGGTGCAGCGCGCGTTGAACGGCCGCACGGTCTGGGCGCTGGCCTTCGTGTCCTTCATCGCCGTCTACCGCGAGGTCTTCGAGACCGTGCTGTTCTACCAGGCCTTGTGGGTGCAGGCCGGCAGCGACGGCCACGGTAGCGTGGTCTGGGGCTTTATCACCGCGGCGCTGGCGCTGGTTGCGATCGCCTGGGGCATCTTCCGCTTCAGCCTGCGGTTGCCGCTCAGGCTGTTCTTCGGCGTGAACTCGGCGCTGCTCTATCTGCTGGCGGTGGTGTTCGCCGGCAAGGGCGTGGCGGCGCTGCAAGAGGCCGGCAAGTTGCCGATCAGCGTGATCGACTTCCCGCGCATCGATCTGCTCGGCATCTACCCGAACCTGCAGGCGCTCGGCCTGCAGGCGCTGCTCGTCACCATCGCCGTGGTGTTCCTGATCGTGAACCGGCGCGCGGCGCGCCGCGCCGACGCGTTGGCCTGATCGCGCTCACTCGGCCAGCCAGTCGCGCGGTTTCAGGAAATGCTCGTAAAGCCGCGCCTCCGGCGTTCCGGGGGCCGGCTGCCAGTGGTAGCGCCACTTCACCAGCGGCGGCAGCGACATCAGGATGGACTCGGTGCGCCCACCGGACTGCAGGCCGAACAGCGTGCCGCGGTCGTAGACCAGGTTGAACTCCACATAGCGCCCGCGCCGGTAGAGCTGGAAATCGCGCTCGCGCTCGCCGTAGGGCGTGCCGCGGCGGCGCTCGACGATCGGCAGGTAGGCGTCCAGGTAGGCGTCGCCGACGCTCTTCAGAAACCCGAAGCAGTGATCGAAACCGCCGGCGTTGAGATCGTCGAAGAACAGCCCGCCGATGCCGCGCGGCTCGTTGCGGTGCTTGATATGAAAATACTCGTCGCACCATTGCTTGAAACGCGCGTACCAGTCGGCGCCGAACGGATCGCAGGCGGCCTTGGCGGTCCGGTGCCAGTGGCGCGCGTCCTCCTCGTAGCCGTAATACGGCGTCAGGTCGAAGCCGCCGCCGAACCACCAGACCGGCGCCTCGCCCGGCTTCTCGGCGACGAAGAAGCGCACGTTGCAATGCGAGGTCGGCACGTGCGGATTGCGCGGATGGATCACCAGCGACACGCCCAGCGCCTGGAACGAGCGGCCGGCGAGCTCGGGCCGGTGCGCGCTCGCCGACGGCGGCAGGTTCGCCCCTTGCACATGCGAAAACCCGATGCCGGCTTGCTCGAAGACCCGCCCGTCGGCCAGCACGCGCGTGCGACCGCCACCGCCCTGTGGGGGTGCCCGGCCGCCGTCGGAGCGCTGCCAGTTGTCTTCCTGGAAGGCGGCGCCGTCGACCGCGGCGAGCGCGGTACAGATCCGGTCCTGGAGCGCGATGAGATAGTCCCTGACGGCCTGGATGTCCGGCTGGCTCATGGTCGCGGTGGCAGGCCTGGGTGTGCGAACGGCGCTCAGGCGCAGCGTACGACTTTGCCGCTGACGGCGTCGGCGATCGGTGTCGGTCGCCGCCGATCGCCGACGCGCCCGCGCAGCACGTAATCGACCTTGCCGCCAAAGCGCCGCACCGCCTCACGGTAGCTGCGCGCCGGCCGGTGGCCGCTGGTGTTGGCGCTGGTCGAGACGATCGCCATGTCGGCCAGCCGGCACAAGGCGGCGGCCTGGGGGTGGGCGGTGACGCGCACGGCGATGCGGTCGTGGTGGCCGGTGATCCAGCGCGGCGCGTTGGCCGACGGCTTGACCAGCCAGGTATGCGGTCCCGGCCAGGTCTTGCGCGCCCGGGCCGGCAGCTCGGCGACGTACGGGTCGAGCTGCCCGGGCGCGGCGGCGATTAGGATCAGACCCTTGCGCACGCTGCGCTGCTTGAGGCGCAACAGCCGGATCACGGCGTCGCGGTTGCGCGGGTCGCAGCCCAGGCCGTAGACCGCCTCGGTGGCGTAGGCGACGATGCCGCCCTTACGCAGTACGCGCGCCGCCTTGCTGATTCCGCGCGAGGCGCAGCGCAGCATCACGCGGGGCTTGGGGATGGTGTCGGTCATCGTGCCTTAGGGCTCAAGAAATCCAGGAACAATTCCCTCTCCCCCCGCCGAAGGTGGGGGGAGAGGGTTAGGGTGAGGGGGGTCGGCGCCGCATCGGCCCTCACCCTGTCCCTCTCCCGGAGGGAGAGGGGACCCTTTCGAATGCCGCCTTGCATTTCAATGTACGCCGCCTGAAGACTTGTGCCGCCATAGTCGGGCCCAGGTCCGGCGCCCGCGACGCGCGTTGGACTCAGGCCTTGCCCGCGGCGCGCTCGCGCGCCACGGCGCGGTGGCCGATGTCGCGCCGGTAGTACGCGTCCTGCCAGTGGATCCGCGCGGCCTGCGCATAGGCGTGCGCCTGCGCGGCAGTCACTGTATCGCCGAGCGCGGTGACGCACAACACCCGCCCGCCGTGGGTGACGATCGCGCCGTCGCGCTCGGCGGTGCCGGCGTGGAACACCTTGCAGTCCGGATCGACCGCGGCCGGCAGGCCGTGAATGACGTCGCCCTTGCGGTACTCGCCCGGGTAGCCGCCGGCCGCCATGACCACGCCGAGCGCGGCGCGCGGATTCCAGCGCGCCTCGATCCGGTCGAGGCGTCCGGCGAGCGCCGCCTCGACGAGCTCGACGAGGTCGGATTGCAGCCGCAGCATGATCGGCTGGGTCTCGGGGTCGCCGAAGCGGCAGTTGAATTCGAGGACCTTGGGCGTGCCGTCCGGCTGGATCATGACGCCGGCATAGAGGAAGCCGGTGTAGGGATGGCCCTCCTGGCGCATCCCGCGCACCGTCGGCTCGATCACCTCGCGCAGGATGCGCGCGTGGATCGCCGGCGTCACCACCGGCGCCGGCGAGTAGGCGCCCATGCCGCCGGTGTTGGGGCCGCGGTCGCCGTCGTCACGCGCCTTGTGGTCCTGGGAGCTGGCCAGCGCCAGCACATGCGCGCCGTCGGCCATGACGATGAAGCTCGCCTCCTCGCCGGTGAGGAACTCCTCGATCACCACCCGCGCGCCCGCCGCGCCGAAGGCATTGCCGGCGAGCATGTCGCGCACCGCGGCGATCGCCTCCTCCTCGGTCTGCGCCAGGATCACACCCTTGCCGGCCGCCAGCCCGTCGGCCTTGACGACGATCGGCGCGCCCATTTTCTTTATATAAGCGATCGCCGGATCGATCTCGGTGAAGTTGGCGTAGGCCGCGGTCGGGATCGCGTGGCGCGCGAGAAAGTCCTTCGCGTAGGCCTTGGAGCCTTCCAGCCGCGCGGCCGAGCGGATCGGGCCGAAGCATTTCAGCCCGGCGGCGCGGAAGCGGTCGACCACGCCCAGCACCAGCGGCGCCTCGGGTCCGACGATGGTCAGATCGATGTGATGGTCGCGCGCGAAGTGTTCGAGCGTCGCGACGTCCTCGGCGCCGATCGCGACGTTCTCGCACTTGGCCTCGTGGGCCGTGCCGGCGTTGCCGGGCGCGACATAGACCCTGTCGACCCGGGCCGACTGCGCGGCCTTCCACGCCAGCGCATGCTCGCGGCCGCCGCCGCCGATAATTAATATTTTCATAAATGCAATTCTGCCACGGGGAGCACGGGGGTCACGGGGAGGAACGATTATAGTGACAAAAGAATTCCCCGTGACCCCCCGTGCTCCCCGTGGCTAATCGTCCTTTCTCTCAATGCCGGAAATGCCGCATGCCCGTGAACACCATCGCGATGCCATGCTCGTTGGCGGCGTCGATCACCTCCGGGTCGCGCAGCGAGCCGCCCGGCTGAATGACGGCGCTGACGCCGGCCTCGGCGGCCTGATCGAGGCCGTCGCGGAACGGGAAGAAGGCGTCCGAGGCCATCACCGAGCCGCGCACCTCGAGGCCGGCGTCGGCGGCCTTGATGGCGGCGATCCGGGCGCTGTAGACGCGGCTCATCTGGCCGGCGCCGACGCCGACGGTGCGCCCGTCCCGGCAATAGACGATGGCGTTGGATTTGACGAACTTCACTACCTTCCAGGCGAACAGCAGGTCGGCGAGCTGCGTGGCGCTCGGCTTGCGCGCCGTCACGATCTTGAGGTCGCGCTCGCCGATCTCGCCGTTGTCGCGGTCCTGAACCAGCAGGCCGCCGGTGACGCGCTTGTAGTCGAGCCCGGCCGGCCGCGCCTCGCCCCAGGCGCCGCAGGCCAGCACCCGCACGTTCTGCTTGGCGGCCAGCACCGGCAGCGCCGCGGCCTCGACCTCGGGGGCGATGATCACCTCGACGAACTGGCGGTCGACGATGGCCTGGGCGGTGGCGGCGTCGAGCGGGCGGTTGAGGGCGATGATGCCGCCGAAGGCCGAGGTCGGGTCGGTGGCGTAGGCGCGGTCGTAGGCATCGAGCGGCGACCCGGCGACCGCCACGCCGCAGGGGTTGGCATGCTTGACGATCACGCAGGCCGGGGCATTGAAGGCCTTGACGCACTCGAGCGCGGCGTCGGTGTCGGCGACGTTGTTGAACGACAGCTCCTTGCCCTGCAGCTGGCGCGCGGTCGCCACGCAGGCCTCGGGCGGCCGCGGCTCGCGGTAGAAGGCCGCGCGCTGGTGCGGATTCTCGCCGTAGCGCATGTCCTGGGCCTTGAGGAATTGCGCCGTGTAGGTGGCCGGGAGGCCGATGACCGACCCGTCCATGCTGCGCGCCCCGAGATAGTTGGATATCGCGGCGTCGTAACGCGCGGTGTGGGCATAGACCTTGACCGCCAGGCGGTAGCGCGTCTGCGGGCTCACCGCGCCGTTCCGGGCGCGCAGCTCCTCGATCACGTCCGCGTAATCGGCGCTGTCCACGACCACGGTGACCGCCGCATGGTTTTTGGCGGCCGAGCGCAGCATGGCCGGGCCGCCGATGTCGATGTTCTCGATCGCCTCGGCGAGCGTGCAATCGTCGCGCGCCACGGTCTGCTCGAAGGGGTAGAGGTTCACCACCACCAGGTCGATCGGCGGGATGTCGTGCGCGCGCATCGCCTGCCGGTGGCTGTCGAGATCGCGCCTCCCGAGCAGTCCGCCGTGGATGCGCGGGTGCAGCGTCTTGACGCGCCCGTCCAGCATCTCCGGGAATCCGGTGTAGTCGGCGACCTCGATGACCGGCACGCCGTTGTCGGCCAGCAGCTTCGCGGTGCCGCCGGTCGACAGGATCTCGACGTCGAAGGATTTCAGGGCCCGGGCGAATTCCACGATGCCGGTCTTGTCGGAAACACTGATCAACGCCCGCTGGATGATGCCCATACCGCCTCGTAGTAAATATTAATGCCGGCCACGGGGGCCACGGGGGCCACGGGGAGGAGCAGGTCTGCGGTGGCCCGGTCTCAAGGAAAAGGATTTTCCCCGTGATCCCCGTGCCCCCCGTGGCTAATGTTATTTATCCAAACCGTGCAGCTTGAGCTTCTTGCGCAGGGTGTTGCGGTTGATGCCCAGCATGCGCGCCGCCTTGCACTGGTTGCTGCGCGCCTCGCGCATCACCGCCTCCAGCAGCGGCCGCTCGACCTCGGCGATGACCATTTCGTAGAGCCGCCCGGGTTTCTCGCCGTTGAGATCGTTGAAGTAGCGGTCTATGGCGCTCTTCACGCAGATCGCCAGCGGGCCCTTGCGGTGGTGGCCGTCCTTCACGCCGCGATCTCCCGCGGGCAGCCGGTCTGGGCCGCGAAAAACTCGTCGATCATGGCGGTCTGCCCGGCCGGCGTCTCGACCCGGTTGACGGCATGACGGAAGGCGCCGCCGCCGACCAGGCCCTTGCCCTTGGTGTACCAGGCGATGTGCTTGCGCGCGACGCGCACGCCGAGGTGCCCGCCGTAGAATTCATAGAGGTTGTGCAGATGGCCGAGCAGGATCGCGCGGATTTCGTCGAAGCCCGGCTCCGCCAGGCGCTCGCCGGTGGCGAGGTAATGGGCGATTTCGCGGAAGATCCACGGCCGGCCCTGGGCGGCGCGCCCGATCATCACGCCGTCGGCACCGGTATGGTCGAGCACCTGCCTGGCCTTTTCCGGGGAATCGATGTCGCCGTTGGCGACCACCGGAATCTTCACCGCGGCCTTGATGGCCGCGATGGTGTCGTACTCGGCCTCACCGAGATAGGCGTCGGCGCGCGTACGGCCGTGCACCGCCAGCAGCTGCACGCCGATATCCTCGGCGCGGCGCGCGATCTCGATGCCGTTGCGGTGGGCGCGGTCCCAGCCGGTGCGGATCTTGAGCGTCACCGGCACATCGACCGCCGCCACCACCGCCTCGAGGATGCGCGTCACCAGTGGCTCGTCCTTCAGCAGCGCCGAGCCGGCCATGACGTTGCAGATCTTTTTGGCCGGGCAGCCCATGTTGATGTCGATGATCTGCGCGCCGTTATCGACGTTGAAACGCGCAGCATCGGCCATCATCGCCGGGTCCGCGCCGGCGATCTGCACCGATTTGGGTTCTGTCTCGCCCTCGTGGTTGGCACGCCGCCGCGTTTTCTCGCTGCCCCACAGCAGCGAGTTCGAGGCGACCATCTCGGACACCGCCATCCCGGCGCCGAGTTTCTTGCACAACTGGCGGAACGGTCTGTCCGTGACCCCTGCCATGGGCGCGACCAGCAGATTATTTTTTAGAAGATAGGGTCCGATTCGCATGCCGGCCTCTCCTCCGGCTTTGCAGAGGAAAAGGTCGGCATCATACCCACAAATCCGGGTCGCAGGGAAGAGGCAAGGATGAGCGTGTTGAGTTTTCCGACGCGTGCCGGTTGACACTCGGCATTACGGCGCCGGGAGCACGCGGATTTCGTAGCCGCTGGCGCGCACGTCCGGATGCGTCACGTCCAGCGATACCTTGACAGCGACGTACGGCGGCAGTCCGTCGTTGTCCTCGGCCGGTTGCGCGAGATAATCGCCCGGCGCGAACACGCGGCGCGCCACGACCAGGCCCTTGCTGGTGCTCAACGAGACCTCCAGGTGCGGGAAGCTCTGGACGTAGCTGGCGCGGTTCACCAGCGTCGCCCGGATGCGCAGGGCGCGATCGAATCGGGGATGCGGTGCCACCCGGGCCTCGACCAGATCGATGAGGTCGACGCGCTGCGGCGGCGTCAGCCGGCAGCCGAGCAGCGCGCACACCGGACTCAGGGCCGGGCGCAGGGCCGGCAGCTCGAGCACGATGCGTCCGCCGTAGAAATACACCGCCTGCGCCAGCAACGCCAGGATCAATGCGACGCTGCCGGCGATCCAGAACGGCGTGCGCGTGTAGGGCACGAGCCGCGCGTCGAAAAGCGGCAGATTCGAGTCGGTCTCCGCCGGGCGCGGTTCGGCTTTGGGCTTGCGCTCGACGCGCGCCTTGGGCGCACTCTTTGGCGCCGTGCCGGCGGCGGTCTTGCGGGTGGATTTCTTGCCGGTGCGCTTGGCGGCGGCACGCGCCGGTTTGGCCGCGGCCGGCGCCGCATCGACGCTGTCGCCCGGGAAGATACCGTCCTTCGACAGCTGCTCGGCGCGGAACACCGCGCTGCAGCGCCCGCAGCGCACCAGGCCGCCGCGCGCTTCCAGGTGGGCGCGCGTGATGGCGAAGGTCGTCTGGCACTTCGGGCAGCGTGTGTACATCGGCATGACGGTCAACCCGGCGCGCGCCGCTGTCCGGTCAGCATCGCCCAGCCGTCGCGTAGCGTGCTCGTCAAATCGAACTCCCCTCTATAGTGGTCGCTCACTTCCTCGACCTGCTCGGCCAGCATTCCGGAAAGCACCAGCATGCCGCCCGGCCGCACGCAGGCCCGGATGACGGGGGCGAGCTCGATCAGCGGGCGCGCCAGAATATTCGCCAGCACCAGATCGGCTGCCGGCGGCGCGGCGGATGTCATGGGCTGCGCCAGATCGAGTCGCTCCGCCACGCCGTTGCGCGCGGCATTGGCGCGGCTCACCCCTAGCGCCTGCGGGTCGACGTCCAGGCCCAGCACGCGGCGCGCCCCGAGCTTGAGCGCCGCCACCGCCAGTATGCCCGAGCCGCAGCCATAGTCGATCACCGTGAGCCCGACGGGCGGATGCGCGGCGAGCCAGGCCAGGCACAAGGCCGTGGTCGCGTGGGTGCCGGTGCCGAACGCGAGGCCGGGATCGAGCAGCACGTTCACCGCGTCGGGATCGGGCGGCGCGTGCCAGCTCGGACAGATCCACAAACGCCCGCCGCAATGGATCGGCCGGTAGCGGTCCATCCAGGCACGCTCCCAGTCCTGGTCGGCGAGGATGTCCTGGGTCCAGCGCGGCGGCGTGTCGTCCGCCAGGCGCGCGGCCACGCGCTGCATCAGTGTCTCGGCGTGGGTATCGGGCGGAAACAACGCCACCACCCGCACCGCCGACCACAGCGGCGTGTCTTCGGTTGCCACCGCCAGTACCGGCTCATCGCCGGCGTCCTCGAGCGTCACGGCGATCGCACCGAGCTCCTCGAGGGCCGCGGCGAGCGGCTCGGCCGTTTCGCGGTTTGTCGTCTGGGTAATGCGCAACCAGGGCATAGTAAAGTCAGATACAAGAGAAAAGTTGCAAGAGAAAAGTGAAACCTGATCGTGTGGCGCTGGCGTGCAGCACGCCAGGATTCGCCGTTACGGTTGTCTTGTATCTTGTAACTTTTCTCTTGTCTCTGCCGTTCAAAGTCCCAACTTCTTCTCCAGATAATGAATATTCACGCCGCCGGCCTCGAACGCGGCATCCGCCATGATGTCCTGATGCAGCGGGATGTTGGTCTTGATGCCGTCGATGACCATCTCCGAGAGCGCGATGCGCATGCGCGCCATGGCGATCTCGCGGGTGTCGCCGTAGGCGATGAGCTTGCCGATCATCGAATCGTAGTAGGGCGGCACGGTGTAGCCGCTGTAGATGTGGGAGTCGACGCGGATGCCGGGGCCGCCGGGCTGGTGATAGGCGGTGATGCGGCCGGGCGAGGGCATGAAGCTGCGCGGATCCTCGGCGTTGATGCGGCACTCGATGGCGTGGCCGCGCCAGGCGATATCGCGCTGCTTGATCGACAGCTTCTCGCCGGACGCGATCAGGATCTGCATCTTCACCAGGTCGATGCCGGTGACCATCTCGGTCACCGGATGCTCGACCTGCAGGCGCGTGTTCATCTCGATGAAGTAGAACTCGCCGTTCTCGTACAGGAACTCGAAGGTGCCGGCGCCGCGGTAGCCGATCTTGCGGCAGGCCTCGGCGCAGCGCTCGCCGATCTTGTGGCGCAGCCGCTCGGGGATGCCGGGGGCCGGGGACTCCTCGACGACCTTCTGGTGACGGCGCTGCATGGAGCAGTCGCGCTCGCCGAGGTGCACGGCGTTGCCGTGCTGGTCGGCCAGCACCTGGAATTCCACGTGGCGGGGGTTTTCCAGATACTTCTCCATGTAGACGACATCGTTGTTGAATGCCGCCTTGGCCTCGGCACGGGTCATGGCGATGGCGTTGCGCAAGGCCGCGTCGCTGTGGACCACGCGCATGCCCTTGCCGCCGCCGCCGCCCGTGGCCTTGATCAGCACCGGGTAGCCGATCTCGGCGGCGAGCTTGAGGTTCTCGTCGTCGTCGTCCGACAGCGGGCCGTCGGAGCCGGGCACGCAGGGCACGCCGGCCTTCTTCATCGCCTTGATGGCCGAGATCTTGTCGCCCATCAGCCGGATGGTCTCGGCGCGCGGGCCGATGAAGATGAAGCCGCTCTGCTCGACGCGCTCGGCGAAGTCGGCGTTCTCCGACAGGAAGCCGTAGCCGGGGTGGATGGCGACGGCGTCGGTGACCTCGGCGGCGCTGATCACGGCCGGGATGTTCAAATAGCTCTGGGCGGCGGACGGCGGGCCGATGCACACCGACTCGTCGGCGAGCTTGACGTACTTGGCGCTGCGGTCGGCCTCGGAATGCAGGGCGACGGTCTTGATGCCCATGGCGCGGCAGGCGCGCTGAATGCGCAGCGCGATCTCACCACGGTTGGCGATGACGACTTTTTCGATCATGGACGGGGATCAGTCGATGACGAACAGTGGTTCGCCGTACTCCACCGGCTGGCCGTTTTCCTTGAGGATGGCCTTGATCGTGCCGGCCTTGTCGGCCTCGATCTGGTTGAGCATCTTCATGGCCTCGATGATGCACAAGGTGTCGCCGACCTTGACCTGGCTGCCGACCTCGACGAAGGGGCTGGCGTTCGGCGACGGCGAACGGTAGAAGGTCCCGACCATCGGCGAGGTCACCACGTGCCCGGTCGGCGTCTCGGCCGCCGCCGGCTTGTCGGCGGCGGCGGTCGCGGCCGCGGCCGGCATCGGCATGGACATGGGCATCTGCGGGGCCATCATGGCCATCGGCATGCCGCCCGAGGGGTTGGCGCGGCTCAGGCGGATGGTCTCCTCGCCCTCGCGGATCTCGAGCTCGGTGAGGTGGGACTCCTCGAGCATCTCGATGAGTTTCTTGATCTTGCGTATGTCCACGGGTTTGTCTGGCTCCTTATTTCTTCGATTCGAGCAGCCTGAGCGCCGCCGCCAGGGCGAGCTCGTAACCCTGTGCGCCGAGGCCGCTGATCTGCCCCACCGCCAGGTCGGAGAAATACGAATGGCGGCGGAATTCCTCGCGCGCATGGATGTTCGACAGGTGCACCTCGATGAACGGGATGCGGCTGGCCGCGACCGCGTCGCGCAGCGCCACGCTCGAATGGGTGTAGGCGGCCGGGTTGATGATCATGACATCCACCTTGTCGGTGATGGCCTGGTGAACCCGGTTCACCAGCTCGTGCTCGGCGTTGCTTTGGAAGGTCTCGAGCGTATGGCCGGCGGCGGTGGCCGTGGCGGCGAGCCGGGTATTGATCTCGGTGAGGCCGGTGCGGCCGTAGTGCTCCGGCTCCCGCTGCCCGAGCAGGTTCAGATTGGGTCCGTTGAGAACTAGGATTTTCGCCATTTCTGTTGATACTGCGGCGAACTGCCGCTATTTGTCCGGTATTGAGCGGAGAACTGGGCGACCGCCCAGGTTCGGGCACGGATACTACGCAGCCGGTAAGGCTTTGTCCAGTTGATTGTAATTTTGCCGACGATTGGCGATTTTCGCCGCAATCTAGGGTTTGGACCGGGATATCGTGGTCAGATAGGGGGCGAGCAGGGTGGCCAGCCGGGCGTGGTCGACGGCGCCGTGCTGGCTGGCGACCACCTCGCCCGCCGGGTCGAGGAGCACGGTATAGGGCAGGGTGCCGCGCGGGTTTCCGAAGCCGGCCATCACCCGGAGCGCGTCGTCCTCGCCGAGCAGGGTCGGATAGTTCATTCCCAGGCCGACGTAGAAGCTGCCGACATTGGGCAGGTTGTCGACGGCCACGCCCAGGACGGTGAGGCCGTGGGCGCCGTGCTCGGTCTGGGTCGCGATCAGCAGCGGGATCTCCTCCAGGCAGGGCGGGCACCAGGTCGCCCAGAAGTTCACCAGCACCCAGCCGCCGCGCCACTCGGCGATGCGCCGCGGCTCGCTCTTCAGGTCGAGGAGCGGCAGCTGCGCGGCGTCGGCGAGCGCCGTGACCGGCGCGGAGCGATGGTGGAATTGGTAATAGCCGGCCGCCACCCCGGCCGCCAGCGCGAGCGCGGCGACACCGGCGATCAGCGCCTGGCGCACCGGCGCGTCAGCCGCCGACCGCGGCGCGCACATGCGCGGCGAACGGCTCGGCCTTCATGTAGCCGACCACGCGCGAGCGTGACAGCTCCTCGCCGCCGGCGGTGAAGAACAGGATGGCCGGCGGGCCGATGAGCCGGAACTGCTTGAGCAGCGCCTGGTCCTGGGCATCGTTGGCGGTCACGTCGGTCTTGAGCAGCACGGCGTTCGACAGCGCCGCCTGAACCGCCGGGTCGCTGAAGGTGTACTTCTCCATTTCCTTGCAGGAGATGCACCAGTCGGCGTAGAAATCGAGCATCGCCGGCCGGCCCTGGGCGCGCGCCTCGGTGAGCGCCGCGCTCAGTCCCTCCGGCCCTTTGACGTAGCGGAAAACGAGCTGCGGCTGAGCGCCGCCGCCGGCTCCGCCGCCGGCCAGGGTCATGCCCTTGAGCGGCTGCATCAGATCGTTGCCGCCGCCGGCCGCGCCGAGCAGCATGACGCCGCCGTAAATGACGACGACCAGGCCGAGTCCCTTCCACAAGCGCCGCCAGCCGCTGACGCCGGCCGCGAGACCGTCGAAGGCGCCCATGTAAATGCCCGACACGATCAGCAGCATGCCGGCGAGCAGCATCGTGACCGCGGTCGGCAGCACGCGCTCCAGCAGCCACAGCGCCACCGCCAGCATCAGCACGCCGAACACCGCCTTGATCACGTTCATCCACGGCCCGGCCTTGGGCATCAGCTTGCCGGTCGAGGTGCCGATGGCCAGCAGCGGCGCGCCCATGCCGAGGCTCAAGGCGAACAGCGCGGCGCCGCCGAGCACCGCGTCGCCGGTCTGGCCGATATAGATCAGCGCGCCGATCAACGGCGCGGTCACGCACGGGCCGACGATCAGCGCCGACAGCAGGCCCATGATCGCCGCGCCCGCCAGGCGCCCGCCCTGCTGGCGATTGCTGATCTCGGTGAGCTTGCTCTGGATGCCGCTCGGCATCTGCAGTTCATAGAAGCCGAACATCGACAACGACAGCAGCACGAACACCGCGGCGAAACCGCCCAGCACCCAGGCGTTCTGGAACCAGACCTGGAGATTGGCGCCGAACAAGCCGGCCAGCACCCCGGCGACGGTATAGGTCAGCGCCATCGCCAGCACATAGGCCAGCGACAGGTAAAACGCCTGAAGCGTCGAGGTCTTGCCGCCCTGGCCGATTACCACGCCCGCCAGGATCGGGATCATCGGGAACACGCAGGGCGTGAAGGTCAGCAGCAGGCCGAAGCCGAAGAACGCGAGGATCGTCCACAGCGTATTGGCGCTGGCGAGGCGCGCGGCGAGCGCGTCCTGCTCCGACACCGGCGCGCCGCCGGTGTCGGCGACGCTCATCACCGCATCGCCGAAGCCCGGCCGCGCGCCGTCGGGCATCGCCAGCACCTCCCCCGAGGGCCGCACCAGGAATTTCTTCGTGGTCGGCGGGTAGCAGATCACCACGCCCTTCTCCGAGCAGCCCTGGTAGCCGACCGCCAGCACCAGGTCCTGGGCGGCGCGGCCGCTGAGCGGCAGGGTCAGGTCGAATCCGCGGTGGTAGACCTCGGTCCTGCCGATGAACTCGTCGGTCTTGATCTCGCCGGCCGGCAGCACGGCCGCGCCGAGGCTCACGCCGTCCGGCGGCGCGCCGCCGCCGTCGGCGGTCGTCAGGCTGAACTTGGTCTTGTCGCGATACAGGTAACAGCAATCGGCGATGTCGAAGCGCACCGCCAGCGTCTGCGCGTCACGCGCCGTCACCGACACCACGAAGGCCTTGTCCGGATCGACCGGCTCGTCGGAACCCGACGGCTCGATGAGCCGGCTCAACGCGCCGAGCGAGCGCAGCGCGTCGTCCTGGCCGGCGGCCGGTGCGGCGCCCGTCTTCGGCGCGGGTGCCGCGGCCTTGACCGCCGGCAGGGTGAAGCTCACTTCTTTGACATGCGGCGGGTAGCAGACGCCGATCGGCTCGTTGCAGCCTTGCACGGTGACGCGCAGCACGATGTCCTCGCGTGCCGTGCCGCGGCGCTCGAGCGGCAGCGTGGCGGTGACCGACTGGGTATAGGTTTCGACCTCGCCGAAGAATTCGTCGGCCTTCTTCTTGCCGGCCGGGAGCTTCGCGGCTTTGAGCTCGACGTCGCCGCGCAGCAGCTCGAAATTGAATTTGTCGCGATACAGGTAATAACCGTCGGCGATCTTCCACTTCATCTCGAGCGTCGTGGCGTCGCGCACCTTGCTCGTCAGCGCGAACGCCTGGTCGGCCTCGAGCAGCTCGTCCTGCAAGGGGTTGGCATAGGCGGGCGCGGCGGTGAGCGCGGCCAGCAGGAGGGCGTTCAGGATTCTCATTCAGCGTCTTCCGGGTTGGAGATCCAGGCGAGGTAGGCCGGCAAACCGTCGGCGATTGGGACCGCGATGACCTCGGGAAGTTCGTAGGGGTGCAGCGCGAGGATGCGTTCCTGTATGGCCGCGTAGCGGTCGGTGCGCGACTTGATGATCAGCAGTTGCTCCGTGGCGGTTTCGGTCCGGCCCTTCCAAGTATATACAGACCGGACCCCGGGCAGGATATTGACGCAGGCGGCCAGGCGCTCGCCGACCAGGGTCTCGGCCACGGTCGTGGCGGTCGCGGGGTCCGGGCAGGTGGTCAGGACCAGCTGCTGCAGCGGTCGGGTCATGGGCGGAACTCCTTGGGCCGAGGCACGGTCACATTAGGGGTCCGATTGATGCTTCGCAGCCTTCGGACTCCTCCTTTATGTGGTTAGGGTGACATAACTTACCGTCATGTCACCCTTTTTTTATTCTACCGGCCCTCGCTTAGCGGTGGATTAACCGCGTTACCCCGACACCGGTAGGGACGCTCCGGACGGCGGAAAAAGTCCCGGCAGCCCCGTGCGACGGCCCCTCCCCGGTGTCGGGCGCCAATAATTCTTGACAGTCATGACCGTTGATTTGATTGAGTTTTTTCAGGCTATCAAATTGATCCCGCCGCCCTAAAACGACAATAAAAATGACAGTCGTAGCAATTTGGGACAGTAATTTTGACAGTCGACCACTCTATGAGAGATTTGCATTAGAAAATTTACGTTATAGCGGCACCTGAGAGCTCTTCCCAGGCACGCTGGTGAGCGGGTTCGAGAAAACGCCGGGTCGACCCGACCGCGGGGGCAAGGTATTTCTTGGCCCGCCGGGGGATCTGCGCCACGGCGGCTTCGACGGCGCCGGGATGGCTCTCCGCCAGCGCCGCGCACAGCACGCAGGCCTGGAAGACGTCCTTGTCGGATTTCGCCTCACGTCCGGTGCGCAGGCGCGAGACGATGAGCTTGTGCACGGCAAAGCGTTCGGGCACGGGCACCCGCACGGGGCAACAGCCCCCGCGTGCCATCATCATCGCCGTCTGGGATTCGGCCAGGAGATAGGAGAGGTAGGGCAGACCGGTGGCATGCGCCTGGAGTTCAGGCACGCGCACCACGGGAAAATCCTCGTTTGCCGACGGTACCAGGAGGTCGACGTGAAACCGCGACCGCCCCCGCTGTTTGAAAGAAGTCGGCGGTTTCTTGCGGTTGAGCGAGGGCACTTCGACGAAGGGGATTCCGGAGTCCTTCAGCATCTCGAGCAGGCCTTGTTCGGGCGGTCTTTCAAAGGTGAGCGCCTCGCGCCGGGCGATATCGATGTCTTCGGTGGCGTACGGGGTTGCGCGCACGCCCATGCGGTTCAGCAGCACCCCATAGGCGTGCGAGCCGATGAGCATCCCGCCGGCCGCGAACACCCCATGGTTATGCAGACTCGCGAGGGTGGCGTAAGTCTTGGCATCGGCCAGGTTAAACCCCTCTCGTCCCAGCAGGCGCAGCGAAGGCACGATCTCCTTGAGCTCCTGGATTCGCCCCCTCAGCTCGGCCGCGGCGCCATCGGCTTTCGGGTTTCCCACGGGTCCGGCCAGGTAGCGCTCGCGCTTCTTGCCCTCGCCGTCGTAAAACTGGTGGGCGTAGAAGCGAAACCCGGAGGCATTCCTGCGCTCGATCACCGAGCCGGCAGTGCCGACAAAGACTTCTCGCTGCTGCAGCGCGTGGCTCTCCACATCCGCGTACAGCACCGTCAGCGCGCGGCGGTGCGGGGTGAACAAGGGACGCCGTCTATTAGTATCCGTCATACTATAATTCTAGTGGATACTATAGTATCCGTCAACAGACTAAAATGACGGATACTGACGGGCGGTCGAGCTGGATTGCGAAGGAGGTGATAGAGGCGGTGGGTGAATTCGTCACGCGCCAGCCGGCCCGCGGCGCGGATGAATAGACCCGCATCTTGCCCATGGTGTGAGCGTCTAGCCGTCGGGCGCCTGCGCGCACTGCGATTCGCAATACCGCTTCAGCGCCGGCAGCCGCGCCTCGGTGTTGCGCTGCAACACCCGCCGGATCAACTCCTCAAGCGGTGATCGCAGCGACACCGGCCGGGCGACGAAGCTGTAACGGAATCGGACCAGCGTGCCGCCGTCAGCGGCCGGCTCGAATATCCAGGTGCCGGCGAATTTCTCGAAGAACCACGGGCCGTCGATCATCACGATCGCGGCGCGCTCCGGTCGCCGGTACTGTACGTATTTGAAGGTCATCTGAAAACCATTGCGCGCGCGCACGAATGCCCGGACGCCGAGCGCCGCCCACCGCGCGTCGTCCAGCAGGCCGGTGGCGCGCGAGAACGGGTCCCAGCGTTTGCGGATCGCGTAATCCTGGGAGATATCGAAGATCCGCTCGCGCGGCGCCTGGATGCGGATGCCGGCCTCGACGACGGTCATCGGGCATCATTCCCGTCGCCGCCGGCGCAACGGTCGTCGGCGCAGGCCGGTCGCCGCCGCATGCCGGCGATGCGCCATCGTAGGCGCCGCGATAAGGCATAGCGGTGACTCGCGAGGTAAGGATAGGCAAGACATGCCAGTCGGTAGATCAGCGTCATGCCCAGCAGGCGCGCGATGACGACGTGGCCGGCGGCGGCGTACGCGAGCCGCAGCGCGTCCACGCCGCGAACCAGGTTCCCATCCGGTCGGCGCGCATGAATGACGCGCATGAGCTCGGCGCGCGTGCTGGCGCATTCGGCGGCGTCGAACGTCGCCGCCGAGGCGTCGACGAAACGCAGCAGTCCGTGTCGGTCGCGGGCCTTGAGGCGTTGCATCTCTTCCGCACACAAGGGGCAGGCGCCGTCGTAATACAGTGTCAGCGGATAGTTGCTCATGGGCGCAGCCCGCGGCGCGACGCGCACCGGCCGAACAGCATGACGCGCCAGGCGTCCGGCTCGCGGTCCCAGGCGTGCAGGACGATCCACCAGAACGGCAGCCACCAGATGATGTCGTTGAGGAAGATCATGATCCAGCCCTGCGCGGCGAAGACGCCGGTGAGGCTGCCGTGCAGAAAGCCCACCGGCCCCAGAGTCTTTCCGACGATGCCGACGGCGACCAGCGGCCAGTAGTGGACCGGATCACTGCCGGCGATCCAGTAACACAGCGCGTACACGCCGACCATCATGCCGATGCAGCGGATCATGATCTCCGGCGTTTCGGGCATGCCGAGCCACGCGAAGGTCTCGGCCGGATAGGCGGCGAGCAGCAAACCGTAGCCGAGATTGTAAAGTCCGGCGGCCCGCATCACGTGATGCATCCAGCGCGGTGTTTGCGTCATCGGGGTCCCCCTCGGTTTTGATTAATCGACGAAGCGCAGTGTGCCGCAGTATTGCAGCAGGCAGCCGAGTAGCGGCGAGCGCAGGCGCATGTCGCAGTACAAACTGTCCGCGTCGATCGCCCGCTCGCGCGCGACGATCTGTAGGCCGAGCAGCGCCGGCAGCCGCAGGCCGAACAGCGTCGTGGCGCCGGAGCGCGGCCACAAA
>DASWHF010000136.1:0-2374 GCA_036393295.1 Acidiferrobacterales bacterium
GTCGGTGTCGGCGCCCTGCCCGTTGACGATGCGCCCGTCCTTGCGCAGCCGCACCAGCACCTCGCCCTGCGCATCGCCGCCCTGCGTGACGTTGCTGACCGAGAACAGCACCAGCTCGGCGCCGGACCGCACCAGCAACTCGATCGCCGAGAACACGGCGTCGACCTGGCCGTCGCCCTCGCCGCGGGCCTCCCTGCGCTGGCCGTCGATCAGCAGCGCGATGGCGGCGGTCGGGCGCGCGCCGGTCTTCGAGGTCGTCTCCATGTCGAGCAGGCGGACGCCCTCGTCGTCGCGCGCCTGGGTCTGCTCGCTGACCAGCGCCTGCAGGTCCTCGTCGTAGATTTCGTGCTTCTTGTCGGCCAGCTCCTTGAAGCGCTGGAACGCCTGGTTCGCCTCGGCTTCGGACTCGAAGCGCATGCCGAGTTCCACGAGGCGCTGCTTGAACGCCGCGCGGCCGGAGTGCTTGCCCAGCACCAGCTTGTTGGCGCTCCAGCCAACGTCCTCGGCGCGCATGATCTCGTAGGTCTGGCGGTGCTTGATGACGCCGTCCTGGTGGATGCCGGACTCGTGGGCGAACGCGTTGGCGCCGACGATGGCCTTGTTCGGCTGCACCGGAAAGCCGGTGATGCTCGAGACCAGCCGCGAGCCGTTCAGGATTTGCGTGGTGTCGATGCGCGTTTCGCACGGGAACTGGTCCTGGCGCGTGTGCACCGCCATGACGATTTCCTCGAGCGCGGCATTGCCCGCGCGCTCGCCGAGCCCGTTGATCGTGCATTCGACCTGGCGGGCGCCGCCCAGCAGCACCGCCGACAGCGAGTTCGCGACGGCCAGGCCGAGGTCGTTGTGGCAGTGGACCGACCACACGGCCCGGTCGCTGTTCGGCACGCGCTCGCGCAGCGATTGGATCAGCGCGCCGAACATGTGCGGCAGCGTGTAGCCGACGGTGTCCGGGATGTTCACCGTCGTCGCGCCGGCCGCGATCACCGCCTCGAGCACGCGGCACAGGAAATCCGGCTCCGAGCGGCCGGCGTCCTCCGGCGAGAACTCGACGTTGTCGGTGTACTGGCGGGCGTGTTTCACCGCCCCCACGGCCTTCTTCAGCACCTCTTCCGGGTCCATCCGCAGCTTCTGCCGCATGTGGATCGGCGAGGTGGCGATGAACGTGTGAATGCGGGCGCGCTGCGCCGGCTTCAGCGCCGCCGCGGCGCGGTCGATGTCCTCGGCGCCGGCGCGCGACAGCGCGCAGACGATGCTGTCCTTCACTTCGCGTGCGACGGCCTGCACCGCGCTGAAGTCGCCGGGGCTGGCGGCCGGAAAACCGGCCTCGATGACGTCGACCTTGAGGCGCTCGAGCGCCAGCGCGATGCGGACTTTCTCGTCCTGCGTCATCGAGGCGCCCGGCGACTGCTCGCCGTCGCGCAGCGTGGTGTCGAAGATGATCAGATGGTCTTTCATGGCGTTTCCGGTCCCCGCGTAGCCACGGTCGCAGTGCGCCGCGCTACGCGGTAGGCAATAAGGGGGTCTGGTCTTGCACGGTGTGGGCCCCGTGCGGCCGTGAGGGAGTGTTCTGCCTTACGGCAGAAGCAGAACGAGCAGCGGCCGGCCGGCGTTGGACGCCAGCGCGAATGCGGAAGCCGGACTCAAGATCTGCATGATGCGCAGACTATAGAACCAAATCCGGCGCCGGGCAAAACCGCGGTCACAGGCTCGGCGGCTCGCGGCCGCCGGCGGCCGCGGCCGGCCCCTGGCGCGTGCGGCGGTACAGCCACAGTCCCGGCCCGGACAGCGCGTAGCCGAAGAACATCAGGAAGAAGATCTGCGGCGGCGCCATCAGGAACAGCGCGAAGACGCCGACCGCGACCAGGAAGTAGCGGAACGGCACGCGCTCGGCCAGCTTGAACTGCTTGAAGCTGGCGAAGCGGATGTTGCTGACCATCAGCAGCGCGGCGCCCCAGGTGATGATGATCGCCGGGATCATCACGCTGCGGCCCTGCACGCCCATGTCGTGCATGGCCCAGACGAAGCCGGCGACGACGGCGGCCGCGGCCGGGCTCGGCAGCCCGAAGAAGTCGCCCTTGGCCTCGCCGCGCGACGCCAGCACGTTGAACCGCGCCAGGCGCAGCGCGGCGCACGCGGTGTAGGCGAAGGCGGTGACCCAGCCGAGCTGCCCGCCGAGCCACTTGTAGGCCGACAGGTGGTGCAGGCTGAAGGCATACATCACGAACGAAGCCGCCAGCCCGAACGCGACCATGTCGCAGAGGCTGTCGTACTCCTTGCCGAAATCGCTCGCCGTGTTGGTCAGGCGCGCGATGCGCCCGTCCAGCGCGTCGGCCACCATCGCGGCGAGGATGCCGTACGAGGCGTTGTCGAATTG
>DASWHF010000137.1:0-12990 GCA_036393295.1 Acidiferrobacterales bacterium
AACAACCAGTCGGGTTCCTTCTCCCTCCGGGAGAAGGACAGGATGAGGGCGGTTTTTTCGGAGCCGTCGGCCCTCACCCCGGCCCTCTCCCGGAGGGAGAGGGAGAACACCGTACGCACTATTTAGTGGCCGGATCAGTAACCCCCAACCCCTTGATGCAATGTAAAAAGGGCTGGCCCCAGTGATAAGGTGGAGTCGCCAAACACCCATCCATCACCGTAAGGAGCCAGCCCCCGTGCATCCTAATCCCCGGCTGCGTGCACAGCAACAACGTCGAGTTCATCAACGCGCCAACCAAAGTGATTCCTATACGTTCTTTAATCTTCTCACGAGCCCAGAACTGCTGGATCGGGTGGAGTCCCTGTTGCCCGATCACCGCGAACGGCTGTTCCCGCCGACCGAGACACTCTCGATGTTCCTGTCCCAGGCCTTGAGCGCCGACCGCTCCTGTCAGCGTGCCGTGAACGACGCGGCGGTCAAGCGTCTGATCGGAGGTCTGTCGGTGTGCAGCACGCACACCGGGGCTTACTGCCGTGCCCGCGCGCGGTTACCGCTGTCGATGCCTGCGACACTCGCGCGCCACACCGGACAGACGATGAGCCAGGGCGGGCCTTCCTCGTGGTACTGGCACGGCCACCCGGTGCGGCTCGTGGACGGCACGACGGTGGCCATGCCCGATACGCCGGAGAATCAGGCGCAGTACCCGCAACCCCGCAGCCAGGAACCGGGGCTGGGCTTCCCGCTGATGCGACTGGTGGGGTTGATCTGCCTGGGCAGCGGCGCCGTGCTCGACGCGGCCCTCGGCAGTTATCGCGGTAAAGGCAATGATGAACAGGCCCTGCTGCGATCTCAACTCGATACCCTCCAGACCGGGGATTTACTGCTCGGTGATGCCTATTTTGCGACGTATTTCCTGTTCTGTGCCTTGCGCGAGCGCGGCGTGGAGGCGGTGTTCGAGCAACAGGGCGCGCGCCAGCGCGTGACGGACTTTCGCCGCGGCCTGCGGCTTGGGCCGCGCGATCACCTGATCGCACTGCACAAACCCAAGCTTAAGCCTGACTGGATGACCGATGCCCAGTACGTCCGGGCGCCCGAGACATTGACCGTGCGGGAACTCGCCACCGGCAGCAAGATTCTCGTGACCACACTCTTGTGCCCCAAGCAGACGCCCAAGGCAGCCTTGAAGGCGCTTTACCGTGAACGTTGGCACGTTGAGCTCGACTTTCGCCACATCAAGACCACGCTCGGCATGGAGATGTTGAGCTGCAAAACGCCGTCGATGGTGCAAAAGGAAATCTGGGTATATCTGCTCGCCTACAACCTCATCCGCCTGATGATGGCGCAGGCCGCCACACTCGCCGAATGCCCGCCGCGCGCGTTAAGCTTCAAACACACCCTCCAGCTCTGGATGGCCTGGGGACATCAGGGCATCCGGTCCGTTCAGGATGGCAAACTCCACGTGTTGTTCGTGCTGATCGCCGAACAGCGCGTGGGCAACCGCCCCGGTCGCATCGAGCCCCGGGCCACCAAGCGACGACCCAAGCCCTTTCCCTTGCTGACCGAGGCCCGGGCGATTGCCAGAGAGAAAGTCAGAATGTATGGGCATCCTCGGAAAATTAAGTAAGTGCCATTCCACTCTGACCCGGGTTTTCTTAGAAGAGAAGATTGAACCAGACGGGCACGGTGACGATCGCCAGCGCGGTGGTCAGCGAGAAGGCCAGCGCGTAGATGCCGGTGTCGAGCTTGTAGCGCTCGCAGGCGGCGAAGCCGAGCAGCGCGGCCGGCAGCATGCTGTTGAGCAGGAGCGCCTGCCCGCCTTTGGCGCCGACGGAACCGAACAGGGAAATCATGCCCCACATCACCAGCGGCGCGAGGACGAGTTGAATCGCCGCCGCCGGGAGAACGGTTACCACCTGGGCCTTCCAGGCATCGGTCCAGTTCAGCGCCAGCGCGGTCGAAAGCAGCAGCAACGGGGGCAGAAACCCGTAGATCGCCGCTTGGATCGCGCCGAACCAGGCCGGGAACTCCATGCCCGTAAGGTTGGCGATCAGGCCGGCCGCCGTCGCCCACAGCAGCGGCTCCTTCAACAGGAAACGCTGCGTCAGGACTTCCTTCACGAGGCTCTTGAATTGTGCGCCGCCCGCTTCCGTGAAGCTGCGGCTCAGGACCGCGCCGGCGGTATACAGCAGCAGCACATTGGCGAGGATGCCGTATTCCACCGCGATGCGCATCGACCAGTCGCCGATCAGCGCCTTGTTGAGTGGCACGCCGAGGAACAACACATTGCCGAACCCCGCCGCGATGAGCAGCGCGCCCTTCGTGGCCGGCGCCAGCGCGGTGGTCCGCAGCCAGGCCCACGCGACCCCCAGCGTGACGGCCGTGGTGGCCAGCGCATACCCGAGAATTTTCATCGCCACCGCGTTCATGGGCAGCTTGGCGAGGATGAAGAATACCGCGATAGGGAGTATCACCCCGTGAGCCAGCACCTGGAGATGGCGCTGCAGCGAGCCGGCCCCGATGCCTTGCGGCGAAACAAAGCGCCATGCAATCCCAAGCGCCAGAAAGAATAGAATCATCAAAATGCTGTCTTGCATCGCTCCTCCTCGTTGTTCTTGTCCGTTGAAACGGCGCCGTCAGCGTCTCGTATCAAAGGACGTTATCACGGTACCCGGCAGATTAACGTAGTAGAGCCGTCGCCCCTAAGCCGCCAGCCGACGAACGGCATGTGATCGCCGAGATAACGACGGCCACGCCCCGCTCAGTCCTTGCCAAGGCCGGCTCTTGATGACGAGCACCTCGGCAGGAAATCGGATAGCATCATGCTCCAAGTTGCCAGTGGTACGAAGAACGGAACTCGTTCGGAGAACACCAGACAATATCGATGTATTAAAGGAGGTCGTCATGAATAACAAAATATTCATCCTTGCCTGCGCCGCCCTGGTCTCGGGACCCGCCCTGGCGGCCGATCCAACCACCATCAACTGGTCGAAGATTCCCGCGGTCAAGGTGCCGCTGTTCTATCCGGGCCAGTCCTCCTACGAGTGGTTGCGCAGCAGCAATCACAAAGGTGCCGTGAAGGAGACTCAGCGCGGGGATGCCTGCGCCTTCTGCCACGACGAAGACGCGGAAAAGGACCTGGGCGACGAGCTGGTGCTGGCCGGCCGCTTGGAACCGACTCCGGTCAAGGGCAAGAACGGCTACCTGGAACTGTGGGTCCAGGCCGCCTACGACGCCGGCAACGCCTACTTCCGCTACCAGTGGAAGACCAACGGCAAGGCCGGCGTCGAGTATCCTTATTACCGGTTCGACGGCAAGGAGTGGAAGGTCTACGGCGGCCCGCGCCTCGACAAGGCGGTCCAGGAAGGCAAGCAGCCGCCCATCTACGAGGACCGCCTGTCCATGATGCTGGATGACGGCAAGGTGCCGATGTTCGCCAACCAGGGCTGCTGGCTGACCTGCCACGATGGCGAGCGCGACTTGAAGGCCGCCACGAAGGAAGAAGTGGCGGCCAACGCGGCGATGCAGGCGTACAAAAAGGAAGACGTGCGCAAATACCTGCCGGCCTCGCGCACCGATCCTTCGGACTGGAAGACCGGCAAGCCGGTCGACGAGATCGCCAAGATCAAGGCCGCCGGCGGCTTCGTGGACCTCATACAGTGGCGCGCCCACCGCACCAACCCGGTCGGCATGGCCGACGACGGTTATGTCCTCGAGTGGCGCAACTTCGACGCCGGCAAGAACGCCTTCGCCTCGAACCTGGACAAGGACACGAAGCAGCCCAAGTTCATGTTCGATGCCAAGAAGTTCGGCGCCAAGGCGGTGACTGCGAAACAAGTCGGCAAAAAGCAAAACTTCCTGATCAAGGGTACAAACGCCGTCCCCTTCGACCCGAAGGCCGGCTGGAAAAAGGGCGACCTGCTGCCGCGCTACGTCCTGAGCGCCGGCGACGCCAGCGGCTCGGCCGCCGACAACAAGGCGACCGGCCAGTGGCAGAACGGCATGTGGACCGTCGTGCTGACGCGTCCGCTCGGCCTGACCAACGACGACGACAAGACCCTCAAGCCCGGCGGCGTCTACAACGTCGGCTTCGCGGTGCATGACGACAACATCACCACGCGCGGGCACCAGGTCTCGTTCGTCAAGACGCTGGGGCTGGGGGTCAAGGCGGACATCGAGGCCGTCAAGCTTCCGTAGCCTGAAAGCACGGGTTTTGCGAAGCGCGGATTTCGCGGGGGAACCTCTACTTTTTGTAGAGTTGAGCGGACCACTCAGGAGGGTATAGTAAAAGACTCCTCTCACGGAGCTTGCACACGGAGGTAACCGTCATGCGCCACGACATCTGCACCACCGACCCCATCAGCGGTAGAGACCTGCACAACATCGGCAACCTGCCCAAGGTCGTGGAAGGCGACCAGGAGAACAACCTGACGATCTACTTCGAGTCCGAGGCCAATAAACACGCCTACCTCGCGATACCGGTCGAGCATCCGGCCACCGAGCATACGCTGAACTTGGACAATCCGACCGACGACATGATCGACGAAGGTTGAGCCGGGTTTTGCTTTATTCGACTTTTAGGTAGGCGAAGCCCTGGCGCTGGAGCTCGGCGATGCGCACGACGCCGGAGCGTACCGGGTCGACGCCGTCGATGATTTTTTCCTTCGGCAGTTGCAGCTGCTCGCGGGTGATCTCGCACAGCTCGAGCTTGACGCCGTGCAGCTCGCGCAGCTGGGTGAGGCGCTGCAGCAGGGCGGGGCGCTGCTCGCGGTAGGCGCGGTCCTCGGCGAACGGCGTGTTCTTGAGCGGGTCCTCGGTCAGGAAGCGGATGCCGCCGGCCAGGAACACGATGCGCACGTCGTAGTCCTCGAAGTCATTCTGGTAGGTCGTCACCATGTTGTTGACGTTCTGGATCATGGCGCTCAGCCGGCGCGGATCGGCGAAGTCGACGTGCCAGACGACCCGGGCGAGCGCCCCCGGCGCGGCGGCGGGGACCGGCACGGGCGCCGGCGCCTCGGCGGCCGGCGGCGGCGCCATGCCGGTCCGCCAGTGGCCGGGGTGCACGCAGGCCGCCAGGGCGAGCGGCACCGACAGCGCCAGCAGTATCGTGATGGAGTGTCTCGTCTGCCTGCTCTCGTTCATAGCGGGCCTCCGGTGTAGATGAACGTGTTGCGTGGGACCATTGATGGTACGCGCGCCGGCGGCGCAGGTACAGTGCTGGCGCGAGGCGAGCTCAACCGGACCGTGTTTCTGGGGCGCAGCCCGGGATCGGTTGACACGCCGAAACAACCGGTCGCGGTAACGGCGGAGCAACGTCAGACGCTGGAAGCGATTAAGTACCGGCTACGCGATCCGGGCTTTACACGGTTTTTGACGGCCACGAAATTGCTCGCCATGCGGGAGGTGATCAGCCTGCCGCCGCCATTACGGCAGGAGTTGACGATCGAGGTCATGGGAATGCTGGCGCGCGGCGAATTGGATCAGACCCAATTCCTGGCCGTGCCCGTGACGCCCGGCGCCGAGCCGCTAAAACATTGACGCGGCTCATCGTGTCATTTACCGAAGGCCAGCCATCCAAATCCCGTCGATACCATCAAGGACCGGAGTCCGCCGTGCACGCCGGGAAGCGTCGGCGATCGAGGCGGCAAGGGAATCAATTGCAGCGGGACGTTCTAGTTCAGAAAACCCGGGTCAGAGCCTCTGACCCGGGTTTTCTGCTCATGGCCTTCACCCTTCTCCACGATAACTTGCCGGGTAGACTTTCAGTCGCGCCGTAGTTAATCTGGTTGCCGGGTGGCGCTCAGCACCAGGGAGCAGGCAGGAGCAAGCACTGCCGCCCGCGTCGCCTCGTCATGAAGTTTGTCCATAAACGGAAGAAGAACAGAGGAGGCCTCATGCAAGGCAAATCGAAGTATCTCACCCGGTTGTCGACAATTCTGATGTTCTCCGCATTGAATCCGGCGTTTGCCGTCAACAATGCGCCGGCGGATGCGGCGGTGGTCAACGTGCGCACGAACTGCACGGAGGGCGGGGTGGAGGTTACAAACTGTTTCACCTCCATCAGCGCCATGGACAACTGGCTGCGCAACGTGCGGCAGGCGGGACCCACCAAGCCCACGCTCGTGCAGATCGGACCCGGAACCTTCGGGTCATGGACTTGCCAGGTGAGTAACGTCACGCTGCGCGGGTCGGGGCGCGATCAGACGACGATATCGGGGCAGTTGTTCGGTTCGCTGCAAGGCATACTCATCAATGCCGGCTGCACCAACCTTAATGTGCAGGATCTTAAGGTGGTGGGCGGTTCGCTATGGGGTGTCGTTACCTTGACGGCCGACCTCATAACCGCCTGGACGAATGTCGACATTGAGAGCAGTAGTTACGGCTGGACGGAAAGTGGTCCGACGTGTTCGCCGTCCGCACGTCACTTCTGGTTCAGCAGCCGCATTCGTTCGACTGGTGCGAATGGCGATACTTCGCGTGCTTACCAGGCGGTATGCGCCCAGAGTTGGTTCTGGGGGAGCGAAATTTCTGCGATCGTTCCGACCAGTCTCTCCGCCGCAGATTCATTTGCTTTGAAGGCCTTGGGGGCGGAGGTGCACCTTTACGGTTCCAATGTCAGCGTGAAGATCGCATCTGGAGCGAACGCGGGCAACGTCAGCCTTATCCGTTCGATGCAGGAAAACGCGTCAAAGGGCAGCGAGGTCCACATCCACGGAACCGGCCTGGATGTCATCCATGCTGGCTCCGGCAATGTCAAAATGCTGGACGCCGATGCCAGCTCGCAGTTCCATGCCAACCAGTCCGCCTACCACATCCACATCGACGGCAGCGGCTCCGTAACCCGGCTGGCGGGTCAAGGGATGATCGATGCGCCGTATCAGTGGGGGCCGCGCACCGCGCCGCCTCCGGTCACGTCGCGGAGCGGTGCGGACATGTACACGGAGACCGATTGCCCGCTGAACGGGCACTGCAGCGCGGGAGGCAACTTTCCGCACATCATGGTTTATCGCGCGGAATGCACCGGCACGGGGGTGAATCAGGGTCCATGGTTCGATACCAGCACCAAGGCGTGCCGGCAATAGTCGAGCGAGGCCCTAAAACCCGGGTCCGAGAGGATTTTTCTCTAAATATTAGCAACAATTCCTCTCTGACCCGGGTTATCTTGTGAAGTTGGTCACAGACAGGGACGTGCGGTTGCGGTTCACTGTTGCCACTTCGCGTGCTGGGAGGGAAGGGGGCAAATGGTAATCGCACGGCAGTCGAGCCAGGTGGCCGGGGCGGTCTTCGAACGTGCCCTGGGCGTTGCGGTACTCCTGCTGATGTTCGTCTGCGCCGTGCCGCCGGCGCTGGCGGACGACGAGGTGACTGTCACCATCGAGCGCGTCGAGCAGCTCGAGTGCGTCGATGAAACCCTGTGGTGGTGCGGATCGGACGGGGATTTCTACGCCAAGGTCGTGATCGACGGCGGCAACTTCGAGAGCAGCCCGATCGACAACGATGCCGACATCTCGCCTGGCTGGACCTTCCGGCGCACCGTGACCTCGCGCAGCATCGGCATCCGCATCGAGATCTGGGACTCGGACGGCGTGCTGCGCTTCGGCGACGACCATGTCGACATCACCTCGGGCAGCGGCCGCAACCTCAATCTCACCTTGAATCTCGACAGCTGCACCCTCAGCGGCGGCGTCTCGGGCAGTTGCGGGGCGACGGCCACCACCAGCGGCACCAGCGACGACCGCGCGCGGGTGCGCTTCCGCATCGACGTGACGCCGGTGCGGCTCGGCGAGGTCGAAGTGATCGTCGAGCGGCTGACGACGCTCGAATGCGTGGACGATTTCCTCTGGTGGTGCGGCTCGTCGGCGGACTACTACGGGCGCATCGGCATCGACGGCGTCGAGCAGAACAACGAAACCCGCGGCGAGAGCACCCAGTTCGGCAACCAGGACGACGCCGCCGCCTACTGGCGCTTCACGCGCTGGGTGAACCTCAATCGCGCCTCGATCCCGATCGACGTGCGCATCATGGACTCCGACGGCTTTCTCAACGCCGACGACACCGTGGACGTGCAGCCCGGCGGCGGGCGGGTGCTGGAGCTCGATCTCGATCCGGCGCGCTGCACGATCAGCGGCGAGGCCACCGGGCGCTGCGGCGACATCCTCGACGTCGGCTCGCGCATCGACGTCAGCGGCAACCAGAGCGACCGCGCGCGCCTGCAGATGCGCGTGCGGGTCTACGACCAGCCGCGGCTCTACGTGCGCTGCCTGCACTCGCCGATCTGGCCGCAGCCGGGCGACACCGTGACCTTCACCGCCGACACGCTGGACGCCAACATGCGGCCGATCGTCGCCGACCGCATCGAGCTCCTGCAGCCGTCGACCGGCACCGGCAACGTGCGCACCTGCACCAACGCCTCGACCTGCGAGATCCGCCTGAACGCCCCGAGCAACATGACCTTCAGCTACCAGTGCCGCGCCGACGAGCGCGGCGTGGCGGCCACGACCGGGCGCCGCACCTCGATCATCGGCCCGCCGGCCACCGGCCGCGCGGTGCCGGTCGTGCAGCACCAGACCACGGACCGGGCCATGGACCTGGTGTTCATCGCCGACAGCGACAACTACGCCAGCGCCAACGCGGCGACCTTCAGCAACGACGTGCACAGGGTGATCCGCGACGCCTACCTGTCGGACGAGCTGTTCCTGCGCAACCAGGGGCGGTTCAACTTCTGGATCGCCCAGGACCTGGGCGACGCGCACGGCTTCAATCCGCCGTCGCCGTGCCAGACCGCGCCGGCCAACTGGGCGACCGACTATACCTTCGCGGACAGCGGCGTGCTGCTGCACACCGACAACCTGCGCGACTGCGCGAGCGGCGGGATCTTCAGCACCGAGCCGGGCTCGACCGCCACCGTGCGCCACGAGACCGGGCACAGCCCGTTCGGCCTGGCCGACGAGTATTGCTGCGACGGCGGTTATTTCCAGACCGGGGCCAACCCGAACCTGTACGGGCCGGATCCGGCCGGCAGCACCACGGCGCTGGCGGCCTGCCAGGCCGACGCGCTGGCCGGGCTGCGCAGTTCCTGCATCGGTTTCACGTCGACGCGGGTGAGCAGCGGCAGCCGGTTCTTCCGACTCGACCACGCGCCGGCGCCCGGCGACGAGGACGTGGAGAACGACCGCATGGTGGACAACAAGCTGCCGCGCGCCGCCGACGAGCGCCGCATCCAGGCGATCATCAATGCCCTGCCTTGACCGCGGGCACGGAATGGAGAATGGTGTAGCCGAGGCCATGACACGATGACTACGCACTACCGCAATATCATCTGGCGAAATATCCTGTGGATGCTGCCGCTGCTGCTCGCCGGCTGCGCCGAGCCCACCGACGGCGACCGCAACCGCGTCGTGGCGCAGCAGGCGGACGAGGCGCCGGTGACGCAGCGCATCGACGGCGGCGCCATGACCGCGGTGCCGGCCGACGAGCCGGTCCCGGCGCCGCGGCCGTTCGTCAAGGTGCTGGCCGTCGACATGAGCGTCGACAAGCAGGGCGCGGTGCAGCTCAAGAACCCGCGCGTCCAGTACGGCGAGCCGCCCAACCAGACCGGCAATCCGCCGATGTTCACCGCGCAGCTGCTGAATCGCGCCGGCGGCGCCATCGTCTCGGTGCCGCTGTGGGACCCGCGCTGGACCTTCGTCTGGAGCGAGGACAAGGATCGCGACTTCGTGGACCTGGCCGAGTCGGCCGAAACCGTGGTCATCGTCCCGTTCGACGGGGCGATGACGACGATGACCATCGTGAAGGACAAGGAGCGCGTGGCGAGCGTCGATCTCGCGGACGCGATCGCCGGGTTCTGCGCCAAGAACCGCGAGGACCCGGACTGCCGCAAGCGCCCCGCGCCGAATCCGTCGGCCAATCAGAAACCGCAGTAACCCGGTGCGGGGCGTCCTGCCCCGCCGAATCTCCGTCGAGCGGTGCGGCGCTGGGCTGGAAGCCCAGCCTACAACTACTGTCATTGCGGGAGTGCGAAGCGCCCGGGGCGGAACCCCCGACTGTCATTGCGAGGCCCGCGAAGCGGGCCGCTGCAATCTCCGTTTGGAGGCTCAGGGCGCTCACGGAGCTTGCTTCGTCGCCTTCGGCTCCTCGCAATGACACGGGTTGGGCTCGGGGCGTTCATGGAGTTCGCTTCGTCGCCTCGCTCCTCGCAATGACGGTGGAAAATGGGGCGGTATGGATTGCATCCCAGGCCGTGCCCGTGGCAGGATGTCGCGCTGAAACATAACAAGCCGCCGGCCCCGCTCCACGGGCAGGCACGGCGGCGATTCGCAAACGGTGCTAGGAGGCAGAGGGATGCTGCGTGTCGTTGCGGTATTTATCGGTGCGGTCGTGCTCATGCTGACCCTGTTCCAGTCCATCGCCATCGCGGTCGGCTGGTGGCAGGGCCGGATCGTTTCGCTGGGCGGCGGGGAGCTGTTCTGGCTCCTGCTGCTGCCGGTGTTGCTGGCGGTCTATCTGCGCGGATTCCCGTTTTTGCGGGCCGGCTGCGCGGTCTGCCCGGAGCGCGACGAGTGCGCGCGCCAGACCGCGCGCGACACCGGCCCGTAGATGCCGTGCGTGCGCGTGCCGCCGGCATCGCGGCCGGGGTGCTGGCCGCCGGCCTGGCGCTGCTCGTCGTGAGCGGCGCGCGCGGCGCCGGGCTCGGCGTGCGCGACGGCCGGCTCGCGCCCTGCCCGCAGACACCCAACTGCGTGTCCAGTCAGGCGGCCGACGCCGGGCACGCCATCGCGCCGCTGCGCTACGCCGGGTCACCGGACGCGGCGCGCGAACGGCTCAAGCAGGTGGTCGCCGCCATGCCGCGCACGCGGTTGGTCGCCGAGCGCGACGGGTATCTGCACTACGAGTTCACCTCCCTGATCTTCCGCTTCGTCGACGACGTCGAGTTCTGGGTCGACGACCAGGCCGGTCTGATCCACGTGCGCTCGGCCTCGCGCGTCGGCCGCTCCGACCTCGGGGTCAACCGCAAGCGGGTGGAGCGCCTGCGCGAACGCTTTTCCTGAGGCGCCGCGGGCTGGACGCCGGCGGCACCGGCGGCGACAATGGATTGGCCGGTTCCGGCCCGACGGCCCGGCCGCCCGCGGCCGCCGGCGATATCCGATGACAACCATGAAGCCATTTTCGGAAGCCTGCGAACGCAACAAGGACCCGCTGCTCAACGTGCTGCGCGCGGTGCTGGCCGACCGGCGCACGGTGCTGGAGATCGGCAGCGGCACCGGCCAGCACGCGGTGTACTTCGCCGGCCATCTGCCGCATCTCACCTGGCTCACCAGCGACCTGCCGGCCAACCACGCCGGCATCCGCGCCTGGCTCGACGAGGAGAAACCGCCCAACGTGCGGCCGCCGATTCACCTCGATGTTGCCGCGCGGCCGTGGCCGGTGCCGGCGGTCGACGCGGTGTTCTCGGCCAACACCGCGCATATCCTGGCCTGGCCGCTGGTCGCGGAGATGTTCGCCGGCATCGGACAGGTGCTGGGCGCGGATGGTATCCTATGCCTCTACGGGCCGTTCAATTACGGTGGCCGCTGCACCAGCGACAGCAATGCCAGCTTCGACCTGTGGTTGAAGCAGCGCGACCCGGCCAGCGCCATCCGCGACTTCGAGGCGGTCGACGCGCTGGCGCGCGCCCAGGGGCTCGCGTTGGTGCAGGACTACGCGATGCCGGCCAACAACCGCACCCTGGTGTGGCGACGCGGCGCCTGAGCCCGCTCACATGAACGAGAACCCCAAGGACATGTCGACACCGGAAACCGAAAACCGCGCGGCACGCGCCCGCGACCCCGAGGCGCTGTTCAACGTGGCCGCGCTCGGCTACGGGCTGCAGGCCTTGGGCCTGTTGCTGCCGCTGTTCTTTCTGGCGGCGGTGGTGGCCGCCTACGTGAAGCGCGACGATGCCAACGGCTCCTGGCTCGCCAGCCACTTCCGCTGGCAGATCCGCAGTTTCTGGTTCGGCCTGCTGGGCGTGAGCCTCGGCACGCTCACCTCGTGGATCTTCATCGGCTACGTCATCCTGGTCGGCGTCTGGGTGTGGCTGGTCTATCGGGTGGTGAAGGGCGGCCTGTATCTCTATGACCGGCGCCCGATCGGGGTCGCCGCCTGACGGCGGCCGCGCGCGCATGCGGCTCCTCGCCCTCGACACGTCCACCGAGGCGTGCAGCGCGGCCCTGACGCTCGACGGGCGGATCAGCGAGCGCTTCCTGCTCGGCCGGCAGCATTCCAGCCAGCTCCTCGCCATGATCGCCGAACTGCTGGCCGAGGCCGGAATCGCGCTCAAGCAGCTCGACGCGCTCGCCTTTGGCCGCGGCCCCGGCGCCTTCACCGGCCTGCGCATCGGCACCGGGGTGGTGCAGGGGCTGGCCTTCGGCGCCGGGCTGCCGGTGGTGCCGGTGTCGTCGCTGGCCGCGCTCGCCCAGGGCGAGTCGGCGCCGCGCGTGCTGGCGGCCCTGGACGCGCGCATGGGCCAGGTCTACTGGGGTGCGTTCGAGCGCGACGCCGGCGGGCTGATGCGACCGGCCGGCGCCGAGGGCCTGGTCACGCCGGCGACGCTGACGCCGCCGCCCGGCCGCTGGTGGGGCGTGGGTCGCGGCTGGGACGCCTACGGCGAGGCCCTGCGCGACCGCCTCGGGCCGGTGCTCGAAGGCTACACGCCGAACGCCTGGCCGCATGCCGCCCAGGTGGCGGTGCTGGGCGCCGCCGGCTTCGCCGCCGGTGCGGGCGTCCCGGCCGAGCAGGCCTTGCCGGTTTACCTGCGCGACGACGTCGCCCGGCCGGCGCGGCGCGGTTGAGCGCCCGGGTAAAGTCCCAACAAGCGGTGTAGGGTGGGGCCCAGCCCCACCGTAACGGCGCATAAAGCGATAATGATCATTTCGGCGGGGCAGGGCCCCGCCCTACGCGGTTTTGATTTTCCCGTTTCATGGCGCTCACGACGCCGGCTGCTCGGAATCGTCT
>DASWHF010000138.1:0-8400 GCA_036393295.1 Acidiferrobacterales bacterium
CTTGCATCTGGCCTTGCATCTGGCCTTGCATCTGGCCTTGCATCTGGCCTTGCATCTGGCCTTGCATCTGGCCTTGCATCTGGCCTTGCATCTTCTGTGGCACGAATGACCAAGTCTTTCCCCGTGTCCCCCGTGATCCCCGTGGCTAACGCATTTCCTCACGGCGCCTCGATCGTTGAGGATCAACCGCCTATCATGGCGCGCAGCTTGACGGCGTCGGGCTGCCGGACCACGCCCTTCTCGGTGACGATCGCGTCGATGAGCGCGGCCGGGGTGACGTCGAAGGCGGGGTTCCAGGCGCCGGCGCCGGCCGGGGTGGTGCGCTGGCCGCCGAAGCCCAGGACCTCGTCCGGGCTGCGCGTCTCGATCGGAATGTCCTCGCCGCACGCGGTCGCGAGGTCGACGGTGCTGGTCGGCGCCACCACCATGAACTTCACGCCGTGGTGGCGCGCCAGCACCGCCAGGCCGTAGGTGCCGATCTTGTTGGCGGTGTCGCCGTTGGCGGCGATGCGGTCGGCGCCGACCACCACCCAGCGCACCTTGCCGGCGCGCATCAGTTGCGCCGCCGCGCTGTCGGCGATCAGCGTCACCGGAATGCCCTCCTGGGTGAGCTCCCAGACGGTCAGCCGCGCGCCCTGCAGCCAGGGGCGGGTCTCGTCCGCGTACACCGAGGCGATGCGGCCGCTCGCGGCCCCGGCGCGCACCACGCCGAGCGCCGTGCCGTAGCCGCCGGTGGCGAGCGCGCCGGTGTTGCAATGGGTCAGCACGCCGCTGCCGGTCTCGATGAGCGCGCTACCGAGCTCGCCCATGCGGTGATTGGCGGCGATGTCCTCGGCGTGGATGCGGCTCGCCTCGGCCAGCAGCTTAGGCGCCGGATCGTCGGCCAGCGAGATGCCGGTCAGCACCGCGCGCATGCGTTCGATCGCCCAGCGCAGATTGACCGCGGTCGGGCGCGCCGCCGCCAGCAGATCGAGATCCTGCTGAATCGCCGCGTGCCAGGCCTCCGGGGCGTTCAGCCGGCGCTGGCGCGCCGCCAGCACGATCGCGTAGGCCGCGGTGATCCCGATCGCCGGCGCGCCGCGCACCACCATGTCGCGGATGGCGTCGGCGGCCTCGGCCGCGCTGGTGAGCTCGACATGCTCGGTGCGCGCCGGCAGCCGGCGCTGATCGATCAGCCGGATGCGGTCGCCGCGCCACTCGACCGCGCGGATGCGGTCGAAGGGAATCTCGGTCGTCACGGCGTCGTCGGCGGGGGTCGGCATGGGTCGTTGCTCTCGCCGTGCAACATACAGGAAAAAAGGCCCCGGGCGAAGCAGCGAAGACTCAGCGCCCGGGCACGAAAAATCCCACGGATTCAACCCGCCGCGGAGTTCTGGAATTTCTCCATTTCCTCGTGGGCCTCCAGCCATTGCGCCTCATGCGCCTGCTGTTGCCGGTTGAGCTCGGCCTGGCGGGCGAGCAATGTCTTCAACTCGGCCTTGTTGCGCTCCTCATAAAGGGCGCTGTCGGCCAATCGACGCTGCAGCTCGGCCTGTTGCGCGGCCAGGGCTGCGAGTTGTTGTTCGAGCGCTTTCACCTTGTTGCGCAGCGGTTGCAGCAGGCGACGCTGTTCGGCGGCGTTCTGGCGCTGCCGCTTTCTGCTGACGTCGGGCTCGGACGCGGGGCGGTTCGCCGGCGGCGTGTCCCGGTCCTGCTGTCGCACCCACTGCCGGTAGTCGTCGAGGTCGCCGGCAAACGGCGTGACCCGCCGGTCGGCGACCAGCCACAGGGCATCGGCGACGCTGCGCAGCAGATGCCGGTCATGCGAGACCACCACCATCGCCCCCATGAAGTCCTGCAGGGCCATGGTCAGGGCATGGCGCATCTCGAGGTCCAGGTGATTGGTGGGCTCGTCGAGCAGCAGCAGGTTGGGCTTCTGATGGACGATCATGGCCAGCACCAGGCGCGCTTTCTCCCCGCCGGAGAACGGCGCCACCGGGCTGATCGCCATGTCGTTGCCGAAGCCGAAGCCGCCGAGGAAACTGCGCAGGACCTGCTCGGTGGCGCCGGGATCGAGCCGTTGCAGGTGCAGCAAGGGACTGGCCTGCGGGTCGAGTTGTTCGAGCTGATGCTGGGCGAAATACCCGATGCGCATGCCCCGGGCCACCGTGCATTCGCCGTGCGCGGGTGTCAACTCGCCGGCCAGCAGCCGGATCAGGGTGGATTTGCCGGCGCCGTTGTGACCCAGCAGGCCGATGCGGTCGCCCTGGCCGATGGTCAGCTTGATCCGGTCCAGGACCAGGTCCCCGCCATAGCCGACCCCGACCTCGTCCAGCGTCAACAGCGGGTCGGGTACGCTCTGCGCACGGCGAAACTCGAAGTGAAACGGCGAGTCGACATGCGCTGAGCTGATCAGCTCCATGCGCTCCAGCGCCTTGAGCCGGCTCTGCGCCTGGCGCGCCTTGGTGGCCTGGGCGCGAAACCGATCGACATACTTGCGGATGTGGGCGATTTCGCGCTGCTGCTTCGCATACGCCGCCTGCTGGCCGGCCAGTTGCTCCGCGCGGCGGATCTCGAACGCGGAGTAATTGCCGGTGTACAAGGTCAGCCGGCCGTGCTCGATATGGGCGATATGGCTGGCGACCCGGTCGAGAAAGTCGCGATCGTGGGAGATCAGCAGCAGCGTGCCGGAATAGGCGCGCAGCCAGTCCTCCAGCCACAGCACCGCTTCCAGGTCCAGATGATTGGTCGGCTCGTCGAGCAGCAGCAGGTCCGAGCGGCACATCAGCGCCTGCGCCAGGTTCAGGCGCATGCGCCAGCCGCCGGAGAAGGCCGGCACCGGCGTGCGCTCCTGCGCGGCGCTGAAGCCCAGCCCGTGCAGCAGCTTGCCGGCGCGGCTGGCGGCGCGGTAGCCGTCGATGGCCTCCAGGTCGGCGTGCAGGTGCGCGAGCCTTTCCCCTTCGTGTCGTTGCTCGGCATCACGGATATGCGCCTCGATCTGCCGCAACGGGCGGTCGCCGTCCATGACATAGTCCAGCGCGCTCCGGTCCACCGCCGGGGTTTCCTGGGCGACATGGGCGATGACGGTGCCGGGCGGCAGCGAGAAGTCGCCGGCATCCGCGTGCAGCTCGTTGCGGATCAGCGCGAACAGGCTCGACTTGCCGACGCCGTTGGCGCCGGTCACGCCGATCTTCTGCCCGGCATGCAGGGTGCACGTGACGTCGTGCAATAACTCGCGCGGACCGCGGCGCAGGGACAGGTGGGAGAAGTTCAACATCGGGCGACAGTGTAGCAGAGCCCGGCGGGTCGCAGCAGGCGGGTCGACCGGCGATTACGCCGGCCGGCTGGCTCCGGCTCAGGCCGCGCGCCTGACTTGGTTGCGGCCGGCCTCTTTCGCCTGGTACATCGCGCGGTCGGCCGTCGCCACCAAAACCTCGCCCGAGGTCCCGGGACTCGGAACCGCGCTCGCCACGCCCAGGCTCACGGTGACAAAACGGCCGGTGCCGCGGTTCACCAGGTGCGAGTCTTCCACCGCTTCACGCAGGCGTTCGGCCACCATGGTCGCGCCGTCCATGTCCGTGCCCGGGAGGATGGCGATGAACTCCTCGCCGCCGTAACGCGCCAGGAAGTCCGCCGGACGGCGCACCGCCTGATTGAGGGCCTGCGCCACCCGCTTCAGGCAATCATCGCCGGCGAGATGGCCGTCGCTGTCGTTCAGCAACTTGAAGTGGTCGATGTCGATCATGACGATCGACAGCGGCGCCCGTTCGCGCGCGGCCCGCGCCCACTCGCGCGCCAGCGTCTCCTCGAACAGGCGATGATTGGCGACGCCGGTGAGGCCGTCCTGGGTCGAAAGCCGCTGCAGCTCGATATTCGACTTCTCCAGGCTCAGCGTCACCTCCTTGAGGTAGCGGTTCAGGCGCCGGATGTAGAGGATGTTGGCAACCATCAACGCCATCGCCAAAATCAGCACCAGAATCCACGGCCAGTAGTGGCGCACGACGTCGACGAAACTCACCTTGCCCAGGTCCTTATAGGGACCTACGCGCAGTGCTTTGAAGAGCTCATGGACCGGCGTGTAGTCGCGTGGCACCGTCCAGCCGGCCGATTGACTCGTCCGGGCCGCGCGGCTGTCCGGCGGCAGGCTCAAGAGCGCGACCGCGACCTTTTGCGCCAGTTCCTCGGAGACGTGTTTGAGGCGCGCGAAGGCCCACTCCGGATACAGGCGCGTGCTGATCAGGAAGGGAAAGTCTTCGTGCCGGCGCGCACCGATCACCTTGAACTGCGCGAGATCGATTTTGCCCTCGGCCGCCATGCGCTCCAGGGTATCGGTCCGGACCGTACCGGCATCCACCTTCGCGTCGCGCACCGCATAGACAATGGTGTCCTGCGGCAGACCCGCGAATTCCAGACGCTCGAAATGCTTGAACGGATCCACGCCGGCGTTTTGCAACTCGAGCCACGCCATCTGGAAACCACCGAACGTCCCTTGCCCCACCCCCATGAACGACTTGCCCTTCAGGTTCGCGAGGGTACGGATGTCGTCGCGGTCGGCGCGGGTGAAGATGACCGCGCCGAATTCGGTATAGGGCCTACCCTGCCGGAGGTTGCGCAAGGTGAGCATGCGCGTCACGCCGTATTGCGACTCGAGCCCGACGTAGGAGCCGGGATTGGTGAGCACGAAGTCCACCTGCTGCTCCGCCACCGCCGGACCGAGGGTCTTGTTCATCAGCGGCACGATGACGAAACGGTGCGAGGGTATCGCGCGCGTGAGATAGTCCGCGGTGGCCTGCCAGCTGTCGAGCGCCGCCTGGTCGCCGCGGTGGGCGAGCACGGCGATCCGGACCTCCGTTGTGTGCGCCGCCGCGTCGCCGGCCGGCAACGCGCACACCGCCAGCGCCGCCACGAGCATCAGGCCGGCGCGGATCCTATTGCTCGATGTGGCCATGTTATTCAGCATGCCCTCATATATGCGACTTTCATGCCAACGCAAAGGCATGCTGGCACCATACGTGGGCTGGGTTTTCCTGCGAGCGACCAATTTCCTCGGTTATAGACCTGCCGCATCGGGGCGGCGCGAACCGCCGGAGCGCGGAAATGCGAGCGCGCCGGTGGCCTTGGCGCCGTTGCATCGGGGGTCGACGATCCCGGCCGGCACCGCGGCGCTTAACCCCGCCCCGCGGCGCGCGTAGAATGGAGGGCCAAGCCCACCATGGAGGACCCCGCCATGGCCCGCAAGCCCGCATCGCCGCCGCCTTCCGCCGACGCCGCGCGCATCCTCGACGCCGCCATCGAGCTGGCCGAGGCCGGATCCTGGGAGGCCGTGCGGCTCCACGACGTCGCACAGACCCTGGGGATCGGCCTCGAGGACATCGGCGCCCACTACCGCGAGAAGGAAGACCTGGTCGAGGCCTGGTTCGATCGCGCCGACCGCGCCATGCTGCTCGACGCCGCGACACCCGAGTTCACAGCACTCGGCACGCGCGAGCGCCTGGCGCGCGCGATCTTCGCCTGGCTCGAACCGCTGGCGGCGCACCGGCGCGTGACGCGCGAGATGATCATCAACAAGCTCGAGCCCGGCCACCTGCACTTTCAGATCCCGGCCCTGCTGCGCATCAGCCGCACCGTGCAATGGCTGCGCGAGGCCGCCGGCCGCGAGTCGACCTTCGTGTGGCGCGCCCTCGAGGAGACCGCGACCACGGCGATCTTCGTCGCCACCTTCTGCGGCTGGCTGTACGACGATTCCGGGAACGCCGCGCGCAGCCGCGCCTTCCTCGACCGGCGCCTGCGTTGCGCGGAAACGTTCGCGCACCGCGTCTACGGCGCCGGCCGCAAGCCGGCGCCCCCCGGGCACGACGCCCCGCGCCCCTGAGCGCGGCCAGCCGGCATGGACACCCTGACCCATGCGCTGAGCGGCGCGCTGGTCGCGCGGCTGCTGCCCGCCACCGCGGACCGTCCGGCGCTCAGCCGGCGCGCGGCGCTCGCGGCCGGCGCGGGCGCGGCGGTGTTTCCCGATATCGACTTCGCGTTGCGGCTGATCGACACCCTCATCTATCTCAACCACCACCAGGGCCTCACCCACTCCTTGCTGCTGTGGCCGGTGTGGACCGTGCTGCTGGCCTGGGGATTTTCGCGCCTGTCGCGCGGGCGTTACCGGTGGCGCGCCTTCCTGCCGCCGGTGGCCGGCGGGCTCGCGGCGCACCTGCTCGGCGATCTCGTCACCGCCTACGGGATTCAACTTTTCGCGCCGCTGTCGGCGCAGCGCTATGCCGCCGACCTGGTGTTCCTCTTCGACGCGGCGATCACTGTGATTCTCATCGCCGGCCTGGCGGCCGCCTGGCGCTGGCCGGCGCGGCGCGCCATCGCGATGGGCACGCTGGTCGCGCTGCTGCTCTACCTCGGCGCCGCCGCCGGGCTGCAGCAGCGCGCGCTCGGCCTGGCCGGCGACTATGCCGAGGCGAAGCTCGCGAATGTCGAACGGGTGAGCGCCCTGCCGCAGCCGCCGTCGGTCTTCCATTGGCTGCTCATTGCAGGCGACACCGGGCATTACCACGTGGCCCGCGTCAATCTCGCCAGGCAAACGGGCACCACGCTCGAGCCTGAGACCACGATCGCCGGCCGTTACCTGGCGGCGTTCCACCCGCCCGGGCAGCTCGACTGGCAACGCGAAGCCGCGGCCGCCGGCGAGGCCTGGGAATCGCCGGCCCTGGCGCCGGTGCGCCGGTTCATGCGCTATCCGGTGGTCGACCGCGAAGCGCCCGGCCCCGGTGAGCACTGCCGGCGTTTCGTCGACCTGCGCTTCACCCTGCCGGCGCTGACCGCATCGTTCCGCTACGGCGCGTGCCGCGCCGGCGACGGCGAGCCCTGGCGGCTCACCCGCTGGCGCGGCGCCTTCTATATAGACTGACGCGGCATGGCCGCCCCGGCGGCCTTTCGGTATACTGCCGAGCCACCATGAGCAGCGCGCGCGGCGAACCCGTCGATATCCTGATCCACGCCCGCTGGGTGATTCCAGTGGAGCCGGATGCCTGCCTCGACGGCCACAGCCTGGCGCTGCGCGACGGCCGGATCGTCGCCGTCGTACCGCGCGCCGAGGCCGAGTCGCGTTTTGCGGCGCGCGAGATCGTCGAGCTGCCGACCCACGCCCTGCTCCCCGGCCTGATCAACGCCCACACCCACGCCGCCATGAGCCTGTTCCGCGGGCTGGCCGACGACCTGCCGCTGATGGACTGGCTGCAGAACCACATCTGGCCGGCCGAGGGCAAGCATGTCTCGCCGGACTTCGTGCGCGACGGCGTGCGGCTCAGCGTCGCCGAGATGCTGCGTTCCGGCACCACTTGCTTCAGCGATATGTACTTCTATCCCGAGGACACGGCGCAGGTCGTGCACGAGGCCGGGATACGCGCCTGCGTCGGCATGATCATGATCGATTTTCCGACCGGCTACGCCGGCAGCCCGGAGGAATACCTCGACAAGGGCCTCACGCTCCACGACCGCTGGCGCAATCATCCGCTGGTCCACACCAGCTTCGCGCCGCACGCGCCCTACACCGTGTCGGACGCGCCGCTGGAGAAGATCCGCACCGTGAACAACGAGCTCAACCGCCCGGTGCACATGCACGTGCACGAGACCGCCCACGAGGTCGACGAGGCCGTCGCCCGCACCGGCGAGCGCCCGCTCCAACGGCTGGAGCGCCTCGACCTGCTCAACCCGAACCTGGTCGCCGTGCACATGACCCAGCTCACGCCCGCGGAGATCGCCCGCGTCGCCGCGAGCGGCGCGCACGTGGTGCACTGCCCGGAATCCAACCTCAAGCTCGCCAGCGGCTTCTGCCCGGTGGCGGCGCTGCTCGCCGCCGGCGTCAACGTCGCGCTCGGCACCGACGGCGCCGCCAGCAATAACGATCTCGACATGCTCGGCGAGCTCAAGAGCGCCGCGCTGCTCGCCAAGGCGGTGAGCGGCGACGCGACCGCGCTCGGCGCCCACCGCGCGCTGCGCCTGGCGACCTTGAACGGCGCCCGCGCGCTCGGCCTCGAGGCCGAAACCGGCTCGCTGGTCCCCGGCAAATCGGCCGATCTCATCGCCATCGACCTGCACCGGCCCGCCACCCAGCCGGTCTACGACCCAGCCTCGCAGGTCGTCTACGCCGCCGGCCGCGAGCAGGTCACCGACGTCTGGGTGGCGGGAAAACGGCTGCTGTCCGGGGGGCGACTCACGACGCTCGACGAGGAGGAAATCCTGCGACAGGCGGAATTGTGGAGGAGTAGAATAGAATCAGTAGCGAGTGGCTAGTAGCGAGTGGCGAGTAACCCCGGTTTCCTTGGGTTTTACTCGCCACTAGCCACTAGCCACTAGCCACTAGCCACTAGCCACTAGCCACTAGCCACTAGCCACTAGCCACTAGCCACTAGCCACTAGCCA
>DASWHF010000139.1:0-19447 GCA_036393295.1 Acidiferrobacterales bacterium
GCAGCTGAAGCAGGCCAACGCCCAGAACCGCTACGAGGTCACGCCGGACGATCTGCCGGCGCACTGCCCGATGGAGGGCACCAGCCTGTGGAACTCGCACCCGCGCGTGTACCTGCCGTTGGAGGAAAGCGGTGAGGCACGCTGCCCCTACTGCGGGGCGATCTACGTGCTCAAGCGCGACGAATAGTCCGGCGCGGCCGCTGCACCGATTCGTTCCCTCGGGGGCTTGAGAGATGACCGCGACCGACAAGGCCCCGAACCCGCGCATCGTCTGGGCGTTCACCGACGGCAAGCCCGGGCACCAGAACCAGACCCAGGGGCTGATCAAGGCGCTCGGCGTGTTCATGCCGATCGCCGTGCAATGGCTGCCGGCGCCGGGGCCACTCGCCGCGCTGCGCGATCTGCTGCTCAAGCGCTTTCCGGCCGGTGCCGACTTCGACGCCCCGGACCTGCTGATCGGCGCCGGCCACGGCACGCACCTGCCGATGCTGGCGGCGCGGCGGGCGCGCGGCGGGCGGGCGATCGTGCTCATGAAGCCGAGCCTGCCGCTGCGCTGCTTCGATCTGTGCGTGATCCCGGAGCACGATGCCAGCCGCGGCCACAACGTGCTGACCACGCGCGGCGCGCTCAACCCGCTGATCCCGGCGGCGCGCAAGAATCCCGACGCCGGCATGATCCTCATCGGCGGGCCGTCGCCGCATTTCGGCTGGGACGACGCGGCGATCGCCGGCCAGGTCGAGACCATCGTCGCACGCGCCCCCGAGGTCCTGTGGCTCGCCACCACCTCGCGCCGCACGCCGGCCGCGACGCTCGCGCGGCTGCGCGCCGTCAAGATGGGCAATCTGCAGCTGGCGCCGGTCGAGGAGACCAGGCCCGGCTGGCTGGCCGGCAAGCTCGCGACCGCGACGCGCGCCTGGGTGAGCGAGGACAGCGTCTCCATGGTCTATGAGTCGTTGACGGCGCATGTCGCGACCGGCCTGCTGCGCGTTCCGGTGCGCCGCGCCGGGCGCGTCACCCGCGGTCTCGAGCAGCTCGTCGGGACCGGTGCCGTCACGACCTTCGACGCCTGGAGCGCCGGCACGCCGCTGGCGCCGCCCAGGGAGCGTTTCAACGAGGCGGCGCGCGTCGCGCACTGGATCAAGAGCCAATGGTTTCCCGCCGGCTGACGGTGGTGCAGATGCTGCCGGCCCTCGAGGGCGGCGGCGTCGAGAAGGGCACGCTCGAGGTCGGGCGGCATCTGGTCGGCCTCGGCCACCGGTCGATCGTCATTTCCGCGCCCGGGCGCATGGTCGATCAGCTCGTGCGCGAGGGCAGCGAACACCTGCCCTGGGACGTCGGCGCCAAGCGCCTGACGACCTTGCGCTGGATCCGTCCGCTGCGTCGCCTGCTCGCCGAGCGGCATGTCGACATCCTGCACCTGCGCTCGCGCCTGCCGGCGTGGATCGGCTATTGGGCGTGGAAGCGCATGCCGCCGGCGGCGCGGCCGCGGCTGGTGACCACGGTGCACGGTCCGTACACGCCCGGCCGCTACAGCGCGGTGATGGTGCGCGGCGAGCGCGTCATCGCCATCTCGGACATGATCCGGTCCTATATATTAAGTAACTACCCGTGGGTCGATCCCGGCGTCATCCGCGTGATCCCGCGCGGCGTCGATCCGCGCGCCTATCCGCACGGCTACCGGCCGCCGGCCGAATGGCGCGAGCGCTGGGACCGCCAGTTTCCGCAGCTGCGCGGCAAGTTCGTCGTCACCCTGCCGGGCCGGCTCACGCGCTGGAAGGGCCAGGAGGATTTCATCGACATCGTCGCGGGCCTCAAGCGCCACGGCCTGCCGGTGCACGGCCTGCTGGTCGGCGACGCCCATCCGAAGAAACGCGCCTTCGCCGACGCGCTGCGCGCCAGGATCGCGCGCGCCGGCCTGACCGCCGACATCAGCTTCGCCGGCCACCGCGGCGATCTCAAGGAGATCATGGCGGTCTCGGACGTGGTGGTGTCGCTGTCCACCGATCCCGAGGCCTTCGGGCGCGTCAGCCTCGAGGCCCTGTCACTCGGCGTGCCGGTGGCGGCCTATGACCACGGCGGCGTCGCCGAGCAGCTCGCGGCGATCTTCCCCGAGGGCCGCGTGCCGCCCGGCGACAAGCTGGCTGCCGAGGCGCTGCTGGCGCGCTGGGCCGCGCGGCGCCCGGCGGTCCCGCCCGGTCAACCGTTTACGCTCGAACGCATGCTGAACGCAACCCTGGATGTCTATCGTGAGCTGGCCGGCGGTTAAGAACGCAAGCTTCGAGCACTGGGCGCGCCTGCTCGCGTTGCTGATCGTGGCCTGGTCGCCGTTCCCCGGCGGGCCGCGCATGCCGAGCCTGCTGCTGGCCGCCATGGGCGCGTGGCTGCTGTGGCGGCGGCGCGCGGCGCTGTGGGAGTCGCTCGCGGTGCGGCGCTTCGCGCTGATCTTCGCGCTGTTGTGGGTGCCGGTGCTGTGGTCGGTGCCGTTCTCGGTCGACATCAGGAAATCCGCGCAGATCGCCGCGGCGCTGCCGTTGTTCGGCCTGGCCGGCCTCGCGCTGCTGCACGCGCTGCGCGACGCCGGGCACCGCCAATGGCTGGTCAAGTGGCTGGGCGTGGTGCTGCTGTTGTGGGCGTTCGACGGTCTCGTTCAGTACCTCTTCGGCCGCGACCTGCTGGGCATTCCACTGACCGCCGACGGCCGTGTGCAGGGCATGTTCGAGGGCAATCTGCACCTGGCTCTGCTGCTGTCCGTGCTGGCGCCGCTGGCGCTCGCCTTGCTGTTGCCGCTGGGCCCGTCGTGGGCGCTGGCCGCATTCGCCGTCGTGGCGGCGGTGGTGGCGCTGAGCGGCGTGCGCATGTCCTATGTCATGCTGGCCATTGCGGCGGTCGGCCTGTTTCTGCGGTTGCCGCGCGGTTACCGCTGGCCGGCGGTCGCGCTCGCGGCGTTGCTGCCGGTCGTGCTGTGGTCCGCCTCGCCGTTGCTGCAGGAGCGCGTGACCTGGATCTTGAGCGCCCGGAGCCTCGATTTCCAGGGTATCGACACCATGCTGAGCGGGCGGCTGACCATCTGGGAGTCCGCCGCCCGCATGCTCGCGGACCGGCCGCTGACCGGCGTCGGTGCCGGCGCCTTCGCCGCGGCCTATGACAGCTACTCGACCCGCCCGGACGACATGTTCCGCACCGGCGGGGCCTACGCGGGCGGTGTCTATCATGCCCACCAGCTTTACGTGTCGGTGGGCGCCGAATCGGGCGTGGCCGGCCTGGCCGCGGTGCTGCTGGCCTGGTTTCTCGGCCTGCGCTGGTATCTCGGCGCCGACGCCGCGCGCCGCGCCGCCGCCTGGCCGTTCGCCTTCAGCCTGTTCATCGCCACGTTTCCGGTCAATTCGCAGCCGGTGATGTATACGCTCTGGTGGTTTCCGGTGCTGCTGTTGCTGTTGAGCGCGACCCTGGCGGCGCTTGGCGCGGGGCGGCCGGGCGGGCAAACTAACGGTGTTGCGGCCGCACGCGCCGCACGCAGCAAGGAGCAGTGATGACCACGACATTGAAGACGCTCAGCCGCCGGCTGCGCATCCCGTTCAACCGGCGCTATGCCTTCCGGCGGCTCGCCGACTATCACGCGCGGCCGCGCAGCCTGGAGGAGACCGTCGATTGGGCGATGCGCTTCGGCGGCGGCGGTTATTACACCGTCAAGACGCTGCAGATTCCCAAGGAGATCACGGCGCTCGCCCGGTCGGTCGAGGCCTTGCGGCCCAAGGTCATCCTGGAGATCGGCACGGCGCGCGGCGGCACGCTGCTGATCTGGTCGCGGCTGGCGTCGGAGGAAGTCATCAGCTGCGACCTCAACGACATGCGCGTGCAGGGCGAGCTGTACCGTGCCTTCCCGTCGCCCGGATCGAAGTGCAGGGTGACGCTGCTGTCCGGCAACTCCCACGAGCCGGCCTTCAAGCAACGCGTCGCCGCGGCGCTTGCCGGGCGCAGAGCGGATTTCCTGTTCATCGACGGCGACCACACCGAGGGCGGCGTCAGCGCCGATTTCAACGACTACAAGGAGTTCGTGCGGCCGGGCGGGATCATCGCCTTTCACGACATCGTCGAGAACCAGCCGCTGCCGACCAACCAGGTGTATCACCTGTGGAAGCGCATCAAGGACGAATATCCGAGCGAGGAGTTTGTGAACGACCGGATGCAGTGCGGTTTCGGCATCGGCATCCTCCGCCTGCCGGATAATTCTCGGTAAGAAAACACCCGACGCCAAGGTGCAAAGACGCAGTATCGTGTAGGGTGGGGCCCTGCCCCACCATCATTCGATCCATTCTTTCGACGCCGGCCGGTGGGGCAGGGCCCCACCCTACGCTCTTAATCCTACAAGCCGTGGCGTCGATCCCAGGAGGCTCATAGTCCGGCCAGTGCCGCTTCGAGCTCACTTCGTATCCGGTCGTCGGAGAAATACTTTTCGTAACTGGCGCGCGCCTGCGCCCCGAGCAGCGGCAGCCGCTCGGCCTGCACGGCGAGATGGCTTACCGCCTTGGCGAGCGCCTTCGGATTGGACGCGGGAACGAAGGTCAGGCCGCTGTCCGGCGCCTCGACCAGGCCGGCCGGGTAGGCGAGCGACATGCGCGTGATCACCGGCTTGCCGCAGGCGATGGACTGGAAGATCTTGTTGGGGATCACGCGCCCCGCCTTGGCGGTATGGCCGAACACGCCCAGCAGGATATCGGCCTGGCGGATGCGCTCCGGCAACCGGCGGTAGGGGATCCAGTCCTCGAACACCACGTTCTCCAGCCCCTTGGCCTTTTGCCGGCATTTCGCCAGCAGCGGTCCGCTGCCGAGCAGGGTCCAGCGCACCCCCGCGCCGCCGAGCGCGTGCGCCGCGTCGACGATTACGCCGGGCCCCTGCAGGCCGATGAAGCTGCCGAAGAACAGCACCTCGATCGGCCGGCCCGGCGGTTTCGGTTCGGCGGCCGGCGCGAACAACGGCTGCTCGGCGCCGACATGCACCACGTGCAGCCGCTCCGGCGCCACGCCGAGCGTCGCGGCGAAATAGCGCGCGTGCTCGCGGGTATCGGCCAGCACCCGGTCGGCGGCTTGGAGGCGCGCGCTCTCCCAACGCAGCAGGCGCGCCGCGCGCCGGCTGTCGGCCGGGAACTTCTCGCGCTCGTGGACCTGCTTGTCGTAGGCGCTGATCAGCGGGTCGGCGATCAACGGAGTGCCGTGCCGGCGGCTGAAACGCCGCGCCGCCGCCAGGTCGCGCTGGCGGAAGCACGGCACGAACACGAGATCCGGCGCGTGCACGCCGCGCACCATCGCCTCGATGTCGCCGAGCCGGCTGAGCATGGGCTTGAAGCCCGCCACTTGCCAGCCGAGCTCGCGGAAGGCCTGGCGCAGGATGCGGTTGCGCGAATAGTCGCGGTCGTAGCGCCCCCACCACAGCACCGTGCGCTTATCGGCGCTCATCGCGGCGCGCGGCCTGAAAGCGCTCGCGGGTCTTGGCCAGCCGGATGAAGCGCTGGAAGGCGTACATGTAACTGACGATCACGCCGTCGATGCCGTTGACGAATTCGCGCCGGCCGATGAGCGACTTGAGGAAGGCGAGCGGCGGCGTGAACAGCAGCTCGAGCGCGGACGGGTTGCGGCCCTTGGCGTGGCGGTCCTCGGCCTGGGCGCTGGAATAGAAATTCACCTTGTCGACGTGGTGGGTCAGCGAGCGGAACGACCGGTGCAGCACCATGCCCTTCAGGCGCCCGACGCGCCCGTCCCGCACCTGCACGGTGTCGTGCACCGGGCTCGTGCTGAAGCCGGCGTGCGACTTGCGGTAGAGCCGCACGGGATGGTGGTGCGCGGTCCAGGGATGGGCGCGCGCCTGGAAGCTGTAGAGCGGCAGGATCGGCAGCCGGTAGGCGGCCGCCGGCGCGCCGGCCGCGAACAGCGCCAGGATCTCGTCGCGCAGCCCGGGCGCGATCTCCTCGTCGGCGTCGATGTTGAGCAGCCAGTCGTTGCGGCACTGCGACTCGCCGTAGACCTTCTGCTCGCCGTAGCCGGTCCAGGCGCGGTGCAGCACGCGCGCCCCGAGCGCCTCGCTCACCGCCACCGTGTCGTCCTGGCTGCCGCTGTCGACGACGATCACCTCGTCGACCCAGTCGCGCACGCTCTTGATCGCGAGTGGAATGCGATCGGCCTCGTTCTTGGCGATGATGAAAACCGAGATCGGCAATTTGCTCATGGCTGTGTAGAATGTCGCCCGGGTCCGGCGCCGTGGGCAGACACTCTAGCAGGTTCGGCGTATTTCGGTAATCGGCGGGCGGGACCCGACCTGGACAAGACGGCGTGACCAGATTCCTTTACAGCCTCATCCTCTACCTCATGGTGCCGGCCGTGCTGACGCGGCTCGCGCTGCGCGGCCTCGGCAATCGCGGCTACTGGCGCCGCTGGGGCGAGCGCTTCGGCTTCGTGCCACGCTTGGCCCGCGCCGGGGCGATCTGGCTGCATGCCGTGTCGGTCGGCGAAACGCGCGCCGCCGCGCCGCTGGTGCGCGCCCTGCAGGCGCGCTATCCGGGCCGGCGGCTGCTCGTCACCACCATGACACCGACCGGTTCCGACCAGGTGCGGCAGTTGTTCGGTGACGGCGTCGACCACTGCTACGTGCCCTACGACCTGCCGACCGCGGTGCGGCGGTTTCTGAGCCGCACCCGGCCGGCGGCGGCGCTGATCATGGAGACCGAGCTGTGGCCGAACCTGTTTCACGCCTGCCGCAAGCGCGGCATCCCGGTGACGGTCGCCAACGTGCGCATGTCGGAACGTTCGCTGCGCCGTTACCGGCGCTTTCCGCGGTTGACGCGCGCGACGCTGGAGCAGGTCGATCTGTTCGCCGCCCAGACCGAGGCCGATGCCGGGCGCATGCGCGCGCTCGGTGCGCGCGCGCAGACGGTGCAGGTGACCGGCAGCATCAAGTTCGACATCGAGCTGCCGCCGGACCTGGCGACGCGCGCCCGCGCCTTGCGCCACGCCTGGGGTGAGGCGCGGCCGGTGTGGATCGCGGCCAGCACCCACGACGGCGAGGACGAGCCGGTGCTGGCTGCGTTCGCGGAGCTCAGGCGCCGCCGCCCGGAGCTGCTGCTGATCCTGGTGCCGCGCCATCCCGAGCGCTTCGGCGCGGTCGCGCGCCTGTGTCGGCGTGGTACGCACACGGTGAGCCTGCGCAGCGTCGGCGACGCGGCGCTCGGCGCGGACACCGACATTCTGGTCGGCGACACCATGGGCGAGCTTCAGCTGCTCTACGCGACCGCCGACGTCGCCTTCGTCGGCGGCAGCCTGGTGCCGACCGGCGGGCACAACCTGCTCGAGGCCTGCGCGGTCGGCGTGCCGAGCGTGTTCGGCCCGCATATGTTCAACTTCGCGGAGATCGCGCGCCTGTGCGCCGAGCGCGGCGCCGGCCGCCGGATCGCCGCGGCCGGTGAGCTGGCGGACGCGGTCGCGGCCTGGCTCGATGATCCGGCCGCGCGCGCGGTCGCCGGCGCGGCCGGCAGACAACTGGTCGAGGAGAATCGCGGCGCGCTCGCGCGCACCCTGGCCCTGATCAGCGCGCGGATTCCGGCTTGACGCCGCGGCGCGCCGCCATGCGGCGGCCGAGCCCGGCGAGTTGCCCGGCGGACAGGACCTGCTCGGCGCGGTCGAAGACCTCGGCCTCCTCGATGGCGATGTGCTCGGCATAGGGCGCGCGGAAGCGCGCGGCGCTCGCCGCGAAGGCCACCGGATCGGTCGCCGGCGACAGCCCGGTGAGTGCCGCCTCCAGCTCCGTCCAGGCGTCGGCCATCGCCGCATGATCGCGTTCGAGGCGCGCCAGGGTCTGATCGAGCGCCGGATCGGCGCGCAACAGCAGCGGGAACAGATCGACCTCCTCGTCCTCGTGGTGATGTCGCCCGGCAGTCGAGAAATAGCGGACGATCTCGTCGGCCGCGGCGCGCGCGGCCGGATCGGCGCCGGTCTCGCGCAGGTGACCGGCGAGCCGCTCCAGGGTGGCGAGGTAGCGCTGAATGCGGCCGTGGCAGGCGCGCAGCAGCGCGATGGGCTGGTCGAATCCGGGGGCGGGCTTGGGCAGCATACGGGTTCTCGTAGGACGGCGATGCCGGCCAGCTTAGCGCCCGGGTCCGCCACGGTAAACCGGCCGACCGGCGGCACCGCGTGCCGGCGACCGGAGAGTACAGCGCGCCGCGACTTCCTGGTAGAATCCCGTGCTCAAATTTTAGGCGTTGGGGAGCCGCCCCGGTCCGCGCCAAGGATATCCACCTGAAGATGGCCCACCAGCAGGAACGGCAGTTCGGATTGCTATTCGCCGTGGTGTTTCTGATCGTGGCGTTCTGGCCGTTGTGGCCGGTCTGGCCGCGCCCGATGCCGGGCGTTGTCTGGCTCGGCGTGGCCGCTGCGAGCGTGCTGCTCGGCCTGCTCACGCCGCGGCTGCTGACGCCGCTCTACACGGCCTGGATGGCGCTCGGCCATGTGCTCGGCTGGATCAACGCGCGCATCATCCTGGGTCTCGTGTTCTTCGTCGTGGTCACGCCGACCGCGTTGCTCATGCGGCTCGCTGGCAGGAACCTGCTCGGCCTCAAGCGCCACACCGCCGCCAGCTACTGGGTGGAGCGCGACAAGGGCTGGACACCCGAATCCATGCGGAATCAATTCTAATGACCGATTTCCTCAAAGAGCTGTGGGCCTTCATGCGCGCCCGCAAGAAGTTCTGGCTGCTGCCGATCGTCATCGTGCTGTTGATCCTCGGCGGGCTGCTGATCGCCGTGCAGGGCAGCGCGGTGGCGCCGTTCATCTACACGCTGTTCTAGGGCGCGCCGGTTCACTCAGCATGTGGTCCCTCGGGCTTTCCGCCTATTACCACGACAGCGCCGCCGCCCTGGTGCGCGACGGCGAGATCGTGGCCGCCGCCCAGGAGGAGCGCTTCAGCCGCAAGAAGCACGACGCGGGCTTTCCCGCGCATGCGCTGCGCTACTGCCTGGACGAGGCCGGCATCGCCCTCGACGATGTCGACCAGGTGGTGTTCTACGACAAGCCGTTCCTGAAATTCGAGCGGCTGCTCGAGACCTACGTGGCGTTCGCGCCGCGCGGCTTCCGCTCCTTCGTCGCGGCCATGCCGGTGTGGATGAAGGAGAAGCTCTTTCAGAAGACCCTGCTGGCGCGCCACCTGCGTGAATTCGATCCGCAGTTCGACCTGAAGCGGCTGCTGTTCTCCGAGCACCACCTGTCGCACGCGGCCTCGGCCTTCTACCCGTCGCCGTTCGACAAGGCGCTGATCCTCACCATGGACGGCGTCGGCGAGTGGGCGACCACCTCGGTGATGCTCGGCGACGGCAACCGCATCACGCCGCTCAAGGAGATCCACTTTCCGCACTCGGTGGGGCTGCTGTACTCGGCCTTCACCTATTTCACCGGCTTCAAGGTGAACTCCGGCGAATACAAGCTCATGGGACTCGCCCCCTACGGCAAGCCGGTGTACGCCGACCTGATCCGCGAGCGCCTGGTCGAGATCCGCGACGACGGCTCGTTCCGGCTCAACATGGAGTATTTCAACTACTGTACCGGCCTCACCATGACCAACCGGCGCTTCGACCGCCTGTTCGGCCGCGGCCCGCGCGGGCCCGAGGAGAAGATCAGCCAGGTCGACATGGACCTGGCGGCGTCGATCCAGGAAATCACCGAGGAGATCGTCATCAAGCTTGCGCGCGCCATCCGCGACGAATACCGGGTGAACAAGCTGTGCCTGGCCGGCGGCGTGGCGCTCAACTGCGTCGCCAACGGCAAGCTGCTCAAGGCCGGGATCTACGACGACATCTGGATTCAACCGGCCGCCGGCGACGCCGGCGGCGCGGTCGGCGCGGCGCTCGCCGGCTATCACCTGTATGCGCACCTGCCGCGCCACCTGAACGGCGCGGCCGATGCCATGCGCGGCAGCTATCTGGGTCCGGCCTACGGCGACGACGAGATCCGCGCGACCTTCGAGCGCGTCGGCGCGCGCTACCAGCGGCTCGACGAGGACGCGCTTCTCGACCGCGCCGCCGACGCGCTGGCGCAGGAGCGGGTGGTCGGCTGGTTCCAGGGGCGCATGGAGTTCGGCCCGCGCGCGCTCGGCGGCCGCAGCATCCTCGGCGATCCGCGCTCGGCCAGGACCCAGTCGGTCATGAACCTCAAGATCAAGTACCGCGAGTCGTTCCGGCCGTTCGCGCCGTCGGTGCTGCGCGAGGACGTGGCGAAGTATTTCGAGCTCGACGGCGACAGTCCTTATATGCTGCTGGTGGCGCCGGTGGTCGCGGCGCGGCGCAAGGCCTTGAGCGAGGACGACAAAAAGAAATTCGCCATCGATCTATTGAACGTGCCCAAGTCCGACATTCCCGCCGTGACCCACGTGGACTACTCGGCGCGCATCCAGACCGTGCACGCCGAGACCAACCCGCGCTACTACAAGCTGATCCGGAAATTCAAGGAGCGCACCGGCTACGGCGTGGTGGTGAACACGTCGTTCAATGTGCGCGGCGAGCCGATCGTGTGCACGCCCGAGGACGCCTTCCGCTGCTTCATGGGCACCGAGATGGACGAGCTCTACGTGGGCAATTACCGGCTGGTCAAGGAGGAGCAGGACCCGGCGCTGCGCCGGGACTACAAGGAGAAGTTCGAGTTGGATTGATGTAAGAGCTCAACTCAGAGACGCATAGGCGCAGAGAAAACCGTTGATCAACTGCTACAGAATGAATAGCGCACACCGACACGAAGGGGGTTCCTTCTCCCTCCGGGAGAAGGACAGGATGAGGGTGGTTTCTTCGGAGTCGTCGGCCCTCACCCCATCCCTCTCCCGAAGGGAGAGGGGGAGCAGGTCAACGTCTCTTCGTAAGGCGGGCCCTCACCCCGGCCCTCTCCCGAAGGGAGAGGGAGGAATTCGTACCTAAACTAGGCCGCGGCGGACCTCAATGCAGCGCGCTGCCCGCCGGCCGGCGCGTCTTCGGCCCCGGCGAGGCGTGGTGCAGGATCATGCGCCAGCCGCCGGCCTCGCGCCGGTAGACGTTGGTGGCGATCATCGGCGGTCGGTCGGGTGCCTCGCCGCCGATGTGCTCGTGCACGATGTGCACCGCCAGCTCGCCGTCGTTGAAGCTGCGGCGCTCGCCGATGTCGACGCGCATGGTGGGGGTGTGGCGGAAGATCGCGCGCCAGGAATCGCGCACCGCGGCCGGTCCTTGCAGGCGCGGGCCGGTCGGATGGATGCAGGTGACGTCGTCGTCCTCGGCCCACACCGCCATCATCGCTTCGACGTCGGCCTGCTCGAAGGCGCGGTAGAACGCCTGCTCGGCCTGCTCCGGGGTGTCGAATCGCGTCGCGCCCATCTCGTCGCTCAGTACTTGGCCATCTCGGGATCGACCTCCCTGGCCCAGGCGTCGACGCCGCCGGCCAGGTTGATCGCGTTGGTGAAGCCCTGCTGCTCCATGAAGCGCACGACCTGGTAGCTGCGCACGCCGTGATGGCAGACCACCACGATCTCGCGATCGGGATCGAGCTCGCCGAGGCGCGCGGGAACCTGGCGCATCGGTATGTGCAGCGCGCCGGGCAGCGCACAGACGCGCAGCTCCCACGGCTCGCGCACGTCGAGCAGCAACGGCGAGTCACCGGCGTCCAGGCGATCCTTGAGCTCGCTGACCGTGATCTGCCGCATTGCCGCGATTTCCTGCTAGAACACGAAGCGGTCGGGTTGCGGCGCGTTGACGAGCGGTGGCAACGAGGTCTCGAACAGGCCGAGCGCGGTGAAGCTCTCCGCACCCGGCCGGCGGATGAGCATGGCCTCCATCACCGGCGGCTGGCCGACGATGGCGGCGAGCCGCCCGCCGATCGCGAGGCTCTGGCGGAACGCGTCCGCCAGGATCGGCACCGAGCCGGTCAACAGGATGACGTCGTAGGGCGCGTGCCGGTCCCAGCCGCGCGCGGCATCGCCGACCTCGAGCGTCACGTTCGTGACGCCGTGGGCGGCGAGCTTTTCCGCGGCCTGGGCGTTGAACTCGGGGATGATCTCGACGCTGTAGACATGCTTGCCGAGATTGGCCAGCAGCCAGGTGACGAAGCCGCTGCCGGTGCCGATCTCCAGGATGCGGTCGTTCGGCCCGATCTCCAGCGCCTGCAGCAGCCGCGCCTCGACCTTGGGCGACATCATCACCTGGCCGTGGCCGAGCGGCAGGTTCATGTCGGCGAACGCCAGCTTGCGGTACTGGGGGGCGACGAAATCCTCGCGCGGCGCGCGCGCCATCAGTTCCAGGATGCGCGCATCCAGCACCTCCCAGGGACGGATCTGGGACTCGACCATGTGCCGGCGGGCGGCCTCGACGTTCAACTCCGACATGACGAACACCTGCTCTCAATGGGGAAAAACGCGTTGTAGGGTAAGCGCTTTGGCAAGGCCGCGCAAGCGCGCCGGTTGCATTCGGCCGGTGATTCCGCTAGTTTCATCCGACGGCTGGGGGTGCTTGTCGCCCGTCACCTTATAGAAAATGGTGATGGGTCGCGGGCTGAGAAATACCCTTGGAACCTGATCCGGATAGTCCCGGCGTAGGGAAGCTGCCTCACCCGCTTCATCCCTCCCCTGCGACAGGCCCCGGCCACCGAACGTCAGCACGAGCCCCCAAGGCATCGAGGAAGCGAACCATGAGCGCCAACCCCAAGGATTTTTTGAGCAAGACCGCGACCGTGGATCCGGCCTGCGTCGCGCCGTTTCCGAATTCGCGCAAGATCCACGTCGGGGGCAGCCGCCCCGACCTGCGTGTGCCGATGCGCGAGATTGCGTTGCACGACACGCGCGGCGCCGCCGGCGTCGAGCACAACCCGTCGATCTGGGTCTACGACACGTCCGGCCCCTACACCGACCCGGACGTGCGCATCGACCTGCGCCAGGGCCTGCCGGGATTGCGCGCGCGCTGGATCGAGGAGCGCGACGACACCGAGACGCTGGCCGATTTCAGCTCCGCGTACGGCCGTGCGCGCAACAACGACCCCAAGCTCGCCGGCTTACGCTTCGCGCACCTGCGCAAGCCGCGCCGCGCCAGGCCGGGCCGCAACGTGACGCAGATGCACTACGCGCGGCGCGGCCTGGTCACGCCGGAGATGGAGTTCATCGCGATCCGCGAGAACCTGCGCCTGCACGAGTACCGGGACGCCGGCCTCACCCGTCAGCACCCCGGCCAGTCGTTCGGCGCGAACGTCCCGAAGACGATCACGCCCGAGTTCGTGCGCGACGAGGTCGCGCGCGGCCGCGCCATCATTCCAGCCAATATCAATCACCCCGAGACCGAGCCGATGATCATCGGCCGCAATTTCCTGGTGAAGATCAACGCCAACATCGGCAACTCGGCGGTCACCTCCGGCATCGAGGAGGAGGTGGAGAAGATGCTGTGGTCGACGCGCTGGGGCGGCGACACGGTGATGGACCTTTCCACCGGCAAGAACATCCACGAGACCCGCGAGTGGATCATCCGCAACTCGCCAGTGCCGATCGGCACCGTGCCGATCTATCAGGCGCTGGAGAAGGTCGACGGCAAGGCCGAGGAGCTCGACTGGGAGATCTTCCGCGATACCTTAATAGAGCAGGCCGAACAGGGCGTGGACTACTTCACCATCCACGCCGGCGTGCGCCTGGCCTACATCCCCTACACCGCGCAGCGCGTCACCGGCATCGTCTCGCGCGGCGGCTCGATCATGGCCAAGTGGTGCCTGGCGCATCATCGGGAGAGTTTCCTCTACACGCACTTCGAGGAGATCTGCGAGATCATGCAGGCCTATGACGTGGCCTTCTCGCTCGGCGACGGGCTGCGCCCCGGCTCGATCGCCGACGCCAACGACCGCGCCCAGTTCGCCGAGCTCGAGACCCTGGGTGAGCTCACTGAGATCGCCTGGCGGCACGACGTCCAGACCATGATCGAGGGCCCGGGGCATATCCCCATGCACCTGATTAAGGAGAACATGGACAAGCAGCTCAAGGAGTGTGGCGAGGCGCCGTTTTATACCCTGGGCCCGCTCACCACCGACATCGCGCCCGGCTACGATCATATTACCTCGGCGATCGGTGCCGCCATGATCGGCTGGTACGGCACCGCCATGCTCTGCTACGTCACGCCCAAGGAGCATTTAGGATTGCCCGACCGCAAGGACGTCAAGGACGGCATCATCGCCTACAAGATCGCCGCGCACGCCGCCGACCTCGCCAAAGGCCACCCCGGCGCACAGATCCGCGACAACGCCCTGTCCAAGGCGCGCTTCGAGTTCCGCTGGGAGGACCAGTTCAACCTCGCGCTCGACCCCGACACCGCGCGCGAATTCCACGACGCGACCCTGCCCCAGGAGGGCGCCAAGCTTGCCCACTTCTGCTCCATGTGCGGCCCGCATTTCTGCTCGATGAAGATCACCCAGGAGGTGCGCGATTACGCCAAGGCGCAGGGCCTCAAGGAGGACGAGGCGCTTGAGCAGGGCATGGAGGCCAAGGCCGTGGAGTTCGTGCAACAGGGGGCGGAGATCTACCGCAAGGGCTGAGTTCGAGCTATTCTTGTCATATGGCAACGCCTGTTGACAAGGAAATATTGCTTGAGATTGCCCGCCGCCATGGTGTGCGGCGAGTGCGCGTGTTCGGCTCGTACGCACGCGGCCAGCAGACCGCCGACAGCGATATCGACCTGCTGGTCGAGTTCGAACCACACCGCGACCTCTTCGATCTGGTCGAGTTCAAGCACGAACTCGAAGGGTGCTTCGGTGTCCGCTTCGATGTGCTGACCGAGAAAGCACTTTCCCCCTACATCCGCGACCGAGTGCTCCAGGAGGCTCGACCGCTGTGAAGCGGGACGACGCCTACGTTCACCACATCCACGACGCCATCACGCGTGTTCTCGACTATACCCGGGAGGGTCGGGACGCATTCATGCAGAGCACTCTGATCCAGGACGCCGTAATCCGAAATCTCGAAATCGTGGGCGAGGCGGCCAAAGGCCTCTCCGCCGAATTCCGTCGTCGGCATCCGACGATCCCTTGGTCCAGCATGACCGGCATGCGTGACGTTCTGATACACGGGTACATGGGCGTTGATCTGGATATTGTCTGGGACGTTGTCGCCAATCGGCTGCTACCCGTTCAGCAGGAGCTTCAGAAGCTAGTTGGAACGCGCCAGTCCTAATTCGCGCTGCTGGTGACCTCGGTCCAGCGCCTCGCATGACCCAAAGTCGATTTACTGCTCCGGACTCATATATGCCTGATCGGCAGAATATCCAACGGGCTCGTGACCGTCACCCCCGGCCGGTTCAGCACATGCGTGTAGATCATGGTCGTCGATACGTCAGCATGACCCAGCAGTTCTTGAACCGTACGAATGTCATAACCCGACTCGAGCAGATGCGTGGCAAAGGAATGCCGTAATGCGTGACAGTTCACTTTCTTGTTCAAGCCGACCTCGTCCGCCGCCAGCTTGATAAGTTTCTGCAGGCCATTCTCGTGGACGTGATGGCGGCGTACCTCGCCCGAACGCGGATCCATAATCGATATCCAGCACACGCAGTCGAATGCACTCCATGAGACGTAACCCGCAGCCGTACAGGAGGTTCGCCATCAGCCGCATCGATGGTTGCGCGATTCCAGACAATAGCCGTTGTGTCTCATCCCGCGTCAGCACCACCGGCAGTCGACGCGGCTTTTTGGCCTGCGCAAACCGCCCAAGGTCGAGATCCTCGCGTTTGAGCACCCTCTTGTGGAAGAACACCAGCGCGTTCAGCGCCTGCGCCTGGGTGTTGCGCGCAACGCGGCGCCCGACAGCGAGGTGCTCTAAATAGGCTGTAATTTCCGACGCACCCAGCACCGCCGGGTCGCGCATGCCATGGAATGCCGCGAACCGCGCAAGCCACAACAGATAGGCCCGTTCGGTACGGATCGAGTATTGCCGCAACCGGATCTCCGCGATCGTTCGATCCCGGTGCGCCGGAAACGCCTTCCTGAACTCCCGCAGCCCACTCTCGGCAGGCCCCTGATGTCGATTCGTGGCGCGACCCCCGGCATCGCCAGGCGCGCTTTCATAGTCGCGCGCCACCGTGGCATGCGCCGCGGGTAGCTCGCGGGCGCTATCAATGAGGTCTTGCCACGGAAAGGCGGTCGCCCACGGCGCCTTGACGAGTTCCGTGAACAGTATCTGCAGGGACTTGACGATCTGCTGAAACTGCCAGTCCTCGAGCCTCGGATTTCTGCCTTTTGCTTCCAGATACCGCTCGACGTCTTGCGCCGAATGACTTGCCAAACGGTGGTCCGGGTGAGCTTCGATATACTGTTCGGCATGCCGCACGTGCCACCGAAATACCTTCGGCTTCACACCGTAACCGATTAATTTCTCGACGAATTTGTCCCAGAAACGGGCAACAGACTGATCATCCACTATGCCATCCTTAGCAGGGGTGGTGGGATTCGATGTCCTTATCGTGACCGGAATAATGTGCTAGTTTTCTAGAAAATACAATCCGACATACACAGAATTCTGTATAACACCGTAAAAGGCAGAATTCTGTCTAATTCACTGTTATGCGTAAAAGAACTTTGCCGGGCGTATCCGTGCCGGAAGGTAAGCAACGCAGCTAGCCGACATCACGAATCGGCTTCGAACAACGTAGCGGTCAGGTACGGGAGGCCTGAAAGCACCGTGCCTGGCGGTAGCGTGGCAAAAACCAAAATCGTAGCCTTAGGGTTCATCATGGCACCGTGCCCAACACCCATGCTCTCGCATAACAAGCCGTTCGTGCCGACGCCGGCGACAGCGGGTTGTTTCCTGGTGTCGCCGGGGCGGCGCGGCACAACTACACGTTATGCGTAAAAGAATTTTGTCCTGCCCGCCCGTGCCGTCAGGACACCAACGGAGTTAGCCGAGAAAACGAATCGGCTCCGAGCCACACCGCTGAAAGCACGGGGGAGTCTGGTGGTGCCGTGCCTGGCGGTAGCGTGGCAAAACCAAAACCTTAGCGTCGGGATTCACCATGGTGCCGTGCCCAAATCTCAAGGTATCGCATAACAAGCCGTTCGTGCCGACGCCGGGGACAGCGGTTTGTTTCCTGGTGTCGCCGGGGCGGCGCGGCACAACTAAACGTTAGGTGTTTTTGGACATGACTAACGAGATCACCTCGCGCAGGATATTTGCAGTACTCCAAGTTGTTTTTGGCTTGATTGCGCCAGTCATATTCACAACAAGCTTTATTAAGCTTTGGGGTACTACAAACCCGTTGGTTACTGCCAGCTTCTACCAGTTGGCTTATTGGCTTGGGATACCGGCGGTCTGTTTCTCGGTTCTTGCCTGGGTATCTCTGTCTCATCGGGAGAATCAATTTCGGATATCGCGTGCCGGAATGTGGGGCGCGGCAATTGCCGGCTATCTAGCCTTCGTCTTGCCAGCGACGCTTTTGTGGCTTACCACCGGCGAGAACTACCGCGGCGGTGGCGCTAATATTGGTGTAGCTTTGTTGGTCGTGGCTATGCCGGTGTATTTGCCCGTTGTTATGGCTATGGGCTTAGGCTTTGGTGGGGGTTTACGTGGACAGCAAAAACACACCTAACTTTGTGTTCGAGGCGGACGCGGTGATACGGCGCATCGTTTCCTGTTGGGTTCGTGCCCCGCGCCGCTCAACACGGCGTTGAGACTGTAGAAAAACTCCCCAAACCACGTAAAATCCAGCCATCGCCATGCTTGAGATTGGGGTCACACCGCTCAACCCGGACAGGAGAAGTCGATGGCCCGCTACCAGCCCTACAACCTCGACCAAGGCAAGCTCATCCCGGTCTCGTTCCGCGACCAGATCCTGCCGGACTCCTTCGAACACGCCTTGAACGACATCGTCGAGAAACACATCGACCTCACGCCGTTCGAGGAGCGCTATGCCAACGACGACACCGGGCGCCTGGCCTACGACCCGGCCGTGCTGCTCAAGATCGTGTTGTACGGCTACTACCGAGGCATTGTCTCGAGCCGGAGATTGGCCGAAGCCTGCGAGCGCAACGTCCAATTCATGGCCCTGTCCGCCGACACCCGCCCGCACTTCACCACGATCGCCGGCTTCATCAGTCAAATGCACCGGGAAGTGGCAAGCGTGTTCACCGATGTCTTGCTGTACGCCAGCGAATTGAACCTGATCGGCCGGGACACCTTCGCCATCGACGGCTGCAAATTGCCGAGCAATGCCTCCAAGCAGTGGAGCGGCACCCTGAAGGAGCTACGCCACAAACAGAAGAAGCTTAAAGCCGCCGCCCAAAAGATCGTGGCCCGGCATCAGACGCAAGACGCCCAGGAGAAACTCTCCCCGGTCGTGGCCCAGGAGGAGAAGAAACGTGCCACCTACGCGCGCAAGATCGACCGAATCAAGCGCTTCCTCAAGACCGCCCAGCCAAACCTCGGCCCGAGCGGCAAGGAGCGCAAGCGCAACATCACCGACCCCGACAGCGCCAAAATGTCCACGAATCACGGTGTGATTCAAGGCTACAACGGCATTGCCGTGGTCGACGCCCAACACCAGATCGTGGTGACTGCCGAGGCCCACGGCGAGGGCCAGGAGGCGCACCTGCTGGCGCCGATGATCGAGAGCACTCGCCATCAATGCCAGGCGGCCGGGATCGCCGAGGACATCTTCGATAAGACCAAGCTCACCGCCGATGCCGGCTACTCCAGCCAGAACAGCGTGCAGTACACGCAAGACCATCAGATCGATGCCTATATCGCCGACCGCGACCATCGACACCGCGATCCGGTGTTTGCCGGGGCCGACCGTTACAAGGAACGATCCAGACAGGACAAGCGTCGCCGTGCCGGGTCGAACCCCCACCGCTTCACCGCCAAAGACTTCGACTACGACGCAGTACACCGCACTTGCCGTTGCCCGGCCGGGAACAATCTATACCGCAACGGCAACAACATCGACGTGCACGGCTATCTCGGCGTGAAGTTCCGGGGCGCCAAGTCGGTGTGTGGCCCGTGCACACTACGCCATCGTTGCCTGACCACACCGCAGACAACCGAAACCAAACAGGTCACGCTCTTCATCGGCAAGACCGAAACCAGGAAAGAAAGCCCGATCGAGAAGATGAAACGCAAGTTCGACACCGTCCAGGGCCGCTTTACCTACAACCAGCGCATCGCCATTGTCGAGCCGGTGTTCGCGAACCTCCAGAACAAGGGCCTGCGGCGCTTCACCCTGCGCGGCAAAGACAAGGTCGATGCGCAATGGAAGCTGTTCACCCTGGTACACAACATCGAGAAGATCGCCCACTGCGGGGCAAGTTAGAGAGGGGTCCGGGAAGAATCATGCAGACAGGCAGCCCTATATATAGAAGGACCCAAGTCCGCGATCGCTTGTCGGCCGGGTGCGGACCGGGTAGGGTTTGGGGAAGGGTTTTTCTACAGGCTCGTTAG
>DASWHF010000140.1:0-5821 GCA_036393295.1 Acidiferrobacterales bacterium
GCCAGCGGCTGGCCGGTGGTGATCTTCCAGCACGGCATCACGCGCAACCGTTCCGACATGCTCGCCATCGCGCCGACCCTGGCGGCGGCGGGCTTCGTGGTCGTGGCCATCGACATGCCGCTGCACGGCCTCGTGCCGGGAACCTCGGCGGTGTCGCCGGGCTGCGGCACCAGCGCCACCAACGCCTTCTACGCCGGCGCCGCCGAGCGCACGTTCGAGGTCGACTACGTCGACAACGTTACCGGCGCGCTGGGCGCCGACGGACTCGTCGACTGCTCGGGCACGCACATGGTCAATCTGTCGAGCCTGATCACCAGCCGCGACAACCTGCGGCAGGCCGAGTCCGACCTGATCCACCTGGTCAAGTCGGTCAACGTCCTGAACTTCGACGGCGACGCCGGCACCGACGAAATCGACGAGACGCAGCTGCGTTTCGCCGGCCAGTCGCTGGGCGCGATCGTCGGCACGACGATGCTCGGGGTGAACACCGACGTCGGCGCCGCCAGCCTGCACGTGCCGGGCGGCGGCCTCGGCAAACTGCTCGATGCCTCGGCCTCGTTCGGTCCGCGCATCGCCGCGGGCCTCGCCGCGAGCTTCGTTTTCGAGGGCACGGACACCTACGAGACGTTCGTCCGCTTCGCCCAGCACCTGGTCGATCCGGGTGATCCGATCAACTACGCGGCTGCCGCCAACGACAACCACGCCATCCACCTGGTCGAGGTGATCGGCGATGCGGTGGTGCCCAACAGCGCCGGCACGACCTGCCCGGATCCGGGTGCGTTGCCGGTCGGCATGGGCGCCACGGCGACGACGGTCGATGCCGCCGGCACGGCCGCAGCATCCGGCGTCGCCGGCGCGGCGCTGCTCGCGCTGTGTCCGCCGCTGGTGCTGCCCGCGACCGAAACGCTGGCCGCCATCACCTACCAGGACGAGACCGTGATCACGGGCTACCTGTCGGGCACCGATGCGCTGATCCGGATCATGGGCCTGAGCGCCACCGCCACCATGGGCACCGTCCCGTTTGCCGCACAGGCGAGCGCCGGCGCCGACACCGCCGTCGTGTTCGCCCCGGATACGGCCGAGCACGGGACCCTGCTGACGCCGGACAGCTCAGCCGTCGCGGGCGCCGATGCGACCTTCGCCGCCGCGACCTGCGCCATGCAGAAGCAGACGGCGACCTTCCTGGCCACCAATGGCGCCGTCCTGCCGATCGGGGGGAGCTGCCCATGAGCCTGCAGAACACGAAGAACGGAGCAGACATGAACTCGTTTGAAAAGCTGGCGCTCACGCGGCTCGCCGCTGTTGCTGCCGGCATGCTGATCGCAGGATCGGCCGGCGCCATCGAGTTCAACCTGGGGCCCGCCACCGCCACGGTGACCAACAAGGCGTCGATGGGCATCGCCGTGCGGGTCGAGGACCGCGAGTCCGCGCTGGTCGGCATCGCCAACGGCGGCACCGCCTTCACGACCAACGGCGACGACGGCAACCTGGCCTGGGACAAGGGCGACGTCGTCAGCGGCGCGGCCAAGATCACGTCCGACCTGGCCATCAGCCTGGGCGAGTTCGGCCTGTTCGTGCGCGGCAGCGCGCTGGGCAATCCGGTGCTGAACAACGCCGACTTCTTCGATCCGGCCGATTACGGCGCGAACAAGGAATTCGGCCAGAGCGAGCGCATCTCCAAGCAAAACCAGGTTCGCGACCACGTCGGCTCGGATTTCGACCTGCTCGACGCCTACGTCTTCGGGCGCTTCGACGTGTTTGGCGACCGCTCGCTGAACATCAAACTCGGCCGCCAGCTGCTGAACTGGGGCGAATCCTCGTTCGTGCAGCACGGTCTCAACGCGCTGATCGCGGCCGACGTGAACCAGCTGCGCGTGCCCGGCTTCGAGATCGAGGAAATCCAGACGCCGGTCGGCATGGCCGTGGTCTCGCTCGACCTGATGGAGGGTGTCGGCATCGAGGGCTTCTACCAGTACGAGTGGCAGGAGACGATCATCGACGCGGCCGGCACGTTCCTGAGCACCAGCGATTTCGCCGGCGTCGGCGGCACCCAGGCCAATCTCGGCTTCGGGCGAGCCGGCGAGAACCAGCCGGCCTCGGTCAGCGCAAACCCGGCGACGTGGTGTCTGCCGCCGCCGTCGCTGGTGCCGGGCTTCGGCTCGCCGTGCATCCCGTTCGGCAGCACCGTACCCCGCGGCGCGAACGTCGAGCCGGGCGACTCCGGCCAGTACGGCGCCAAGTTGAGCTTCTTCGTGCCCTGGCTCAACGATATGGACCTGTCGTTCTACGGCGCCAATTACCACAGCCGCCTGCCCGTGGTCTCCGGCACCTCGCGCACGGGGCCCACTTCGCCGGCCGACGACGCGAACTACTTCATCGAGTTCCCCGAGGACATCCAGCTCTACGGCACCTCGTTCAACACCACCGTGGCCTGGCTCGACATCGCGGTGCAGGGCGAATACAGCATGAAGGTCGACCAGCCGCTGCAGCTCGACGACGTCGAAGTCCTGCTCGCGGGCCTCGGCGCCCCGGGCCAGATCAGCCCGCTCGCCGGCGGCACGCTGGGCCACCAGTACCTGCGCGGCTGGCGCCGCCATGACGTGAGCCAGCTGGACCTGAGCTTCACCAAGATCTTCGGCCCGATGCTGGGCTACGACCAGCTGTCGACGTTCGTGGAAAGCGCCTTGGTGCACGTGCACGACCTGCCGTCGCCCGAAGTGCTGGCCTACGACGCGCCGGGCACGTCGACCATGAATCCGGGCACCGCGGCGTTGAATCCGGCGACGGCCTTCGGCCTGCCGATCACGCCGTACGGCGCCTACGCGACGGCGAGCTCGTGGGGCTACAAGGCCGCCGCGCGCTTCACCTACAACAACGTCTTCGGCGCCTTCACGGTCGAGCCGACGTTCCTGTTCCAGCACGACGTCAACGGCGTGACGCCGACGCCGATCGTGAATTTCGTCGAAGGCCGGCGCCAGCTGAATTCCATCCTGAGCGTGAATTACCTGCAGGCCTGGACCTTCGACCTCGGATACGCGATGTACTTCGGCGGCGGCGCGAAGAACCTCGTGTCCGACCGTGACTACGTCGACTTCGCCGTGAAGTATGCGTTCTGAAGCCCGCTTCTGGAGTGATAACAACATGCGTCTGACTCTGACTGCTGTGGCGTTGTGCGGCTGGCTGGCCGCGGGCGCCGTTTCCGCGAAGGTTTCGCCCGACGAGGCCGCGCGCCTGGGCAAGGACCTCACGCCCACCGGCGCCGAGAAAGTCGGCAACAAGGACGGCTCGATTCCGGCCTGGGACGGCGGACTGTCGAAGCCGCCGGCGTGCTTCAAGCCCGGCGGGCGCTACTGCGATCCGTTCCCGGACGACAAGCCGCTGTTCACCATCACCGGCGCCAATGCGGATCAATACAAGGATTCGCTGTCGGCCGGCCAGCTGGCGATGCTGCGCAAGTACGGCAGCTACAAGATGCACGTCTACCAGACGCGCCGCACGCTGGCGCTGCCGCAGTTCGTTTACGACGCGACGCGCAAGAACGCGCTGAATGCCACGCTCGGGGGCAACGGCGACGCCATCATGGGAGCCGCGACCGGCATCCCGTTCCCGATCCCGAAGAGCGGCCACGAGCCGGTGTGGAACCACAAGCTGCGCTACCGCAGCATCGGCGGGCGGCGTTTCAACAACCAGTTCGCGGTGACGACCTCGGGCAACTACAGCCAGGTCACGCTGCGCGAGGACTTCGCGCTGCGCTACAGCATGCCGACCGCGACGCCCGAGAACCTCGACAACATCGCGATCTACTTCCTGCAGATCGTGACCCAGCCGGCGCGGCTGGTCGGCACCATCCTGCTGGTTCACGAGACCATGGACCAGGTCAAGGAGCCCCGCAAGGCGTGGCAGTACAACCCCGGCCAGCGCCGCCTGCGGCGCGCGCCGAACGTCGGCTACGACAATCCCGGCACGGCCGCCGATGGCCTGCGCACCAACGACCAGACCGACACCTTCAACGGCGCCATGGACCGCTATACCTGGAAGATCGTCGGCAAGCGGGAAATGATCGTCCCGTACAACGCCTACCGGCTGTCCAGCGGCGAGTACAAGTACCGCGACATCGTGCAGAAAGATTTCCTGAACCAGGACCTGCCGCGCTACGAGCGCCACCGCGTCTGGGTGGTCGAGTCCGAGCTGAAGCCCGGCACCAGCCACATCTACAAGCGCCGCACGTTCTACATCGACGAGGACGCCTGGAACATGCTGCTGGTCGACATCTACGACAACCGCGACCAGCTGTGGCGCTGGCAGGAAGCGCACCCGTTGATGCTGTACGACAAGCCGTTCTCCGGCATCGTCGCGGAAACGGTGTACGACCTGCTGAACAACCGCTACCTGGTGCAGGCGCTCAGCAACGAGGACGCCGAGTTCGTCGAGCAGGAATTCCCGCCGGCGTATTACGACCCGGCCAACGTCTCCAAGCAGGCGACGCGCTGACCCTGGGCTAATTGCCGACCGCAGGCGCGGTCGGCGCCTCCGTGCCCAGCAGGCGCGGCTGCGTGCGCAGCACGAACAGGTCCAGCACTGCGAGCAGCCGCGCGAGGATTTCGCGCGGAGGATGGCGCAGGCCGAGGCCGCCGCTGCTCGCGAGCGGCGCGGCATAAGCCACCGCGTGGATCCCGGTCTTGCGGGCCAGGAACAGCGCGCGGTAGCCGTGGTATTTCTGCGTGATCACGGTCATGCGGTCGAGGTCATAGACAACCCGCGCCCGCATCACCGAGTCGAACGTGCTGTTGCCGGCGTAATCCAGCACCATGGCCTCCGACGGCACGCCGAGCCCGAGCAGCGCCTCGCGCATCTTCTTCGGCTCGTTGTAGCGCGAATCCGGATTGGCGCCGCTCACGATCAGGCGCTGCAGCTTGCCGAGCTTGTACAGCTGCGCGGCGGCCTGCATGCGGCCGTGGAACTGCGGGCTGGGCTCGCCGGTGCGGACGAACGGGCTGCAGCCCAGCACCAGGCCGACCTCGTTCTCCGGCATCAGCGACGAGTCCTGGTACAGGTAGGCGTCGGTGCTGTTGATGACCCACCGGTTGGCCAGCGCCAGCACGGCGGCGCCCGCGACCAGCGCCCAGACCGTGACGCGGCGCAGGCGCCGCCGGAGCCGCGCGTTCAGGGAAGCAGTCCCAGGATCATGAAGCCGTACAGGAGCAGCTGGATCGCAAAAAAGTTCGCGCGGATGAACACCAGCCAGTGGGTGACGCCGATCATGTGCGTCACCGACTGCGCGATGCGCGCGTACAGCACCCACATCGCGAATTTGTCGGTGATCGCGAGCTGGTCGCTGGCGAACGCGATCGCGACCAGCGCGACGAAGATCGGCAGGTTCTCGACGGCGTTCAGGTGCGCATGGCCGATGCGCGTGATGATGCCCGGCTCGTCGGCCGGCGCCTTGTCGCCGCGCGGCCAGGAGTTCGCCCGCTTCTTGCCGGTGAAGACCACCGCGGTACGGAACAGCAGGACCACGAACACCAGCAGCACGGCCCAGGCCGCGAAGCCCAACAGTCCCATCAGTGAAGCGCTCAGCATCGGATGACTCCCCTTTGTTCTTCGACCTGCCCGGATTCTAGCGAGTTTGTCAGCGTCCCAGCCGCCGCATGCCGCGGTCGAGGCCCTCCAGCGTCAACGGGAACATGCGGTCCTTGCCGAGAAGCTCCTGGGTGACCTGGATCGAGGGCGTGTACTCCCAGTGTTGTTCTGCCTCGGGATTGAGCCAGATCGCGTGCGCGTAGGTGTCGGTCAGGCGCTTGAACCAGAGCGCGCCGGCTTC
>DASWHF010000141.1:0-38278 GCA_036393295.1 Acidiferrobacterales bacterium
GATGGGGCCATCGAGGAGCAGCGTGCCGTCCGGTTTGTAGATCTTGATGTAGCGCGGGGTGGTCGACGCGACCGGGTTGTACCCGCTGTTCGGCGAGAACTGCAGGTAGAGGCCCGGGCTTTCGCCGGCGGTGGCGGGGAAAGTGAAATAGGCGCTCTTGCCCGGCTCCACCACCGCCGTAATCGGATTGTTCGAGTCGAACGACCCCACGGAATCGCTGGCCGCCACTGCCGCAAACACCGTCCCCGTCGCCCCACCCGCCGGCCGCACGACGATGCTGAACGGCCCCGCCGACGGCTGGCCGGGGACGATGATCGCGCAGCCCGGGGCCACGCAGGTGGAAGCGGCGATGAGGGCGGTGCCGTCCGGTCTGTAGACGGCGACGGTCGCGTTTGCCCCGCCGCTCAGTTGCAGGCCGGTGATGTTCACCTGCACGGGCAGGTTCACGGGTGCGGTGTAGACGTAGCGCGCCGATTCGCCGGCGGTGGCGATCGGGGCGATGACCGGGCCGCCGTTGACGGCCAGGGTGATGCCGCGCTCGAGCGTCAGCTTGAGCGAGGTCGTGGCCGTGCCGGCCGGCTTGGCGACGATGGTGTACTGACCGTTGACCGGCAGCACCGGCAACTGGACGAAATCGCCCACCGCCGCGGTCGTGACCGCCCCGAACGATGTGCCATCGGGCTTGAACATGCTCACCGCCACCGACTGTCCGGCAGGCGTCGTGCTCAAACCGGCGATCTCGAGCCCGAGGCTATCGCCGGCCGATCCGAAGTAGCTGACGCGCATGCTCTGCCCGGCGAACGTAGTGGTCACCGTACGCGCGCTATTCACGCCGACACCGGTGGTCCAGACCTGCTGCAGGCCGATGGTCGCAGTGGCGGCACCCGAGTAGAAGGACACGGTATACGTGCCGGTCTTGGGCAAGGGACTCAGGTGTATCGTGCGGTTGGTCGCCGACACAGTCCCCGTGGCGAGCCTTACATTGTCCGGGCCGTATACGGAGTAGTTGAGCGAGGCGGTAGACGGGTTGACGGTGAAGTTCACCAGGTTGAGATCGAACAGCGCGCCCTGGTTGCCGTCGAACAGGATCAGACCGTAGCGGAACTGGGTGCCGATCGTGACCGTCGTGACCGCACCGCCGGTGGCGCGCTTGGTATCGACAATGTAGCTCTGCGGAACCGACGGCGGCGGAACGATGAAATCCGCAGCGCTCATCGCCATGCCGCCCGCGGTCAATACCTGAATGCGGCCCGAGCCCGTCTTGTCCGGCACTGTCAGGGAAAGCGAGGTACTGCTTGCAACCACGGTCTTGGCAGGCGTGCCGTTGAGCAGTGCACGGGTCGCGCCTGCGCCGGTATCGAAGTTCGTGCCGGTGACGGCCACGACCGTGTTCTTGGGACCGATCTTGGGCGTGAAGTCGGCGATCGTCGGCGGCAGCCGGCCCGCTGCGGACACCACGGCGAAGGCGTCGATGCTGGTTGCCGTGGAGGTACCGACGGTAACGGAAACCGGGCCGGTGGTCGCGCCGGCCGGCACGGTGGCGACCAGTCGGTTCGCGGTGGCGTAAGTCACCGTCGCCGCGACACCGTTGAATTTTACCGCGTTGTTGGCAGCGGTGGCGCTGAACCCCGAGCCGTTGAGCGTGACACTGGTGCCAACCGGGCCGCTGGTGGGTGTGAACCCGGTCACCGCGAGCTGACCGGCACCGACGCGCCGGATCTGGAGGATGTTGCCGACTGCGTCGTAGACGTACTCGGCGACTTCGCCCGAGGCGCTGCGCACCGTTTTGATGCGGCCGAGATCGTCGTAGGTGTAGGAGACATCCGCCCAGGCGGGCGGCGGGAAGGCAAGCGCGGCACCGAGGACGATGGCGAGTGCCGGCAGCCAGGCCGCCCACCAACCGCGCGTGCGCCCCGGCGGCGTGAACCGCCACCGATAACGATGGATCAGAAATCCAATCGCACCGCTACACACTTTCCCTGCGCGGCGCGTTCCTCCCGGACGCATATGTCCTTTCCCCTTTTGTCGGGTGCTTGGTCCCGACCGTTCTTCTTGCTGTGGCTGCTGGGTAACCTTGCCCTCACCCCATCCCTCTCCCGGAGGGAGAGGGGGAGAACGACAACGTCCTTGCATACTGTTGGCCCTCGCCCCATCCCTCTCCCGCTGATGCGGGAGAGGGAGAGCACCCATAAGCCAAACCGAAGCGCGTGCTGCAAGTGCGTTGATTTGCCGTGGGCGCGATGCGATTGTTGCTGGTTATTGTATTTGTTGTATCGACAACCTTCAGTCGATCGCACCGGCGTGACTGCGAATAAATCACAACGTCGTTTCGAATGCAATAGCGAGCTTCAGTCCGACGTGTATCCGTTACGGTTTCGTTGTCGGTTTGAGCGACGATGCTTCAAGGCGTTAGCGACGTATCATAAGCCTGCACAAGATCATGTTCTGAATTTTCGTGCACCACCGCGCCAGGCGGACAATCGATGGCGTGGTATAGTGGCTCTATCGATAGCGTGTGCACCATTTTCGAACCTGACTGCGCCGCGACCGTGGTCGTGCCGCCATTCAAAATTTTGAATGCCGTCGAATTCAAGCAATGGTTAATATGCTCCATAGCTTCTTACAACTTTTATTCGCGGTAACCCTGGCTACTCTGCCATTCAAAATTTTGAATGCAGCCGATTTCAATGGCTTAGGAATTCCACCGTACACCGACCGCCCGGTCGACAGCAGATATGCGGAGGCGCGTATCGCGCTCGGGAAACGGCTGTTTTTCGATTCGAGCCTGAGCGCGGACGGCCGCGTGAGCTGCGCGAGCTGCCATCGGCCCGACAAGGCCTTCAGCGACGGCGAAAGCCTGGCACGCGGGGCCGGCGGCAAGACCGGAACGCGCAACACGCCCTCGCTGTTCAATGTCGCGTACGCGACCAGTCTGTTCTGGGATGGCCGGCGCACGCGTCTCGAAGACCAGGTGTTGGACCCGTTCGTGAATCCCGTCGAGCACGGGCTCGCGGACCGGGGGGAATTGCTGGGCCGCCTGACCGCGGACAAATCATATGGTCGCGCGTTCGCCGACAGCTTTGGGCCGGGCAGCCCCACTATCACCGCAGAGCGTATTGGAGCGGCGCTCGCCGCGTATCTGCGTTCGCTGCGTGCCGGCAATACGCCCTTCGATCGCCATGTGTACGGAGCGGACACGGATGCGCTTTCGCCCGAGGCGCAACGCGGGCTCGGGCTGTTCCGCAGCCGCGCCGGTTGCGCGGAGTGCCATTTGATCGGCAAGGAACATGCGCTGCTGACGGACGGGAAATTCCACAGCATCGGCGTCGGCATGGAGACAATCCGCGGCCGGCTTTCCGAACTGACCGCGCGCGCGGTCGCCGCGCCTCGCCCGCTCGACCATGTCGTCCTTCAGGACCCCGAGCTCGCCCAGCTCGGGCGTTTTCTCGTCACCCACGACCCGCGCGACATCGGCAAGTTCAAGACGCCGTCGCTGCGCAACGTGGCACTCACCGCGCCTTACATGCACGACGGGAGCGTGGCGACGCTGGAAGAGGCAGTGGAGCGCGAAATTTACTACCGCGGACTGACGTCCGGCCGCCCTGTAGTCCTGACCCCCGACGAGAAACGCGAGCTGGTGAGTTTTCTTCGGTCGCTTACCAGCCGGCATCTGATGGAAGCAACGCGCAATGAGCAAATGTCGCGCCCCTGATCCGACCAGCGTTGCTTAGTCTATTGCCCGCGCGAAGAGAACCGAGGTCAGGACCGACGGCGGAAAAATCCCCCTCACCCCATCCCCTCTCCCTGAGGGAGAGGGGTTCTTAGGTGCTTATCTCTCCTGGTGCTCAAGGCCGATCCGTCGGGTCACCCGCGCGACGGTCTGGCCCGCGCCGCGCGCCGGCGCGGTGCCGCCGCCGGCGTCCGCGGCCAGGCGTTCAGGATCACCTGCACCAGGGTGGCCAGCGGGATGGCGAAGAACACGCCCCAGAATCCCCACCAGCCGCCGAAGATCAGGATCGCGACGATGATGGCGATGGGATGGAGATTCACGGCCTCGGAGAACAACAGCGGCACGAGCACGACCGCGTCGAGCGCCTGGATCACGCCGTAGACCACCGCCACGGCGACGAACTCCGAGCCCCAGCCCCATTGCAGATAACCGATGGCCAGGACCGGCACGGTCACCACGGTCGCGCCGACGTAGGGCACGATCACCGACAGGCCGACCAGCGCGCCGAGCAGGATGGCGTAGTTCAGGCCGAGAAACAGGAAGGCGGCGCTCGACACGCCGCCGACGATGACGATCTCCCAGATCTTGCCGCGCACGTAGTTGCCGATCTGCCGGTCCATCTCGCGCCATACCCGCTGCATCAGTCCGCGACGAGCAGGCAGGAAGCGCCCGAACCACGCGAGGATCGCGTGCTTGTCCTTGAGAAAGAAGAACACCAGCAGCGGGAACAGCACGACGTAGACGATCATCGTCACGATCCCGGTGAGCGAGGACAGCGACGTGGCCAGCACCGCGCGGCCGAAGTGGCCGACCTCGGTGCCGATCGCCTGCATGATGTCCTCCACCTGCCGTTCGGTGATGAACGGATAGTGCTGGGGCAGCCGCATCAGCGCCTCCTGGCCGCGGCCGATGAGCCTGGGCAGCTCCTGCACCAGCTGGCTGACCTGCGCCGACAGGAGCGGCACCAGGCCGAACAGCACGAACACCAGCAGCGCCAGGAACGCGAGGTAAACCAGCACCACGGCGGTGAGATGCCGGGAGCCCGCGGCCTGCATGCGCTCGACGACGTCGTCGAGCAGATAGGCGATGACGATGCTGGCGAACACCGGCAGCAGCAGATCGCCCATGAGGATCACGACGGCGAAGCCGACGACCAGCAGGCCGGCGAGGAATGCCGCCTGAGAATCGGACAGGTAACGCCGATACCATTGCTTGAGTGAGGCGATCATGGAGCTCAGGTCCTTATTTTTCGTTGGATCGCGGCCACGATCTTCCGGCCGTCCTCGTCGATAACATAGTGCATCCGGCGGCGCGGTTCCATTTGTAGAAACGTAGGGTGGGGCCCTGCCCCACCATGGCGACGCGTCAAACGGCAGGGATCCATTCGGCGGGGCACAGCCCCACCCTGCCTTCTCATTGCTGGAGCAACATCCCGTGTTCCGCGCCGACCGACGCTAGGCGCGCGCGAATTGCTTCTTGAGCCAGGCCTTGATATCGAGGGCCGTCGCGAGCGTCGCCGGGATCGTCACCAGAGTGATCAGCGTGGCGAAGATCAGGCCCCAGGACAGGGCCAGGGCCATCGGCGAAACGAACGGGTCCATGCCGCCCCAACCGTAGGCGGTCGGCAGCAGCCCGACCACCGTGGTGGTCGCGGTCAGGACCACGGCGCGCAGCCGGCGGCGGCCGGCCTGGACGATGGCCTCCTTGCAGGCCACGCCCTCGCGCATGGCGCGCTGCACGAACACCAGCAGCACCAGCGCGCTGTTGATCACCACGCCCGACAGCGCCACCATACCCATGGTCGAGAAGAACGACAGCGGCATGGGCTTCCACAGCAGGTCGTGCACGTAGAAGCTCAGAATGATGCCGATCGCGCCGAACGGAATCGCCAGCATCACCACCAGCGGATAGCCCAGGCTGTTGAACTGGATGGCGAGTATGAAGAAGATGCCGACCAGGGCGAAGACCAAGGCCACCAGCAGGCTGAGGAAGGACTCGCGGTTCTTCTCCTCCTCGCCGCCGTAACCCACCTGAACCTGGCCGGCGGCGTCGCCGACCCATTCGTCCTGCTGGTCCATGACCAGCCGGTTCAGCGCCAGGCTGGTGATGACATCGGTGTTGATGTCGGCCACCACGTTCACCACGCGGATGCCGGCCTTGTGGCGGACGGTATTGAATCCGGGATTCTCCTTGAGCTCGGCGATGCGCGCCAGCGGCACCAGGCCGCCGCGCTGGTTCGGGATCTGCAGGCCCTTGAGCTGCGCGAGCTGGTCGACGCCGCCCTCCGGATAGCGGATGGTGATGTCGATCTCCTCGGTGCCGCGGCGCGTGGTGCCGACCACCAGCCCGCCGACCGCGGCGCGCACATGCTGGGCGGCGGTCGCCAGGTCGACACCGGCGTAGGTCGCCAGCGCCCGGTCGACGACCACGTGCAATTCGTTGTCACCCGGTTTGAGGCCGCTGTCCACCGAGGTGACGCCCTCGACCTTCTCCAGCATGACGAGCAAGCGCCGCGCCGCGGCCTCGCTCGCGCCGTCGTGGCTGCCCGCGATCTCGACCTCCAGCGGCCGCCCGGTCGGCGGCCCCGGGCGCACCTCGGTAAAGGCGATATCCACCCCGGCGAACATCGGCGGCAGCACGTCGGCCACCGCGTACATGTCGTCCAGGGCGTCGTGATCCGGCCGCGTCACCGCCGGCAGGTAGATCACACGAATCTGCCCGTAGCGCGCACCGCGCTGGGTCAGCGGATCGCCCTGGTCGATGGAAATCTCGCCGCTCGTCAACAACGTGGTCTCCAGATGCTCCGGCCGCACGCGGGCGCGGATCTCCTTGTCGATCGCGATCAGCTGCGACTGCATGGTCTCGATCGTCGTGCCGGGCGACGCGGTGACACGCACCAGGAACTGGTCGACGCCGACCGGCGGGAAGAGCTGGAAGTTCATCGCGAAGCGGGCGAGCGCCAGGCTGCCGATCAATATCACGAACGACAGCAGCACCGTCAGGTAGCGATGCTTGAGCGCCGATTCCAGCAGCCGGCCGTAACCTTCCTCGAAGCGCACCAGCCACTTCCGCTCCGGCGGATGCCGGTGGGGATGCGTGAAGTCGGCGACATGGCTGGGCAGGATCAGGAAGGCCTCGAGCCAGGACAGGAACAGCAGCGTGATCACCACGATCGGAATGGCGATCACGAACTTGCCGATCATGCCGGTCATGAACATCAGCGGCATGAAGGCGACGATGGTGGTCATGACGGTCGCCGTCACCGGCCCGATCAGCTCGTAGGTGCCGTGCACCGCCGCCTCGCGCGGCTTCATGCCGCGCTCCATGTGGTAGGTGATGTTCTCGCCGACCATGATGGCGTCGTCGACCAGCATGCCGAGCACGATGATGAAGCCCATCATCGAGATCAGATTGAGGGTGATGCCATAGCTGTACAGCGCGAACAGGCCCGCGAGAAACACGATCGGCAGGCCCCAGGTCGTGGTCAGCGCCACCGACGGCCGCAGGAACAGGATCAGGGTGCCGAACACCAGGAACACGCCGACCATGGCGTTGTTGGTCAGCACGCCCAGGCGCAGGCGCGCGAACCGGGAGAAGTCCTGGTAACTGTCGACACGCACGTCCTCGCCGTAGCGCCGCGGGACGGTCTCGACGTATTTGAAGACCGCGTCGACGGTCGAGATGATGTCGGCGTCGATCTTCTTCATCACGATCATCGCCAGCGCCGGCTCGCCGGCGACGTCGTAGATGATACGCGGCTCTTCGAGCGACTCGGTCACGGTCGCGACGTCCGCCAGGCGCAGGCCGCCGCCCCATTCGTTGGCGCGCAGCACGAGGTTGGCCGCGTCCGGGGCGCTGCGGAACTCGCCGACGATGCGCACCGCCTTCTGGCCGTCCGGCGCCTTGAGGTCGCCGCCCGGGGCATTGACGTTCCAGGCGGCGAGCGCGGCCGCGATCTCGCCGACCGAGACGCGCTCGCGCGCCAGCCGCGCGGGGTCGACCGTCACCCGGATCTCGGCCTTTCGGTCGCCCTGGACCCAGACGCGCGCCACGCCCGGCAGCTCGAGCAGATCGTCGCGGATGCGGTCGCCGAGCCGCTTGAGCTCGAGCGCGCTGCGCGGCGCCGACACCGCCAGGTTGACGACCGAGAACACCGCGCCGTCGATCTCCAGCACCGTCGGCTCGTCGGGCAGGTCGCGCGGCAGCTCGGCGCGGTCCACGGCCAGCGACGCGTCGCTGACGATGCGGCCGCGATTGCTGGCGTTCGGATCGAGCTCGAGCGTGATGCGCCCGGAGCCCGGATAGGCCACCGAGATCATCTTGTCGATGCCGTTCAGGGCCTTGAGCTCCTGCTCGATCGGCGTGATCACCAGCCGCTCGATCTCCTCGGGGGTCGCGCCCGGATAGACCGTATCGATCTGCACCAGGTCGAGGTTGACGTTCGGAAAGGCCTCGCGATTGATGGCAACCATCGCGAACAGCCCGAGCAGCACCAGGAAGATGGAGATCAGGTTCACCATCAACCCGCGCTCGACGAAGAATCGGAGCATCGCCTTCACTGTGCACCCCCCGCCCCGCCATCGCCGCGCGGCCCGTCCATGGCCGCGCCGATCCGCGTCCACAGCGCGCCGCGCACGACTGCGAGCTCCGTGTGCCGGCGCGCCAGCTCGATCAGCTGCTGCTCCCACGACAGCTCGGCGAGATAGAGCTCGGCCTCGTACTGGATCAACCGATCGGTCTCGGTGCGGCCGCGCCGGTAGCGCTCGGTCGCCTCGGCCAGTTTGCGCTGCTCGACGTCGAGACTGCGCCGCGCGCTCTCCACCGCGTTCCGGTTCGCCTCGATCTGACGCGCCAGCCCGTACACGGCATAGTGCAAGTCGTCCTGCACCAGCCGGATGTTCTCGAGCGCGATGTCGCGGTCGATCTGCGCCTGCACGAGCCCGGCGTCGACGCCGCGCCGGTCCAGGGCGCGCCCGTACTCCAACCGCACGCCGCCGACCAGCTCGGAATCGCTGACGCTGCCGACCGCGGCGTCGCCACGGCGCGCGCGGCTGCCGAGCGAGTACACGACATCGAGCTTGTCCTTGCGCGCGTCGCGGGCGCGCGCGATCGCCGCCTCGGCGAGATCGAGCCGGGCGCGGTTGCGCTGAATCGCCGGACTGTGACGCTCGGCCTCGCCCTGCCAGGCGGCCGGATCGGCGTCCGCCGCCGGCACGGTCTCCGGCGCCTGCGGACGGAACGGCTCGGACCAGGGCCGTCCCATCAAACGGTTGAGATTGACACGCTGCTGCTCCCAGGCCGTGACCAGCCCGTCGCGCTCCGCCTGGCGCGCGCGCAGCTGCGCCTCGGCCTGCAGCAGGTCTTTGGTTTCACTGACCCCCAGCCGCGCGTTCCGTCGCACGTAATCCAGCAGGCGCTCGGCGCGCCCGATCGCGCGCTCGGCGCTGCGCAGCCGCGCCTGCGTGGCGCTGGCCGAGTAATAGAGCTCGGCGACCTGGCGCGCGACCTGCTCGAACTCGCCGCGTCGGTCGGCCTCGGCGATGGCGAGCGTCGCCCCGGCGGTCTTGAGGCCCTGGGCGTAGTCGGGAAAGTCGTCGCCGCGCGCCCACGGCTGCCGGTAATTGATGCCGAACTCGGTGGTGGTCTGGGGGTTGGGGATGGTCGGGGCGAAGGTCAGCTCGCTGTCCTCGCGCGCCGCGCTGCCGCTCAAGCCCAGCGTCGAGCCCGAGCGCAACCGGCGATCGAGGTCGGCGCCGAGGCTCACGCGGTCGGTGGGCGAGCCGATGATGGAGACCTCGCGCGCGTAACCGCCCTGCGCCGCCAGATTCCAGCCCAGCAGGCTCTCGATGCGGGCGTTCTCCTGGCGTGCCCGCGCGAGCTGGGCGCCGGCCACGGCCAGCGACGGGTAGCTCTCCACCACCCGCGCCAGCGCCTGCTCCAGGCTCAGAACTTCCTCGGCGCGCGGCACCGGCGACGCCGCCAGCAGCGCCAGGGACAACACCCAGGGCGGCGCGCGCCTCACCGCCGGCCGTCCTTGCCGGGAACCACGCTGAGGCCGTTCAGGAACATGTCCAGATGCGTGTCCAGATAGCGCTGCATGCGATAGGGCTTGTCGAATTTCGCCAGCGAACCCTCCCAGATGGCGGCGAACACCAGCGGCGCGACCAGCACGCGCACCGCGTACTCGACGTTGCAGCGGCGGAACTCACCGTCGCGCATGCCGCGCCGCAGCACGCCGGCGAACACCCGCCGCGCGCGCTGCGCGACGTGGGTGACGAAGTAGCGCGCCAGGTCCGGAAAGTTTCCGGACTCGGCGGTCATGAGCTTGGGGATGCCGCGCAGGCGGCTCAGGCCCACCGTCCGCCACCAGTCGTGCACCAGCTTGCGCAACAGGTCGGCGCTGGTCCCGTGGAAGGCGCGTACCTCGCGCTCGGCGCGCGCCACCTCCGGCACCACCAGCTCTTCGACGACCGCGCGGAACAGCGCCTGCTTGCTGCGGTAGTACAGATAGACAGTGCCCTTGGTGACGCCGGCGCGGCGCGCGACCTCGTCCAACCGGGTCGCGGCGAAGCCGCGCTCGACGAAGGACGCGAGCGCGGCATCCAGGATCTCGGCGGGCCGCGCCGCCTTGCGGCGGCGCCAGCGCTGCCGGCCGCTCTTCGGAGATTGCGCCATGACCTTGATTACTGACCGATGGGTCAGTTATTGGACCCGGTCGTCGGGCCGCTGTCAATGGCGCGGGGAGGTCTCCACAGCCGGCCCAGCCCCGTCAGGGCTTGATGACGATGAACAGCTTGCCGCCGCGCCGGTTGACCAGCAGCAGCACGCTGTCGTCCCGGCCGAGCTTGCCGGCGACCCGCTGGTAGTCGGCCAGGCTGCGGATCGGCTCGCGGTTGATCTCGGTGATCACGTCGCCGCGCCGCAGGTCGGTGGCGCCGGCGCTGCTGCCAGGGTTCACGCCGCTCACCACCACGCCGCGCAGGTCGGCCGGAACACCCAGCTGCTTGGCGATGTCCGCGGTGAGCGGCTGCACCTCGAGCCCGGCCAGGGCGGTGTTGTCGGTCTCGGCCGGGGCCGACTCGCCGCCGGCCTCCGCGAGGTCCTTGGGCTGCTCGCCGATGGTGACGCCCAGATTGCGCGTCTTGCCGTCGCGGATGACGCGCAGCTCCACCTTGCGGCCGACCGGCAGATCGGCGACCGTGTTGCGCAGCGCGCTCGGGCTGTCGATCGCCTTGCCGTCGAGCGCCACGATGACGTCGCCGGACCGGAAGCCGGCCTTCTCCGCCGGGCTGTCCTTGACCACTTCGCCGACCAGCGCGCCACGCGTGTCCTTGAGGGCGAAGGACTTCTGAAGCTCGGGCGTGATCTCCTGGATCGAGACCCCCAGCCAGCCGCGCACCACCTTGCCCTTGTCGATCAAGGACCGCATGACCTTGCGCGTCATGTTGCTCGGCACCGCGAAGCCGATGCCCATGTAGCCGCCGGAGCGCGAGAAGATCGCGGTGTTGATGCCGACCAGCTCGCCGCGCGCGTTCACCAGGGCGCCGCCCGAGTTGCCGGGGTTGATGGCGGCGTCGGTCTGGATGAAATCCTCGTAGTCGGCGATGCCGACGTTGGCGCGGCCGACCGCGCTGACGATGCCCAGCGTCACGGTCTGGTTGAGCCCGAAGGGGTTGCCCATCGCCAGCACGTATTCGCCGACCTCGAGGGAGTCGGAATCGCCCCAGGGGATCACCGGCAGATCCTTGGCGTCGATCTTGATCACGGCGATGTCCGACTTCGGGTCGCTGCCGATGACCTTGCCGGTGAACTCGCGCCGGTCGCCGAGCGAGACCTTGATCTCGTCGGCCTTCTCGACCACATGATTGTTCGTCACGATATAGCCGCCGGCGTCGACGATCACTCCCGAGCCGAGGCTGTTCTCGCGCCGGTCGCGCGGGATCTGGAAGCGGTTCCCGAACTCGTCGCCGAAGAAATGCCGGAAGAAGGGATCGTTGAAGAACGGCGACACCTGCGATTGCATGTCGTTTTTCACGACCCGGGTGGTGGAGATGTTCACCACCGACGGCATCGCGGCCTTGACGACCGGCGCGAAGCTCGGCGGCGCACCGGCCACCGGCAGCGCCGGCGCGCCCGCCGCCGGTTGGCTGTGGACCGGCCCCACCCAGTCCATGCGCAGGCCGAACAACAGCCCGATGAGCACGCCGGAAAGCAGGAACACGCCCGCGATCAGGCCAATCTTGAAGGAACGACGATCGATCGACATCCACGGTCTCCGGATTGATTTCATTATCGGGCCGCCGCGCCAGCGGCCGCACAAGCACATGGATCGTGAAACTATAAAAAAGTTCGGCGCTGCACAAGACTACGCCGGATGCGCCGCCATTTACAGCGCCCGCGGCGGCGGTTATCCTGTCGGCCCGCCGACAGCGGCTTGAGGATACCTCATGGCTTCGGGCAACGTCGGGAGGCAATCGCCGGGAGAGCGCGATGTGGAAGCGATGGTTCGGCCGTAAGGCGGACTCGGTGGCGAGCAACATCCCGGGCGCGGGTCGCGCCCGCGACCGCAAGCCCTCGCCGTGGATTTACGGCTCCGGCGCCTCGCGGCCGCCCCTGAGCCTGCCGCCCATCACCCGCCACACCACCAGCAGCCCGACCGGCTCGAGCGATCCCGGGCCGTGGGCGACACCCACGACGCTGCCGAACCGGCCGCGTTCCGACGGACACTGATCCACGGCCGCCGGTGCGCGCGTCGGCGCGCCTCACTGTGCCGTGATCTGCTCCGGATCGTACTCGTCGACGCCGGCCGGCAGCGCGTGGGCGATCCCCTGGTGGCAGTCGATGCAGGTCTTGCCCTCCTCGAAGCCCTTCTGGTGCAGGTTGCTGGCGCGCCGCTGCTGCACGCTGTAGTCCATCGACTGGAACTCGTGGCAATTGCGGCACTCGCGCGAGTCGGTCGCCCGCATCGAGTCCCAGACGTGGGTGGCGAGCGTCAGGCGCTTCGCCTCGAACTTCTCCGGCGTGTCGATGCTGCCGAGCGCCTTGTGGAGCAGCTCGTTGCTCGCCCGGATCTTGCGCACGAACTTGTGGGTCCACTGCTTGGGCACGTGGCAGTCCGGACAGATGGCGCGCACGCCGGTGCGGTTGCTGTAGTGGATGGTCTTGCGATACTCCCGATAGACGTTCTCCTCCATCTCATGGCAGGAGACGCAGAAGGCCTCGGTGTTGGTCACCTCCATGGCGGTGTTGAACCCGCCCCAGAAGATAATGCCGCCGAAAAAGCCCACGGCCAGCAGGCCGCCGAGCGACCAGGCGGTGCTGGGCCGTTTCAAGGCCGCCCACAGCCGGCCCCAGCTTTCGACGAGTCGTATTCGCATGCCCATGAGCACTATCCCCGATTTTGAAGGTTCTCAGGTCCGTTCACGTCCGGCGCGCCCTCAAGGCTGGCTGACCGCGTCGATCGGCTGGAAGCGATTGTCCACCAGCGGCCTGGCGTCGACTTGCGGCACGTGGCACTGGGTGCAGAAATAGCGCCGCGGCGAGACGTCGGACAGGTCGGTGCCGCCGCGATCCTTGAAGTGCGTGAGGCTGATCTTGGTCGCGCCGACCTCCTTGTACTTCGACCAGCTGTGGCAGGTCAGGCACTTGTTGAACCGGGCATTGATGGTATAGCCGTCGATGTGATGCGGGATCAGCGGCGGCTGCTGCAGATAGTCGCGCGGGATCGGGTCGCGGTCGCGCTGCCAGCGCTTGAGGTCCTCCGGCATCTGCTCCGCGTCGATCGGCACGCCGCCGCGCAGGCTCTGGACCGCCGGGTCGCCGGGGTCGGCGGCCCGGACCGCGCCGCCGGCCGCGAGGCCCGCCGCCAGCAACACCGGCAAAAGCGTCGAGTTCTTCATGACGAGGTCTCCGCAACATTGGAATATCGGGTGGAAAACGCGAACACGTCCTGGGTGCAGACGTCGATGCAGCGCCCGCAATTCGTGCACTGTGGCGACAGGATCACCGGCCCGGCACCGCGCGCCGCGCCCTTGAGCACCGGCGTGATCACCTGCGGCTCGGGGCACACACCGTAGCAATCCATGCAATCGTCGCATTGCGCGCGGTTCACGGCGCGCACGCGCAACGGGCTCTTCGTGCCGATCAGGCTGTAGAACGCGCCCATCGGGCACAGGTGGCCGCACCAGCCGCGCCGCGCGATGAGCAGATCGAACAGGAACACCGCCGCCACCACTGTCCAGGCCAGGCCGAAACCGAACAGCAGGCCGCGATGCAGCATCGATACCGGGTTGACCAGCTCCCAGGCGGCCACGCCGGTGAGCGCGGCCACGGCCAGCGCCGCGCCGAGCAGCCAGAAGCGCGTGGCGCGCTTGAAGTGCGCGCCCGGCGACAGGTTCAGCCGGCGCCGCAGCCAGCCGGCGCCATCGGTCACGATATTCACCGGGCACACCCAGGCGCAGTAGGCGCGGCCGCCGACCAGGAAATAGAACACGGCGATGATCGCTGCACCGATCACTGCCGTGAGCGCCGGCATGTGGCCGGCAAACAGCGACTGCACCACCAGGAAGACGTCGGCGAGCGGCAGCACGTCGAGCGTCATGCTCGCGCTGAGATTCCCTTGAATGATCCAGACGCCGGCCAGCGGCCCGAGCGCAAACAAGCCGAGGATGCCGAACTGGACGGTGCGGCGCGCGAGCAGGAAGCGGTGCGCGCGCCACCAGCCCTTGGCCGCGATCGCCGCCTGGCCGGGCCGCGGGTTCACGGCGCGCCTTCCGGCCGCCGGTCGGGCAGATCGATGATGTCCGGCACGAGCGCGCCACCGGCCTTGCGCTTCTCCTCCCAGCCGAGCCGATAGTGCGCGCCGGGCGCGCCCTGGGCGAGCCGCACCGGCAAAACCTTGATCGCCGCGGCGTCGAGCACGCAGGATTTCTCGCACTTGCCGCAGCCGGTACAGGCCTCGGAATGCACGGTAGGCAGGAAGCGCGCGTGCTTGCCGGTGCGCGGATTGTGCAGCATCTCGAGCGTGATGGCCTTGTCGATCCGGGGACAGACGCGGTAACAGACATCGCAGCGCAGGCCGAGAAAGTTGAGACAGTTCTCCTGGTCGATCAGGACCGCGAGCCCCATGCGCGCGTCGTTGATGTCCGTGAGCGCCGGATCGAGCGCGCCCGACGGGCAGGCCGCCACGCAGGGAATGTCCTCGCACATCTCGCAGGGCACCGCGCGCGCGGTGAAGTACGGCGTGCCGACCGCGACGCCGTCGCCCAGGCGCGCGAGATCCAGCGTATCGTACGGGCAGGCCCGCACGCACAAGCCGCAGCGCAGGCAGGCGGCGAGGAAATGCGCGTCGTCGAGCGCCCCGGGCGGCCGCAGCGCCGCTGGCGGCCGCGGGCGCGCCGCGCGCGCCGCGAGTCCGAGACCCAACGCGAGCAGCGTCACGCCGCCCGCCATGCGCACCGTGTCGCTCAAAAACCGGCGGCGCGCGGGGCTCGGACTGCTCGGCTCGGCACTGTCGGTCATGGCGGATCGGCCGTAGCGGATTTTAACGGTGCGAAAAACCTGTAGCCACGGGGGGCACGGGGAAGAATCAACGGAAAACAAGAACTACCCGATCTCAATTGATGTTCCCCGTGGCCCCCGTGACCCCCGTGGCTAAGGATTTTGACCTTCATCGCCATTACACCTTCGTGATGCGCACCGCGCATTTCTTGAAGTCGGTCTCCTTGGAGATCGGGCAGGTGGCGTCGAGCGTGAGCTTGTTGATGAGCTGCTTCTCGTCGAACCACGGGAAGAACACCACGCCGCGCGGCATCTCGTTGCGGCCGCGGGTCTCGACGCGCGACTGGATCTCGCCGCGCCTGCTCTGAAGCTTGGCGACCATGCCGCGCCGCAGGCCGCGCTCCCTGGCATCCTCGGGATGCATGAACACTACCGCGTCGGGAAAGGCGCGGTAGAGCTCGGGCACGCGCCGCGTCATGGAACCGGAGTGCCAGTGCTCGAGCACCCGGCCCGTGACCAGCCAAAGGTCGTAGTCCTTGTCCGGCGCCTCGGCCGGCGGCTCGTAGGGCAGCGCGAAGATGACGGCCTTGCCGTCCTTGTGGCCGTAGAAACGCACGCCCTCGCCCTTTTTCACATAGGGGTCGTAACCCTCGCGGAAGCGCCACAGCGTCTCCTTGCCGTCGACCACCGGCCAGCGCAGCCCGCGCGCCTTGTGGTAGGTCTCGTAGGGCGCGAGGTCGTGCGCCTTGCCGCGGCCGAAGGTGGCGTACTCCTCGAACAGGCCCTTCTGCAGGTAGAAGCCGAAGTGCCGGGACTCGTCGTTGGGAAAGCCCTTCTCCAGGTCGCTCAGGGGATACTTGTCGACCTGGCCGTTGGCGAACAGGATGTCGTACAGGGTCTTGCCGCGATACTCCGGCTTCCGGTCGAGCAGTTCCTTCGGCCAGACCTCCTCGACCTTGAAGCGCTTGGAGAACTCGACGATCTGCCAGACATCGGACCGGGCCTCGCCCGGCGGGCTGACCTGCTGGCGCCAGAACTGGGTGCGGCGCTCGGCGTTGCCGTAGGCGCCTTCCTTCTCCACCCACATCGCGGTCGGCAGGATCAGGTCGGCGGCCAGCGCCGTCACCGTCGGATAGGGGTCGGAGACGATGATGAAGTTCTCCGGATTGCGGTAACCGGGCCAGCCCTCCTCGTTCATGTTGGCCGCGGCCTGCATGTTGTTGTTGCACTGCACCCAATAGACATTCAGCTTGCCGTCCTTGAGCATGCGGTTCTGCAGCACCGCGTGATAGCCCGGCTTGTCCGGGATGGTGCCCTTGGGAAGCTTCCAGATCTTCTCCGCGACGTCGCGATGCGCCTCGTTCGTCACCACCATGTCGGCCGGCAGGCGGTGCGAGAAGGTGCCGACCTCGCGCGCCGTGCCGCAGGCCGAGGGTTGGCCGGTCAGCGAGAACGGCCCGTTGCCGGGCTCGGAGATCTTGCCGGTCAGCAGGTGAAGGTTATAGACCAGGTTGTTCGCCCAGGTGCCGCGGGTGTGCTGGTTGAAGCCCATGGTCCAGTACGACACCACCTTGATCTTGGGATCCGCGTAGAGCTTCGCGAGCGCCTCGAGGTCCTTCTTCGGCACGCCGGAGATCTTGTGGGCCTTGTCGAGCGTGTACTCGGAGACGAACTGCTTGTACTCGTCGAAGCTCATCGGGCTGGCATCGTTGGACTTGTCGGCGTTCTTCGCCTGCTTCTCGAGCGCATGGGTCGGGCGCAGGCCATAGCCGATGTCGGTGGCACCGCGCTTGAAATTGACGTGCCGGCGCACGAAGTCCTGGTTGACGCTGCCCGACTCGATGATGGTATGGGCGATGTAGTTCATGATCGCCAGGTCGGACTGCGGCTTGAACACGATGCCGATATCGGCGAGATCGAAATTGCGGTTGATGAAGGTCGACAGCACCGCGACCTTGACCTGCGGCGCGGTCAGGCGCCGGTCGGTGAGGCGCGACCATAATATGGGATGCATCTCCGCCATGTTCGAGCCCCACAGCACGAAGGCGTCGGCGTGCTCCAGGTCGTCGTAGCAGCCCATCGGCTCGTCGATGCCGAAGGTGCGCATGAAGCCGGCGACCGCCGAGGCCATGCAGTGGCGGGCGTTCGGGTCGAGGTTGTTGGAGCGCAGCCCCGCCTTCATGAACTTGGTGGCGGCATAGCCCTCCCAGATCGTCCACTGGCCGGAGCCGAACATCCCGACCGACGTCGGGCCCTTGGCCTTGAGTGCGGCCTTGTACTTCTCCGCCATCACGTCGAAGGCCTCGTCCCAGGACACCGGGGTGAACTCGCCGTCCTTGTGGAACTTGCCGTTCTTCTTGCGCAGCAGCGGGCGCGTCAGCCGGTCCTCGCCGTAGAGGATCTTGGACAGGAAATAGCCCTTGATGCAGTTGAGGCCTCGGTTGACCGGCGCGTCGGGATCGCCCTGGGTGGCGACCACGCGGCCGCCCTGCACGCCGACCAGCACGCTGCAGCCGGTGCCGCAAAACCGGCACGGCGCCTTGTCCCAGCGCATGCGGCTGTCGGGCTTGGCGAGCGCCGTGCCGATGCCCGGCAGCGTCACCCCGACCGCGGCGGCGGTGGCCGCGACGGCGTTGGTCTTGATGAAGTCCCGTCTGGTGAGTTTCATGGCGACGCCTCCCGATTCGACGATTCATGCTCCGACTGCTCGTAGACCATCACCGCCGACAGCACCTGCGGCAGGCCGTTCAAGGCAAACAGGCCGTCGGCCACGGCGCGGCGGTCGGCGCCCTCGACGGTGACCACCAGCCGGCCGTCGTCGGTGGCCGCGTGCACCTCGACGCCGCCGATGCCGGCGGCCGACGCGCGGACCTCCGGCACGAACTGCGGGCGGGTGCGGACGATGACACCGGCTATGTGCATGGGTCTTCCTCCCGGGGGTGCGGGTCGTGGGCAAAAATGGAGTGGAATGCCGTCATATAAATGGCGCGCGCCGGGCAGGAGCGCACACAGGCGCCGCAGCCGGTGCAGGCGCGGATGTTGACGCGCGGGCGCGCGATCACGCCGGGCAGGCGGTCGAGCATGATCGCCCGCGCCTCGCACTGCTCGCGGCATACCGCGCACTCGATGCCCTGGACGGCCAGGCAGTCGACGGCGATCTGCGCCTTGAGATTCCACGGCAGCGGACGCGCATCCCCGCGGACCGCGCGCGACAGCGCGCCGGCGCCGCAGGCGTCCACGCAGGCGCCGCAGAAACTGCAGCCACCGCGGTCGAAATACACTTGCGGGAATCCGTCGTGCGCGATGCGCAACACGTCCGCCGGGCAGGCGCGCGCGCAATCGCCGCAGCGCGTGCAGGTGACGAGAAAAAGGCGTTCGGCCAGGGCCCAGGGCGGTCGCAACACGGGGCGCCGGTTGCGATAGTCGCCGCGCAGAAACTGACGCCGACTCAAGGGCTGTGTCATGCCTGATGCGATCCCGCGTGATGCTCGTCGTTGCGGGGCAGTGTGCCGCAGGGCGGTGCCGTTGCCCTTGATACAAGTCAATTTCACGGCCGGCAATGTCCTAGGCCAACGATAGGGTATTCGCGCGCCGGCTACGGGCTAGCTGCGGATCCCGTAACCGGTATTGAGCAGTCGCAGGCTGAACGCGAACAACAGCGCGATGAATCCGAGCGCGATGCCGTAGGACAGCGGCAGGCCGATGTCGGACACGCCGAGGAAGCCGAAGCGGAAGGCATTGACCAGGTAGAGAATCGGGTTGGCCATCGACACCCCCTGCCAGAACTCCGGCAGCAGCTTGATGGAGTAGAACACACCGCCCAGGTAGGTCAGCGGCGTCAGCACGAAGGTCGGCACGATCGAGATGTCGTCGAAACTCTTGGCGAACATGCTGTTGATGAAACCGCCGAGCGAGAACAGCACCGCGGTCAGGAACACGATCGACACCGTCACCCACAGATTGTGCACCCGCAGGTCGCTGAAGAACATCGCCACCAGTGTCACCACCAGCCCGACCGTCAGGCCGCGCGCCACGCCGCCGGCCACGAAGCCCAGCAAAATCACCCAGTTCGGCATCGGCGAGACCAGCATCTCCTCGATGTTGCGCTGGAACCTGGCGCCGTAGAAGGACGACACCACGTTGGCGTAGGAATTGGTGATCACCGACATCATGATCAGGCCCGGCACGATGAAATCCATGTAACGGAAGCCCTCCATCTCGCCGATGCGCGGGCCGATCAGGCTGCCGAAGATGACGAAATACAGCGCCGTGGTCACCACCGACGGCAGGATGGTCTGCACCCAGATGCGCGTGAAGCGGATGACCTCCTTGGTCACGATGGTCTTGAAGGCGGTGTACTGCTCGGCCGGCGTCACGAGGCCGCCCTCCCGGCGTCGACCAGGCGCAGGAACAGCTGCTCGAGGCGGTTGGTCTTGTTGCGCAGGCTCAGGACCTGGATGCCGGATCGCGTCAGTGCGTCGAACAGCGCGTTCAGGTTGTGTTCCCTGGAAACGTCGACCTCGAGGGTGTGATCGTCGACCCGCCGCACGTCGTAGCCCGGCAGGCCCGGCGCGTCCGCGACCGGCGCGCCCAGGTCGAGCACGAAGGTCTCGACCCCCAGCTTGTTGAGCAGCTTGCGCATGCTGGTGTTCTCGACCAGCACGCCGTGATCGATGATGGCGATATGCCGGCAGAGATTCTCGGCCTCCTCGAGGTAATGCGTGGTCAGAATGATGGTCGTGCCGCGCGCGTTGATCTCCTTGAGGAAGGCCCACATCGAGCGGCGGATCTCGATGTCGACGCCGGCGGTCGGCTCGTCTAGAATCAGCAGCCGCGGCTCGTGCACCAGGGCGCGCGCGATCATCAGCCGCCGCTTCATGCCGCCGGACAGCGTGCGCACCGGGTCGAAGCGCTTGTCGTGGAGCCCGAGCTTGTCCAGGTAGTACTCGGCCCGCTCGCGCGCCAGGCGCCGCGGGATACCATAATACCCGCCCTGGTTCGCGAGGATCAGCATCGGCGGCTCGAAGATGTTGAGGTTGACCTCCTGCGGCACCAGCCCGATCTGCGCCTTGGCCGCCGCCAGCTCCGTGTCGAGGTCGTGACCGAACACCCTGACGGAGCCGGCGGTCTTGTTGATCAGCGAGGTGACGATACCGATGGTCGTGGACTTTCCGGCGCCGTTCGGCCCGAGCAGCGCGAAGAACTCGCCCGGCGCGACGTCGAGGTCGATGCCCTTCAGGGCGGTGAAGCCGTTCGGGTAGGTCTTGGTCAGACCGCGCAGCGACAGAGCGGGTGTCATGGTTCGTTTATGGCCAGGATGAACTGCTCCGGGGAGCGGCGATTGTAGCACAGCGCCGTGTACCGCCCGCCGCCCGCTGGAAAGCCGGCGGGCGCGGCGCTATCGTATGCCCTGCCCTCGCGGCGCAGGGATCGCCGGCCCGCGAGCCGGCCACGGATGGATCAGACATGCGCATCTCGCTTCGAACCAAGATATTCGGCGCCTGCGTCGCGGCGCTTGCCCTCGGCGCCGCACTCACCGCCCTGGCCGTCCGTCACGGCGGCCCGGCGCTCACTGCGGGCGCGGTGATCTTCGCCGCCCTGCTGCTGTTCGCCGGTTACCGCATCAGCGCCTCCCTCGCCGATCAGGCCGAGCGCCGGCGTGAACAGGAGGATCTGGGCCACCCGGCCTATCACGATCCGCTGACCGGCCTGCCGAATCGCCGGCGCTTCCACGAGCAGCTCGCCCGCACCCTGCACGCATCCGATCGCGGCGGCATGCGCGCCGCGGTGCTGCTGCTCGGCCTGGACCGGCTGGAGGTCATCATCGGCGGCCTCGGTCACGGCATCGGCGACGGGCTGCTGCAGGCGGTGACCGCACGCCTCGAGCATGTGCTCGACGGCGATCCGCAGCTTGCCGATCAAGTGTCCCTGTTCCGCTTCGGCGGCGACGAATTCGCGCTGCTGATTCCCGGCGTCACGCGCGGCGAGCTGCCGATCCGTGTCGCCGAGACCGTCATCGAGTCGATGCGCGAGCCGCTGTACGTCAGCACCCGCGAGTTCTTTCTCAGTTTCAGCATCGGCATCAGCGTGTTCCCGCTCGACGGCCAGGACGTCGTCACCCTGCTGCGCAATGCCGACACCGCCATGCGCCGCGCGCGCGAGCTGGGCGGCAACACCCTGCAGTGCTACAGCGCCGACATGAACGCCCGCGCCGCCGAATGGCTGACGCTGGAGAACCACCTGCGCCACGCCGAGGAATACGGCGAGCTGCGCCTCTACTACCAGCCGCAGGTCGACGCGCACACCGGGAAGCTGTTGGGCGCCGAGGCGCTGCTGCGCTGGCAGCACCCCGAGCGCGGCCTGGTTCCGCCGGCCGAGTTCATCCCGCTCGCCGAGGACACCGGCATCATTGTCGCGATCGGCGACTGGGCGCTGCGCGGCGCCTGCGCGCAGGCCCGGGCCTGGTCGGCGGCCGGTTTGGACCATCTGGTCGTCGCCGTCAACATCTCGGCGCGCCAGTTCATGCAGCAGGACCTGCCGCAACGCATCGATGCGATATTGCGCGACACCGGCCTGCCGGCGCGGCGGCTGGAGCTGGAGATCACCGAGGGCGTGGCGATGCGCGACGTCGGACGCACGACGGCGACGCTGGAACGGCTCAAGGACATGGGCGTGCGCCTGTCGATCGACGACTTCGGCACCGGCTTCTCCTCCTTGAGCTATCTGAAACGCTTCCCGATCGACAAGCTCAAGATCGACCAGTCCTTCGTCCGGAACCTGACGCGCGACGAGAACGACGCCGCCATCACCCGCGCGGTCATCACGCTCGGGCATAGTCTTAAGCTGACGGTGGTCGCCGAGGGGGTCGAGACCGAGCAGCAGCTCGCCCATCTGCGTGGCGACGACTGCGACGCCGTGCAGGGCTATCTGTTCGGCCGGCCGATGCCGGCCGAGGCGTTCGCGCGCAGATTCCAGGAAGCGGAGCGGGTCGACCTGGGCTGAACGGTCCGCACCGCGGCCCGCTCCCGCCGCCCGCGCCGGGCACGATCCCGCCCTCGATCGTCATAAACCCGCCGTCCACGCGGTCCCGCCGGCCGCCGGGTGACGAATCGTCGGAATCAGGCGCCGAATGGCGTCCCGACGCCTTCAAACCGCCGGGTACAGCAATGTATATACTCCTTAATACATGTCCGCAGGGATTCCGCACGACCCGCGACGGGCGATCCTACGAGAACGACGAGCTGGAGGAATGAATGGAAGGCAATCTCAGTCGAAACTCCGATACCGGGCGGCACGCGGCCTGGGGTGGCGGCCCGCACCCGGCACGCCGCGATCACAGCAGCGAGCATAAGCGCGAGAACCTGCGCAAGAAAATCGACTTCGGCGACCTCGTCAGGCTGGGCCTGACCCACTCGGTGCCCTGGCACATCGTCGACCTGGGTCTCGGCGGCGCGCTGGTCAGGATGGACACCCCCGATGTTCACGTCGGGGCCCGCTTCGAGTTCGTGCTGCGCTTCAAGAAGCGCGGGCGCGTGCACGAGCACCGGCTGCCGGCCCGGGTGCTGCGCGTCGATGCACGCGGCGTGGCGCTGCAGTTTGACCGCTACGACGACGCCGCCTACACCGACCTCACCGACCTGCTGTACTCGCTCTAGCCAACCTCTAAAAACAAGTTCCCTCTCCCCCGCCCATGGCGGGGGAGAGGGTTAGGGTGAGGGGGTATTCGCAGTGCTTTTGCCCTCACCCTGTCCCTCTCCCAAGGGGAGAGGGAACCCGTCGTGATAGTTTCTTAGAGCTTCCATGGTCAGAAAACACATAACGACAGGCGTCGTGCAGCAGCGCCGCGCCCTGCGTCAGCACCGCACGCCGCCAGGCCGGCGCCTGCGGACAGAAAGCCGCGCGCAAGCGGCGCTTGCTGGCATGGGCGATCCCGCCGTCGCCCCAGTGGTGCCAGCGATTCTCGTCGCGCAGCGCGCGTAGCGCGACCAGTGCCGGCACGGTGCCGAATTCCTGGGTGATGAAATCGACCTCCGCCCGCGGCAGGAGGCGCGGCAGCGCCGCGCCGTAACCGCCGCGGTTGGCGTAGCCGCCGCCGGTCATCCCTTCGGTCACCGCGACCAGGCGCCGGCTGATCGCCGCCGCGACCGCGCCCGCGTCGCCACCGGCGCCGCGCGTCTCGAGAAACAAGGTCTCGCGGCGCGCCGGGCCGAGCCCGGTGTGCACGTCGATCGCCACAACACGCTCGACCGCGCCGAGCCGCGCCGCCAGCCAGTCGCAGTAGCCTCGCGGCCCGGCCTCGAGCCGGGCACCGCCGTAAAACAATCCCAGCGGAAATTCGTATTGGCCCTCGGCCAGCGCGCGCTTGAGCGGGCCGTAACCGTGGCGCAGGATGCTCGCCACGGCGCGCAGCGCGAAGCCGTCGACGCGCGGTGGACTGCGCGGATTGAGCACGGCATCGAGCCGCCGGTAACGCTCCGGCGCGCCGGTGAATCCGTCGTCGTCAAGGATGAAATTGCGGTTGAGATCGACGTTGCTCTCGTTGGCGCGCCGCAGCCAGGCCATGCCGAAGGGATTCAAGGCGTGCGCCAGCACCAGGGCCGTGCCGCGCCCAAACGCCGGCGGATCGGCCAGGACCTTGAGTTGTATGGCCGAGCCGGCGAAGCCCTCGACACCGTGCAGGCCGGACGAATGCAGCACGACGCGCCGCGCCGCCGGATCGCCGAGCCAGGCGATATCGATACCGAGGTCTTCGCCCTGTGGGCCGCGCGCGTCGATGATCAGCGCCTCGTGCGACGCGCCGGCCGCGGTCAAGGCCGCGCGCAAGCGCTGCCGCGCCTCACGGTAATCGTCGGAAAAGAAATCGAGATCCCTGGGCACGGCCTGGGTGCGCATACCCTGCGCTGTGCTGCGGCTGACGCCGTCAATGCGGGCGGCGAGCCCGCCGCCGGAATCAGCCGGTCAACGACCGGGCCGGCGGCGCCACGCGCCCAGGCCCAGCAGGCCGCTCGCCAGCAGCAGCGCGCTGGCCGGCAACGGCACCGGGACGGTGGTCAGCACCAGCCGCGACAGATTGCCGGCGCCGGTGGAATTGCCGAACAACCCCTCGCTCGGACCGGTCAGTCCCAGGCTGGTCAAGCCGCCGCCCAGGACGAACACGCCGCCCAGGACGCTGTTGAGATCGGCCAGCGCGATGGCGCCGAGATCGAGGGTGACGGTCTGGTGCGCATCCGCCGCGCTCAGCGTCGTCGATCCGTAGTCCGGGCCGCTGCCGAGATCCTGGAAGATGGACGTCGACGCACTGCCGAGCTGCGCGAACGGGGTCGTCACCTGATACAGCTGGTAGGTCTCGCTCGCGTCGCTGGAATAATAGTCGGCCGCGGACAACACCAGCTGCGCGCCGGTGACCACCACGTCCGACATGCCCGACAGATCGAAGCTGAACCAGTTGTGATAAGTGAGACCGGTCTGCGCATGATAGCCGGCGTAGTAACCGCCGGTGCTCGTCAGCAGGCTCGGGCTGCCGTCGCTCGCGTAGGTACCGCGCAGTTCCGAGTCCAGCGTCACGGTCGTCGCCGCCGCCGCGCCGGCCAACGCCCACGCGCACAGCACCGCGATCACGCGCCGAAAAACCGCCGTAGTGCAATTCATGGATTCTTCTCCCCGCGATGGCCCGCCATTGGAATGGCGTGTAAGCTATTGTTTTTTATGAGAGCTTGCGCCCAACCTTCCATCTGCGCCGACTCCTGCCGGCCACTTTACGCCGCGCTCGCGGCAATGGCAAGCGTCACACCTCAGGTCGCGCTGCCGTCTTCGGGCGGGCGCGGCAGGATGCGGATCTCGCCCTGATGCTCGGGATAACGGCCGACCTTGTCCGCGTAGAACGCGCGGATCACCGCCATGTCGGCATCGATGTCACCGCTCGGGGTGAAGGCCGGACCCACCCCCAGGCGCCTGCCCCGATAATCGATGAAGCCGAGCGCGATCGGCACCTTGGCGGCGAGCGCGATATAGTAGAAACCGGACTTCCAATGCTCGGTGCGCCGGCGCGTGCCCTCGGGGGTGATGATCAGCACCAGCTCCGATTCGCGTGCGAAGATCTCGCGCATCTGGCCGATGAAGTTGTGGCGCGCGCGCCGGTCCACCGGTATGCCGCCCAGTGCCCGCATGACGGTGCCGAACGGCCAGCGGAACAGCGTGTGCTTGCCGATCCAACGGTAGCGGAAGCCGATCGCCCACATGGCGAGCACGCCGTAGGGAAAGTCCCAATTCGAGGTGTGCGGCGCGCCGATCACCACGTATTTCGGGACATCGGGCAGCGTCGCCTCCACCCGCCAGCCGAGCAGCCCGAGCAGCCAGCGCGCGATGCGCTGGCGCGGGCGGACGCCGGGCGTTCGGGGGTTCGGACGGGTCATGTTGAGCGGGGGTGCCGGTATCCGCTTGTGCGGGTGATGAGAGCGTGCGCGGCAATGTACCGGCCCGGCGCGCGTCCGGCGCCCGGCGGAAAGGCGGTCAGTTCGCGCGCTGAATGGCTTCCTTGATGGCCTTGAGCTCGGCGTCGATCTCGAGGGAGTAACGCTTGTTGCAGAATTCGATCAGCGGCAGGACCTGGGCGGTCAGCTGCAAGGCATAGGGGCCGAGCTGACCGGCCTGGTTGCCGCCGAGCATCGCCAGGGCCTTGTCCAGGGTCGGGGCCTCCATGACGGCCTCTTCGACGCTGCCGAGATTGCTCTCGTCGCCGGCCACCATGCGGTTGCCGCCGGCGGCCGCCGCGAGCTTGAGGCGCCGGCGCGCCAGGTTCAACATCGCCTCGAGGGTGTCGCCGGGGTCGTGCCCCAGGGTGACCAGCCCGATGCTGATCGTGACCGGGATGGCGTGCCCGTTCTGCCCGAACGGCTTGGCGGCGACCGCCGCGCGCAGGCGCTCGCACAACATGGCGATCTCGACCCGGCCCGAGGACGAGGTGAGTATGGTGATCTCGGCGCTGCCGAGGCGCGCGACCGTGTCGTCCTTGCGGGTCCGCGTCTTGAGTTCCTTGGCCAGCCAGATCAGCACCTGGTCGGCGATATCGTCGCCGTGCTGGGTGCGCAGCGCGGCGAAGTTGTCGACCGCGAGCTGGATCAGCGACAGGGTCTTCTTGCCCTTGCGCGCGGCGGCAACGATGTCGGCGCCGCATTCCATCAGATGGCGCCGGCTGCTGAGCTTGGTCAGCGGATCGATGTTGGATTCCTCGCCGAGCGCCGAGGCCGCGTCGGCGACCCCCGCGAGCCCCTGCCCGTTGTGGGTATGGCCGCGCACGCAGCTCAGCAGCTGCGCCGAATCGATCGGCTTGGTGATGAAATCGTTGGCGCCGCAGGCGAAGGCACGCTCGCGCGTGATGTCGTCCTCGGCGCCGGTCATGACGATGATCGGAAGATCGGAGATGCGCGCCTGATCGGCCGCGCGGATGCGGCAGATCAGCGAGTAGCCGTCGAGACGCGGCATCTGCACGTCGCTGATGGCGACCTGGATACTGCTGTCGCGGACCAGCTGCTCCCAGCCGGCCTCGCCGTCCTCGGCCTCGACGATCTCGAATTCCTGGTTGAGCACCCGCTCGACCGCCTTGCGCATGACGCGCGAGTCGTCGATCACCAGCACCCGCACTTTGTCGGCCATATTCGCACTCGTTTGCATAAGCACCGTCCTTTGCCTGCTTTCCCCTGTCTCCCGCCGGGCAAGGCTGCGCGGACCCGCCGCCCGGTGGCAAGGAATCTCGAACCAAAATCTGCATAATGCATGCCAGACACCTGATTCTGCGCGGAAAACCGCGAATTCCCGAGATTTTTCACCCCCCCGGCGGCGGCCCGGCGATCGCCCGCACCGGCCCTGGAACGGCAGGTTTCCGGCCGGCGGCTGCCGCCAATGGGCCGGCCGCGCCCGCCTCGCCTAGCCGCCCAAGGCCAGGTAGAACGGCAGCCAGAACACCAGCAGCAGCCCGGCGGCGACCAGGTCCACCGCCAGGATGCGCGCATAGCGCCGCCGGGCGGGGCCGCGCTGATCGGCCAGGAATACCGCCGACATCAGTGCATCGAGCAGCAACACCATAAAGACCAGCGGCGCGACCACCGGCACCAGCACGGTCCTGACCAGCGGCCATCCGCTGTAGCCGACGGCGGCGCCGGCGGGCGGCATCAGCGCCAGGCAGATCAGCGCCAGCGCCACGAGCACCAGGCGCAGCACGCCGAGCTCCGCGACGCGCTCGATGACGGGGTGGCGCGGCGGCGTGCGGCGCGTGGCGGGTTGCCGGCGTGCGGGTTTGCGATTCGTGGATTTTTTGCGGGCGGCCGTTGTTTTTGTCATGACGCCAAGCTTAGCTCATGACGCCACGCCGTGCAGCATCGGGGCCACACGCGCCGCGCGCGGCCGCTGGCGGGCCCGCGCGGCTTGCGATATTCTCGCCGCATGTCCGCAACGCGCCCGGCCCTGCTGTCCATCGTCGAACTGGGTGGTTACCCGAACTTTGCACCGCTCTACGAGCGGGCCGGCTACGAAGTGATCGTCGAGCGCTCGGTACGCAAGGCGCTCGCGCGCCTCAAGCAGTCGCAGCCGCGGGTGATCGTCGCCGAGTTCAATTTCCAGTCTGATTTCCGCGATCGCACCAGCAGCCTGGAGTCCCTGCTCGCGGTCGTGCAGCGCGCGCCGGACACCCGGGTGATCGTCTTCTACGAGCGCGAGCAGGAACATCAGCTGGCCAAGCTGCGCGCGCGCTTTCCGATCCACGCCGCGCTGAGCTACCCGATCGCGCCCGAGCGCCTGTCCGAGGCGGTGAGTCGGTCGGCGTGATCGCCGTCAGGCGTCTTTGCGCATATCCGCGCGCAGCGACTGCACCGCGTCCGGCTCCATGTCGAAGCCCACTTCCCAGCCGGGATTGAGGGCTATCCCCAAGCCGCTTCCGACCCGCTCCAGGATCCATTGAAAATCCGCGAGGATCCCACCGTGATAACCGGGAAAGTCCTGGACGAACCCCTTGGCGCGCTCGGGGCTGGTGAACAGGATCAACACCTCGGTGCCACCCTCGGCCTGGACGGTCAGCGGCACCGCCTTGTCTGAGGTCTGGAAATTCTTGATCGGGCTCGAATCCCGCACCGGCATGAACAGCTGCGCGCCCAGCAGGCGCTTCATGAAGGCCTCGCTGCCGATCCTGCCATCCTGGGCGGCCACCAGGTCCTTCTCCAGCTCGTTGCGGGGTTGAAACTCATCACTCATGGGCATGCTCCAGATCGCGGGTGCTGCGCCGCCGGCCGTACAGGCTCGGGCATTTACCGACGGAATGCAAATAACCCTGTGTGGTACGCGGGTTAAGTGATCGTGTGCTCTACGATTGTGCGTCGCTACCAGGGCGATGCCACTTCCGCAGACAGCCGTGCGCAACCTGCCTGCCCGGGCCCATTCATGGCATCAGATCGTTCCCCTGCGTAGTTTTATTCCCCATTCGCGGTACTGCCTTCTGGCCAAAATCGTTTCTTACAAAACTTCAACGCGAGGTTACCGAAACTGATCAACAATATAATCACTGCCAAGGAATCGCCGCTTCTACCTGTAGTCGCAATGGTACATCCACCGCCGGATGTCGCGGCCGCAGGCGTGGGATTGGATGCACCCGAAGATCCGGCCGGCGTCGTATCAGAGTCGGACGGCAGATTCAACGTCCCAACCGCGCTCAAATAGACGTTTGCAAGGGTCGTTAGATTCCTGTTGTTATTCAGCACCGGGTTGATGGTACCGACACCCAGTTCGATACAGTATTTCCAGGTCGCCGCCGGTGCGCACACATTGTTCTCCAATCGAATATCCGCACCGACGACTCGAATATCGTTTCCATTGGTTGCCAGACTGACGGACCGCGTCTGATTTCCCAGCAGCACATTGCGGTCACCGAGTGACTCAATCGCATAATCCCCGCCCGTGACAATGTTGCCGCTGATTCGAGCATCACCACCGGCTGCGTGAATTCCAGTACCGGACGCGGGGCTACGATCTACGATGTTATTGTACACTAGCGCGTTGGGAGTCGTCGTGGACAATCGAAGCGAATTGCAGTACGTGGAATTGTCACAGATGAAGCGATTGCTCGCAACTACGATGTTGCTCGCGTTGTTGGCAAACACCAGCGTGCTCAAACCTCCCGCGACCTGGCCGTCGAAAACGTTTCCACGTAGCACGACATTGTCCGACTCGACCCTCATCAGCGACGCCAGGTCCGCGATGCCGTCCGAATTGTAGTCATAACCCGTTATCGTGTTGCCTTCGAAAGTGATCCCCGGCACTCCCGTGACATCGATATCGCGCGACTCGGTCGTATTGATCTTATGTCCGTTGCCGAAAAAGCGCATTCCGCGCACAACATGGTTGCGATTCGGACCGCCGGGATGCATCAACGCCGAAAATCCGTAGCTGGGTGCCCCGACGACAACACCGCCGTCGAAGGTTACATTTGTGACATAACAGGGATTGTCGACCTTGCCGTCGCCGTCCTTATCCCAGAGGCATCCGGAGTCCTGAAGGCGTATTCCGAACTCCGTTGTCAGGGTCCGAACCCGCGGATCGAGCGTGATGTCCGCCGGTTCGTGCACGCGCGTGTCACGAAAAACAACGTTGGAGATCCCACCGGCCCCTTGCGCAACGACAGAAATGCCCACGTGATTGTTGATGGATACCACGTATTTAATCAGCAAATTCTTGGTTGCGACTCCCTCCGGTCCGCCGTTAGTTGCCTGTACAGTCGTAACGTTCACGCCGCCGCCCGCAATGGATCCATTCACGTTTTCGACATGCAAGGAGCGTGCAATCGAGTCGCGTACCCCGGACAGCATTATGCCGGTTGCCCCTGCGGACAATACGCGCACGTTCTCGATTATCAGGTCCGAAAGCTCTCCAAGGGCGACTCCGTTATAGTCAGCCTGGGACACAACGATGTCCCGTACTACCACGTTACGGCCGATATTAGGGGGCGTGTTCCATACCACGATTCCCGACTGTAGAACCCGGGTGCTGTAATTGGTTTCCCGCGGATCATCGTAGTCAAGGCCGTCACCATCACAATCGCGCTTGCCCCAAGTGCGTGCTGGCAGCCCGGCAAAGGTGAAGTCCGAGAGCGTAATAAAACCTCGGCTCTCGCGCGAGCAGATCCCGCCACAGCCGGCCTCGTGGTGTCTGAAGCAAAACTGCGACCTCGTGTATCGCACCTTGAGCGTCGTCGTCGCCGTGCCCGAACCTCGCAGCCACAGACCCTGATAGTTCGTGAGCCAGATCTGATCGTCCTTGTGATTATATATGCTCGGATCCAGTACGACCCGACTCACCCATTCGCCGGGCAGAATATGCAAAGTGCCGCAAAACGGTTCTTTGATGCCGTCACCGTCGAGGTCAATCATCTTGCCATCGGCGCTGTTCTGCACACGATCGGCATTGGGATCGCAAAGGCCATCCAGGGCCCCCTGGATATCGTCCCACTCCAGCACACCGTTTCGATTCACATCGCCCACGAAACGATAATCGATTATCCCGTCGCCGTTGGTATCGAAATCCAGCACCGTGATCGAATAGGGATTCAGCGATTGCACATTAGGCAACGGATAAGGCGCGGACCACGCTGAGCTGGCCAGCGCGCCTGCAGAGTGCGTCGTTGCCAGCAAAACCATGCTGATCCGACCAACCAAGGTTGATAGCATTGTCGCTCTCCTCTCACGCGGCGTTGTATATACCGTTTTGTTATTTACACCAGCATCACGACGGCCGCAGTAATGCCGGCACGGTACCAAACCAAGAAATCACGAACACGAACTACGAGAAGGCATCGGGCACCGGGCGCAGCGACGAGAGCGCGCTACCCGCGCGCCATCGTAATGATGAACCTCGCGAGATTGTACCGGTTTTGAGTTTTCATACAATCGCGGGCGCCCCCGCGGGTAAGCGCCAACGGCAGTCCAGGGTGTCGGGGTTTTTGACAGTTCGCTGAGTCGCCGCTTACAAAATGCTCGCAGGGCACCGGAAAGCTCGGGGAAATCGCATCACTCGTTTGATAGCTGACTTCTGCAGACCCGTCGCCCAATACTCGAAGTCAGCCCTGCGTGGAATCCCCCGTCGCCCCACATACCTACGAGTCGTTGCGCACCACCGACAAGCGTCGCGGCCCCGTCGCGGAGCGCCATCCGGCACTTGGCGGCCGATACCACAATCACAGATAATCCGGCGCTGTGACGTCGCCCTCCCGGGCAGACATGGGTGATCGAAGAGCTCCGCCATGGAAAGCATGTGCCTCCTGAAACTCAACGTCCGCGACACCATCGCCTACTGGCATTGGGCCGCACCCGGGTCCGAGCACGTGCTGGTGCTGCTCCACGGCCTGGCCAGCAATCACACGCGCTGGAGCGAATTCCTCGCCAACACCCGCCTGAAAGAGCGCTGGAACATCCTGCGTGTCGATCTGCGCGGCCACGGCGCTTCGCAGCCGCGCGGCCGCATCGACACCGACGGCTGGTGCGACGACCTCAGGGCGATACTCGATCGGGAGGGCTATCGTCGGGCGGTCGTGGCCGGCCACTGCCTGGGCGCCAACATCGCCATTCACTTTGCACACCGTGCGCCGGAGCGGACGGCCGGATTGATTCTGGTCGAACCGATGCTGCCGGCGGCGCTGGCCGGCACGCTCAGGCGGGCCACCCGGCTCGAGCCGCTGCTGCGCGCCTTGATACTCCTGATCCGCGCCGCCAACGCGCTCGGCCTCAAGCGTCGGCGCTTCCCGCGCCTCGACCTCGAGCAGCTCGACCGCGAGACCCGCGCCAAGATCGCCGCCAGCGGCAGCAGCGAGGCATTGCTCAAGCGCTATGCCGCGCCGCTGCACGACCTCCAGATCATGCCGAGCGCCAGCTTCTTCCAGGCGCTGCTCGAGGTGAAGCGCGAGCTGCCGCCGCTCGAAGCGATCACCGCGCCGACCCTGGCGCTGCTGTCGGCCGGCACCACCTTCAGCGACGTTCCCAGGACTCAGGAGCTGCTGCGCGCCCTGCCCGACCACAAGACCATCATCCTCGACGCCCATCATTGGATCCCCATGGAGCAGCCGGATCGCCTGCGCGCGGCGATCGAGGAGTGGTGCGCGGCGCGCTTCGGTTAGGCCCCGAGGGGCCACGCCGCCGGCAGCGGTAGGGTGGGGCCCTGCCCCACCGTTGCGGCACACAGAGCGGTAAGGATCGTTTCGGCGGGGCAAGGCCCCGCCCTACGTTTGATGGTTGCCGGCGTGTCGCCCCGTCCCGCCGTTGTGGCGACGTGCTACCGAAGTCGGGATCAAATTCCCTTTCGGCAACAGGGCAGGATCGTCAACGCGGCGGCCGCCGCCGGGCGCGCGCGGTCGGCGTCGCATTCCAGGGATCGTCCGGCCAGGGATGCTTCGGATAACGGCCCTTCAGCTCTTTCTTCACCTCGGCGTAAGTTCGCCCCCAGAAGCCCTTGAGGTCCTGGGTCACCTGGATCGGCCGGCGCGCCGGCGACAACAGGTGCAGCGTCACCGGCACGGCGCCGAAGGCGACGCGCGGCGTGTCGGCGAGCCCGAACATCTCCTGCAGCTTCACCGCCAGCACCGGCGATTCGCCCGGACGATAATCGAGCCTGAGGCGCGAGCCGCTCGGCACGGTCAGATGGCTCGGCGCGCCCTCCTCCAGGCGCTGCGCCTGCTCCCAGCTCAGAGCACTCTTCAGCATCGCACCGACATCGAGCCGCGCCAGGTGCTCGCGGCGCGTGACGCCGTTGAGATACGGACCTATCCAGTCTTCGAGGCGCGCACCCAATGTCGCGTCATCGACCGCCGGCCAGTCCTCCTCCGGGAACCAGGCGCGCATGCTCAGCATGCGCGCCTGCAGCGCGCGCACCGTATCGTCCCAGGGCAGCGCCGCCAACCCCAGGCGACGGATCCCGTCGAGCATCGCCGCACGCAGCGCCTCGGGATCGGCATCGGCGAGCGGCCGGCTGTCCAGCGTGAGCTCGCCGAGCCGCTCCTCGCGCCGGGCCAGCACCGCCTCCTCGATCGCGTCCCAGGCGACGCGCTGGCGGGTTTCGATATGCGCCGCCAGCGCCGTGCGCAATGCCGCCTCGCTCACCGGCGCGGCGAGCTGGATGACGCCCTCGCCCTCGCCGGCGTCCAGCACCGCCGCCACGACGTAGGGCCGGCGCAGCGCCAGCGCCGCTTCCGGCAGGCGCGCGCCGCGCCCGCCGGACAACAGATAACGGGCGCTGTCACGCCCGCGCTGCTGGGCGACACGGTCGGGATAGGCCAGCGCGAGCAGCAGGCCGACGTCGCCGGCCTGCTGCTCGCCGGCCGGCTCGGCGCAGCCGAGCGCGCGGCGCAGTTGCGCGCTCACGCGATTGATGCGCTCGCAGGCGCCGACGTCGATGCCGCGCGCGGCCGCGGCGCCGCGGCCGCGCCGACGGAAGATCCACAAGGCCTCGACGCGCGCCAGGAAATCGACGTCCTCAGGCCCGCGCGCCGGCAGCGGCGAACGCTCGCCGACCAGCGCCGCCACGTCGCAGGCCGGCGCGCCGAGGCCGCGCTCGCGCGCCGCGTGCAGCATATGCGCCAGCCGCGGGTGCACCGGCAGCCCGGCCATGGCGCGACCCATGGGCGTGATGCGGTCGTCGGCGTCGAGCGCGTCGAGCGCCCGCAGCAAGGCACGCGCCTGGGCGAGCGCCGCGGGCGGCGGCATGTCCAGCCAGGCGAGACGGTTCGCGTCCGCCACGCCCCATTGCGCGAGCTCGAGCGCGAGCGGCGCGAGGTCGGCGCTCCTCATCTCCGGGATCGGTTGGGCGATCAGGCCCTTCTGCACGGTCTCGCCCCACAAGCGGTAGCAATCGCCCGGCGCCACGCGCCCGGCGCGCCCGGCGCGCTGCTCGGCCGAGGCGCGCGAGATGCGTTGTGTGACGAGTCGTGTCAGGCCGCTCTTCGGATCGAACTGCGGCACGCGCGCGTAGCCGGAGTCGATCACCACGCGCACACCCTCGATGGTCAGACTGGTCTCGGCGATCGGCGTGGCGAGCACGACCTTGCGGCGCGCGCCGCCGGGGCGGATGGCGCGCTGTTGCGCCTCCCAGGGCAGGTTGCCGTACAGCGGCCGGACCTCGATCCCGTCGCGCGCGACGTTCGATGCGAGCAATTCCTCGGTGCGGCGGATCTCTGCCGCGCCCGGCAGGAACACCAGTATGTCGCCCTCGTGCCGAACCAGTGCGTCGCGCACCGCCGCGGCGACGCGCGGCGGCAGTGGCCCGCCGGCGTCCCGTTCCTGATAGTGCACGACCACCGGATAGCTGCGGCCCACGCTGGACACCAGCGGCGCGTCGTCCAGCAGCTTCGCCACCGCCGCGCCGTCCAGGGTCGCGGACATCACCATCAGTTTCAAGTCCTCGCGCAGGCCGAGCTGGGCGTCGCGGCACAGCGCCAAGGCCAGATCCGAATCCAGGTGGCGCTCGTGGAACTCATCGAAGATCACCAGGCCCACGCCCTCAAGCGCCGCGTCGTCCTGCAGGCGCCGCGTGAGGATGCCTTCGGTGACGACCTCGATGCGTGTCGCACGCGAGACCTGCGATTCGAAGCGGATGCGGTAACCGACGGTCCCGCCGAGCCGCTCGCCGCGCAGTTCGGCCATGCGCGCGGCCGCTGCGCGCGCCGCCAGTCGCCGCGGTTCCAGCATCACGATGCGCCGGCCCGCGAGCCAGGGCTCGTCGAGCAGCGCCAGCGGCACGATGGTGGTCTTGCCGGCGCCGGGCGGCGCCTGCAAGACGGCCGCACGACTCGACGCGAGGCGCGCGCGCAGCTCGGGCAACACGGTATCGATCGGCAGTCCGGACACGCGCGTCAGTCCACGCGATTGCGCCGCTCGCCGCGCGCATAGGCGGCGATGTTGGCGACAATCTCGTCGGCCAGGCGCTGCTGGGCACCGCGACTGGCCCAGGCGACATGCGGCGTGATCAGCAGATTCGGCAGACGCGCCGTGAGCAGGGGATGATCGGCGCGCGGCGGCTCGCCGTCGAGAACATCGAGCGCCGCACCGCCGAGGCGGCCGGCGGTGAGCGCCGCCAGCAGCGCGCCTTCGTCGACCACGCCGCCGCGCGCGGTGTTGATGAGCAGGGCCGAATGTTTCATCAGGCCGAGCTCGCGCGCGCCGATCAGATGGCGGGTCTCGCCGGTCAGCGGCACATGCAGGCTCAACACGTCGGCCTCGCGCAGCACCGCGTCGAAGTCCGTGCGCCCGGCGCGGGATGTCTTCGCCGCGCGGCGCTCGGCGAGCAGCACGCGCATGCCGAAGGCCCGGGCCAGCTGCGCCACCGCCTGCCCCAGCCCGCCGCCGCCGACGATGCCGAGCACGCTGCCATGGAGGTCGTGGATCGGAAAATCGTGCAGGCAGAACACCGGCGAGGCGCTCCAACGGCCGTCGGTCGCCGCCTGCGCGTGGCCCTGCAGGTTGCGGCGCAACGCGAGCATCAGCGCAAACACATGCTCCGGCACGGACACGCCGGCATAGCCGGCGACGTTGCACACCGCCACGCCGCGGCCGCGGGCCGCGTCGAGATCGACGTGATCGACACCGGTGGCCGCGACCGCGATCAGCCGCAGCCGTGTCAGCCGGGCGATGACGGCCGCATCCAGCGGCACCTTGTTGGTGATGACGACCTCGGCGTCGCGCGCCCGCTCGACGGTCTCGCCCGCGGCCGTCACCGCATGCTCGCGCCACATGCAAGGGTCGAGCGGCACGGTATCGAAGCGGGTCGCCGGCGCGAAGGTCGCGCGGTCGAGCATGACGATGTTCATGGCGGCCTTGTAACGGGTTTGCGGCAGAGTGTCAAAACTGGGCGCGGACGACCGGTCATTGCGAGGCCCGCGCAGCGGGCCGCGGCAATCTCCGTTTAGGGCCTCAGGGCACTCACGGAGGTTGCCACGGGCGCTTCGCGCCCTCGCAACGACCCCCGCAAAGCGGGTCGCCTCGCAATGACGGGGCAGGCTAAAACATGGCCAACACCAGCGTGATGGGGTACATGAAATGAATGCAGGCGGTGGTAGGGTGGGGCCCTGCCCCACCGTTGCGGCGCACAAAGCGGTAAGGATCGATTCGGCGGGGCAAGGCCCCGCCCTACAATAATGATTGCAGGCTGCGGCCGATCAGGATCATGGCGCTGCCGCCGGAAACGACCAGGATCGCGGCGCGCGTGTAACCGCGATCGAGGAAGGCCGCGACGCGCCCCGACGCCAGGTAGCCGACCACGAAGGCCGGCATCAGCCACAGACCCAGAACCAGCTGCGGCAGGCGGAACAGGCCGGTGAAATGCAGGATGGCCATGGCCGCCAGCGCCCCGAACATATATAGGTAAGCAAGCTTGGCCCGCACCCGCGGGCCGTGCTCGTGCTGATACAGGAGCGCCAGGATCGGACCGCCGACCGCGGCCACCGTGCCGGTAAAACCGGCGAGCCCGCCCGCCACCAGCTCATTGACCGGCGTGATGCGCACCCGCAGACCCACGACGCTGGCCGCCACCGCCAGCAGGATCAGCCCGCCGATCGCGATGCCGGAATAGCGGGTCTGCACGACCGATACCACCGTGGCCGCCGCCAGCGCACCGAGCGCCATCCCGAGCACCGCGACGTTCATGCTGGCGATGCGGAACTCGCCCCGGCCGCGCCAGGCCATGACGCCCGAAAGCGCGAGGCTGGCGAAGATCACCGGCCCCGGCACCAGCCGCGGGTCGATCAGCGCCAGCAGCGGCACGACCATCAAGCCCGAGCCGAGGCCGGTGGCAGCCTGGAGAATCGCGCCGATCAGGATCACGCCGTTGGCGGCCAGAAGCTGATCGGCGGTGAGCAGGCTGTAATCCACGATCCCCGGTGGCGCGGCGGGCGCCGGATGACTTGTCGGGCGGCTATTCTATAATGTAAGCAGGGTCGAGCATAACAATTCCATCAATCCCATAACAACGCGCCAACCGGCCGCCACCTCCATGCTGCTGCTCAAACGAATCGGTCGTGCCTTGCTGCGCCTCGCCTATCGCGTCGAGGTCAGCGGCCTCGAGCACTATCGCGGCGCCGGCGAACGCGTGCTGATCGCGCCCAATCACACCTCGTTTCTGGACGCGGCGCTGCTCACGCTGTTCCTCCCCGACCGGCTGACCTTCGCGGTGAACACGCGCGTCGCCCGCGCCTGGTGGCTGCGGCCGCTGCTCAAGCTGGTCGAGTTCTTTCCGGTCGACCCGGCTAACCCCTACTCGCTCAAATCGCTGATCCGTTTCCTGCAGCAGGACCGGCGCGCGGTGATCTTCCCCGAGGGGCGCATCACCGTGACCGGGGCGCTCATGAAGATCTACCACGGCCCCGGGCTGGTAGCCGACAGATCCGGCGCGCTGCTGCTGCCGGTGCGCATCGACGGCGCGCAGTTCACGCCGTTCTCGCGGCTGCGCGGGCGCGTGCGACTGCGCTGGTTCCCGAAGATCACGCTGACCATCCTGCCGCCGCGCCGGCTCAGCATTCCCGAGGAAGTGCGCGGACGGGCGCGTCGCAAGCTGGCCGGCGAGCAGCTCGCCGACCTGATGACCGAGATGATGTTCGTCACCTCGAACTGGCACCGCACGATATTCCAGGCAGTGCTGGACGCGCGCCGCATCCACGGCGGCGATCACCTCATCATCGAGGACATCGAGCGCAAGCCGCTCGGCTACCGCCAGCTCGTGGCGCGCAGTTTCATACTGTCGCGCGCCGTACGCCAGGCCAGCAGGCCGGGCGACTATGTCGGCGTGCTGCTGCCCAATGCCGTCGCCACCGTCATCGTGTTCCTGGCGCTGCACCTGTGCCGGCGCACGCCGGCGATGCTCAACTACACCGTCGGCGCCCAGGGCATGGGCTCGGCCTGCCGCATCGCGCGGATCACGACGGTCTACACCTCGCGGCGCTTCGTCACCGCCGCCAAGCTCGACAAGACAATCGAGCGGCTGCAGCAGGACGTCAAGGTGATCTTTCTCGAGGACCTGCGCGGCGCAATCACC
>DASWHF010000142.1:0-5105 GCA_036393295.1 Acidiferrobacterales bacterium
GGCGCGCTGGCAGCGGCGCTTCTACCTGATGGTGTTCGCCTACCTCGTCGCGCTGCTGGTGGTGGTCGTGCTGCCGCAGATCGCGCCGCGCAACGAGATCGATCCGGCGATCCGCGCGCTGGCCGCCTGGGGACTGCCGGCCTTGTTCGTGCTCATGGCGCTGACGCCGGCCGAAAGCGATCCGCCCGAGGCGGCGCAGGCGATCGACTACTTCTACAGCGTCTTCCTGATGCTCATGCTCGGCGTGGTGATCCTCGGCAGTTTCGCCTTCATGACGCTGGGGCGCATCGGCTACCTGGTGTCGCTCACCTACATCGTGTTCGTGATCGCCGGGATTCTGCTTGCGATCGGGCTGGCGTGGAACCCGCGCACGGGCTACGCCGGCCTGAACGTGTTCATTTCGCGCTACCTGTTTTCCATCGGCCTGCCGATCGAGCAGTGGCTGCAGCTGCTGGCCGAGCTGTCGCACGCCGAAGCGCGGCCCGAGCGTTTCCTCGCCGACGCGGTGGCGGCGCTCGCGCGGCTGCCCTCGGTCGAGGGCGCCGAGTGGCGCTCGCGCGGCGCACGCGGCGAGGCGGGCGCACGCACGGCGTATGCCGTCGAGTTCGCCAATCGCGAAATCGCGCTCACCATCTACTCGCGCTACCGCACCAGTCCCGCGCTGCACGGCCACCTGCGGCTGCTGGGGCAACTCCTGGGAGAGTTCTACCTCGCCAAGCTGCGCGAGCAGGCGCTGCAGGAGGCGAGCTACATGCAGGCGGTGCACGAGACCGGCGCGCGCGTCACGCATGACGTAAAGAACCTTCTGCAGTCGCTCAACGTCCTGTGCTCCGTTGCCGCCGCCGAGGGCGGCGAATCGCCGGCAGCGCTCGCCCTGGTGCGCCGCCAGCTGCCGGCCATCACGCAGCGCCTGGCGGCGACGCTCGACAAGCTGCAGCGCCCGGTCGCGGAGCCCGACAGCCGCATGCCGATCGGCGAGTGGTGGGAGGCGCTCGCGCGCCAGTACCGCGATCGCGGCGTGGAGTTCGCCGACAGCACCACGCCCGCGAACGCCGAGATTCCGCGGGCGCTGTTCGACAGCGTTGCCGACAACCTGCTGCAGAACGCGCTCGCCAAGCGCGCCGCGCAGCCCGGGGTGCGCGTGCGCGCGGCGCTGCCCGAGGGTGACGCCGAGGGGCTGCTGGTGTGCGACACCGGGCGCGCGGTTCCCGCGCCGGTGGCGGCGTCGCTGCTGCGCGCGCCCGTGCACTCGGAGGGCGGGCTGGGGATCGGCCTGTACCAGGCCGCGCGCCAGGCGGCGGCGGCGGGCTATGCGCTGCGGCTGGAATCGAACCGCGACGGCGAGGTGTGCTTCTCGCTCAGGCGCGCCGCCGCCTAGCCGCCGTTCAGCGTCCCGCCCCGCCCGTGTCGCAGACCGCCGTCCAGCCGTCGTCGGTCTGCTCGATCTCCCCCACGAGCCGCGCACCGTGCTGGATCAGGTCGTCCACCGTCACGGACACGGCCCGGCGCGTCGGGCCGGTGACGATGCGCGTATAGCCGAGCTTTTCCACCCGGCACTCGGCGAGGCGCGCTTCGGGATGCTCGCAGCTCGCGATCCACTTGTCGCCGACCTGGGTGATGGGTGAGATGACGCGCGCGCCGCGCGCGGCGAGCGCGTCGAGGGCCCTGGCCACTTTGATGCGCTCGTTTGCCGAAACGATGTAGTGCGGGCCGGCGTCGAACACCTGGGCGTCGCCGCCGCCCGAGCGCAGGGGGCCCGGCAGCTTGCCGCCCGCCACGGCAAACAGCTCGTGCTCGCGCACGTGCTTGTCGGTGCGGCTGGTTTCGCGCGTGAAGAGGCGGGCGTGCTCGTCGGAAAGGCGCGACACCACGTCGTGAAACCCGCGCGACACGAGCAGCTGTCCCGGCTTGGCGAAACTCATGACGCGCTGCGCGTCGTTGATGCCGTCGCCGATGACGTTGGTCTGGCCGTTGAGATCCTTGATGAGGCGCACCGGGCCGAGATTCACGCCCATGCGCAGCGCCAGCGGCCCGGCGCGGTCGCGCGCGGCGATTGCCGCGACGAGGGCATCCTCGGGGTCGCCCAGGAATACGACGGCGGCGCCGTCGCCGGTATCCAGGATCACCCGGTCCCACTGGCGCACGCGCTCCAGCGCGCTGCTGATCAGAGTGGTCAGCGCCTCCTTCAGGCGCAGCTGCTCCTGCACCGAATTGCGCGAGTACTCGGCGAGATCGAGAAAGAGCACGCTGCAGACCAGTGTGCGGCTGGAGGATTCGGCCATGCGCCGCGTATTCTACGCAGGCCGCCCCTAGGGCAGCAGCCCGGCGGCGATGAGCTTGGCGTAGAGCTCGCCGACCGTGATCCACGTAATCTGGTCGTCGAACTCGCCGTTCGCCGCGCCCACCGGCGCGGGCGTGTGCCAGACGAAGACGCGATCGCCATTGGTATTGGCGGCCTCGTCGATTCCGCCGCTGGCGAGCGCGCCGTTCTTGCCCGTCGAGAAAACCAGCGCGACAACGACGCTCTGATTGGTCAATATGTTGGTCGCCGGACCGCAGGTGGTCGCCGTGATGCCGGTGGCCGAACGGCAGACTACGAGGTCATTCGGCTGGCACGTGATGCCGTTGGCCTTCAGGTTGGTGGCGTTGGTGAAATGGGGCTGCGTCGAGGGACCGGCGCATCCGGTCAAAGCGACGGCAGGGCTGGATACGGCATATCGAATGCGATTGCCCCAGGCGTCGATCGCGTAGCCCGCCGCGTCGAAGACTTGAAAACCGATGGAGCGCGCGGGGAGCCAGCCGCCGTAGGGTCCGGGCGCGGAGCATGCGCCGCCGCCGAGCGGCGCCTCATCGCCCGCGCTGGTGGCGGTGGCCGGACACGGCAGCCTGCCATTGACGACGGCAAAGGCGAGGATCAACTCGCGCGCCGCCTCGAGCCGGCGGCGCGTTTCCTCGAAGTTACGCTGCTCCGTCTGCGCGGACAGCGTGTACATGGCTGTCGCCAGCAGAAGGCTGATGATCACGAACACCACCGCCAGCTCGGTGAGGGTGAAGCCCTGCTGCCGGCGTGGCCGGAAAGCCGCCATCAATTGCTGTCGACGACGAGAACGCGGTCGTTGAACGGCGCCTTCGCGGCGGTTAGCACGCGGCTGATCGGATTCTGCTCGTAGATCCTGTCCCCGTTGTTGTTGCCGAACTCGAGGTAGTTGGCAAGCGTGGCGCTGGGGCGCGCCGTACCGTTGATGCTGCGACCCGCGAGGACTAGGAGCGAACGGACGTTGTTCTGGGTGCTCACCGGAAAGTCAATGCGCAGGCAGTTGGCGCCGGCGCAGCTGTTCGGCAGGTTGCTGGCGGTGTTCTTGACGGACACGGCGTAGTGGGTCAGGCGGTACCATTCATTGCGCACGAACCATCCCGTCGATCCGGGGCCCGTCGAGCTGGCGTCGAGCAAGGGATGATCCGTGACCACGCCGATATCTGCATTGACGAGAAACTCGTACGACAGACCCAGCAAACCGGGTATTGTCGCGTCGGCACGGATATCGGCATGACCGTCGCTTCTGAGTGTGCCGGACGTAGTGGTGGCGGCCGATGCCCAAAAAAGAAGCAGACTCCTGTACTGCACGGTGATACGGCTAGGATCCAGCGTTCTCAGGGCCATCGCCACATTGTTCACGACCCCGTCGAATCGCAGCTGAATTGCGCCGAGAGCGAGGTATGTGCCGGTACACTCGACCGTGGACGGCGAAGTAAACGTACAAGGAAAGACATTCGTGCCGTCGAGGGTGACGGTCGGGACAGTCGCGCTCCAACGGACGAATAAAGGGTCACATCGTGGATCCGGCGGGCCGGGACATCCCAGGGAGTAGTTGAATGGCAGCAGCCCTTGCGTTGTCGGGACGATCCCCTCCCCCTTGTAAGCTGCGATGGCGGGATCAGCGAAAGGTGCAGCATACGGAAAAACGCGCGCGGTGCCCGTCAAACCCCAATTTGGAGCCGCGTACACATTGCGCAGCACCGGCGCGATCTCACGCTGCATGCGGTCCGCGACGGCCGCCTCGAGCGCCGGGATCAGGTCGGCGGTGGTGACCCTCAGCACCTGGTCGTTGAAGGACGCCGCCGGTCCTGTCGTCGAAAACGCCGGTGCCGGTGCGGCGGCGTCGAAGCACTCGATGTAGTCCAGGGGGTCCATCGCCGGCGCGGGCGCCGCGCGCGCCTGCGCCTGCGGAACGCATCCGGTGGCTGCCTGTACGTTCATCGCGGGGCCCGGAGCGATGATCAAGGCGACGACCTCGGGCGCGGCGGCGCCGTCGATCGCCATCGCACCCCCCCTGTCAGAGTTGATGTTGAGCAGCGTGGAACTGTTCTGCAGCCTCCAGCCCGGGGACACGACGTACCAGAGCGGTTCGGACGCGGCGTCGAGCAGCTTGTCGAGTCCCAGCGTGCGCCAGGGCAGACGGCCGACAGTTGCGCAGTCTGGGGTGGCCGACACAGGAGGTGGACCGGGCAGAGCGATCTGAGGTGCGGAGACGCCTTCGCTGGACGTGGCGATACTGTTTACTGCCTCCGGGCACGGCAGACGCCCGGGGTTCCTGTCGGTCTGGGCCGCATTGATTGCCATCCACCCGATCAGCGCCCGCTTGGCCTGGGCCAGCACCTTCGCGTTGTGCTCGCGATCGATACCCACGAACTGGCTGGCCGCATTGAGCCGGCTGACGAGCACATAGGCGAACACCATGACGGCGACCGCGAGCAGCGCAAGAAGCGCCATGCCGCGCTGCGCGCGGCGGCTACCGGGTCGCTGCACCACGGCGGCCGATCCTCACCTTGCCATCGCCGATCACGTCCTTCACCTCGCCGGTAGCGCGATCCAGGGACTCGCCGACGCGCAGCTCGACGCGCCGGCCGTCCTCGCCGACGATCACGGTGACGCGGCTGGGATCGCCGCCGCGGCGAATGCGCAAGCCCTCGGGCTGGGTGCCCTCGGGCACCGCCGAGCCGTCGACCCACACCGTCGACTTGCCGAGCGATCGCTTCACGCTGCCGTCGACGCGCGTCGTCGGCGACGGGGCGAGCGCCGCCGGCTTGTCCGGCAGGCGCGCCTT
>DASWHF010000143.1:0-1779 GCA_036393295.1 Acidiferrobacterales bacterium
ATACCAGTGGATTCCCTGATTTGCAGAGACATAGGATTGAATAGTTGATGCACTCGGATTAAGCCCTCTAACGTGATAGACGAGTTGTTGCTCCACTCCTTGAAGATCAAACTGGACTGTACCTGCTTTTTGAGACAGCGCGTTAAGCTTGTTTGTGTTCGGCCTCGGGCGGTTTGAGCCCGGGACGTTTTGGATTTTCTAAGGCATGGGGAGCAGCTCGGAACGGCCCGGCGGGCGAGGGGGTGAAGCGGACGCTCCGCCCCCTCGGCGACCGCTCGTCGCAGTCCGGCCGGCTATCCCTGGCGGGTTGCGTCCCCGCAGCGCCCGCTTCCGTTTCGCCGGTTGTCTTCATCCTTCGCATACTCGATCCTCCGCGTCAAGCCGCGGCCGCGGCGGCGGCCAGCTTGCGCTCGAATTCGGCCGGCGGCAGGTAGCCGATCGCGCTGTGCAGCCGCCGCTGGTTGTAGACCCGCTCGATGAAGTGCGCGGCATGCCGGCGCGCGTCGGCCTCGTCGGCGTAATCCCACAGGTAGACCTCCTCGCATTTGAACGTCTTCATGAAGCTCTCGGCCTTGGCGTTGTCGGTGGGCGTGGCCCGCCGGCTCATCGAGATCGCGATGCCGGCCTGCTTCAGCAGCCCGACGTAATCGCCGCAGGCGTACTGCACGCCGCGGTCGGAGTGGTGGATCAGGCCGGGGCCGACCGTGCGCGCCGCCAGCGCCATCTTGAGCGCCTCGATCGTCACTGTCGCCTCCAGCGTCGGCCCCAGCGCCCAGCCGATGACCCGCCGGCTGAAGGCGTCCAGGATCGCCGCCAGGTAGACGAAGCCGCGCGCCATCGCGATGTAGGTCAGGTCGGCGACCCACAATCGATCAATGCCGGTCGGCGTCAAATCGCGCGCCAGGTTGGGCCAGACCTTGTGGCCGTGATCGCTCTGCGTGGTGCGCACCCAGCGCCGCCTGCGCCGCACCGTCAGCCCTTGCTCGCGCATCAGCCGGCGCACCCGCTCGCGGCCGACCGGCGTGCCGCGGCGCGCCAACTCGCGGGTGACGGTGCGGCAGCCGTAACTGGTCCACTGGCGGCAGACGCGCACCACCGCCCGCCGGGCCTGCCGGTCGCGATCGGGCGGCTTGCCTTTGGCGCTGCGGCGCAGCCGGTAGTGCGTGGCGCGCGCCAGGCCAACCGCCCGGCACAACGCCGCCACGGGCGGGGCACCGGGGCGACCGGCCTGCTTGTCGACCAACGCGCTCATCGTTTTTTTTTGACCCCCTCCGGCGCGCCGGCGCGCGTTTCCAGCGCCGCCAGAGCCTTTTTGAGCAGGTCGTTCTCCATCGCCAGTTGGCCGACCTTGCGCTCCAGCGCCGCAGTGCGCGCCTCGTCGGTGTAGGCCCGCCCGTTGCCGGCGAACGCCCGCTCGCCGTAGCGCCGCAGATCGCGCCGCCACTGGTCGATTTGCGTCGGATGAACCTGGTGCTCGCGCGCGGCCTGGGCCACCGTCTTGCCGGCCTCCACCTCGCGCACCACCGCGACCTTGAATTCCCGTGTGAACTTGCGCCTGGTCGTCCCCATCGTCAAGCCCTCCTCTCTCAGGAAAGCTTAACTGCCTGTCTCACGCAACTGGTACAGCGCATATGTCTCCCCGTCGATGAAATTTATGGCCGTGACCCAGTAGTAATAAGTCACGCCCGGCGTCACGTCTGTATCCTGATTAGATTCCGAGTTCGGGTCTGCTGTGAAGAAAATCTGTTGAGCATTGGCGCTATTGTTGCTTGTGTTCCT
>DASWHF010000144.1:0-18892 GCA_036393295.1 Acidiferrobacterales bacterium
CGACTGCCTGCGCCTGCCGCGCGCCGGCCTGGCGCAGCGCTTGGGGCCCGAGTGGGTGCTCGCCCTGGACCGTGCGCTGGGCCGGCTGCCGGATCCGCGCCCGGCCTATACGCCGCCGCTCGCGTTCACGACCGAATTGAATCTGCCGGCGCCGGTGACCGACAGCAGCGTGCTGTTGTTCGGGCTGCATCGCCTGGTGATCGAGCTCGGCGGCTTCCTGCGCGCGCGCCAGGCGGCGGTGCAGGCGCTGAGCGTCACTCTGGCGCACCGGCGGCCGGTGCCACCGACGGCCCTGCGCCTGACGCTGGTGGCGCCGACGCGTGATGTCGCGCATCTCACCGGGCTGCTGCGCGAGCGCCTCGAACGCCTGGCGCTGCCGGCACCGGTGGAGGCGCTGGCGCTCGACGCCGAGACCCTGTGCCTGCTCCCCGACGCCAACCTGGCGCTGTTCGCCGCGGCGCACGCACCGCCTGCCGCCGCCGCGGAGTGGCTCGAGCGCCTGCAGGCGCGCCTCGGCCGGGAGGCGGTCCACGGTCTCAAGCGGGTGGCGGATCATCGCCCGGAGTATGCCTGGGCGCATCGGCCGCCCGTGCCGGGCGCGCCGGGCGGCATCGCTATCGACACCGTGCGCCGCCCGCTGTGGCTGCTGCCGGCACCGCTGGCGCTGGCCGAGCGCGACGGCCGGCCGGTCTGGGACGGCGCCCTGACCCTCGAGCCGGGGCGCGAGCGCATCGAGGCCGGCTGGTGGGACGACCGTGACATCGCGCGCGATTACTTCGTCGCCACGACCGCCACCGGCACGCGGCTGTGGGTCTACCGCGAGCTCACCGGCGCGCGCGGCTGGTTCCTGCACGGCCTGTTTGCCTGATAGTCCGTGCCCAGGCCAGTCGCAGGGAAAACTCAACGCAGAGACGCAAAGGCGCAAAAAACAAAATTGTAGGCGGGGCTTCCAGCCCCGCCCGGCACGACATCGTCTCGACGCAAGAATGTTCAGCCTGTTTGGTACCGGCCGGCGGGGCTGGAAGCCCCGCCTACAGTTGTAAATGTTTTCTTTGCGCCTTTGCGTTTCTGCGTTGGGTGTTTTTTATGACGATAAAACATCATCCGACCCCCGACGCCGCGCCGCCCTACGCCGAGCTGCACGCGCTGTCGAATTTCAGCTTCCTGCGCGGCGCCTCGCACCCGGAGGAGCTGGTGGCGCGCGCCACCGCGCTCGGTTATGCCGCGCTGGCGCTCACCGACGAGTGCTCGCTGGCGGGCGTGGTGCGCGCCCATCTGGCGGCGCGCGCGCACGGCCTGGCGCTCATCATCGGCACCGAGCTCGCGCTCACCGACGGCCCGCGCCTCGCGCTGTTGGCGCCGGACCGCGCGGCCTACGGCGATCTGTCGGCGCTCATCACCCACGGCCGGCGCGCGGCGCCCAAGGGCGAGTACCGTTTGACCCGCGCCGATGTCGAGCATGCGGCGGGACGCTGCCTCGCGATCCTGTTGCCGCCGATCGATCCCGAGGATCCGGCATTGCCCGAGCAGGCTGCGTGGCTGGCGCGGGCGCTGCCGGCGCGGGCCTGGCTCGCGGTCGAGCTTCGGCTCGACGGCCGCGACCGCGCGCGGCTTGCCGCCTTGCGCGCGCTCGGCGCGCGTGCCGGCCTGGCGCCGGTGGCCTGCGGCGACGTGCGCATGCACGAGCGCGCGCGCCGACCGCTCGCCGACGTGCTGACCGCCATCCGCTTGGGGCTAAGCCTGAGCGAGGCCGGCGGCGCGCTCGCCGCCAACGGCGAGCGCCATCTGCGCGCCCGCGCCCGCCTGGCGCGCCTCTATCCCCCGGAGCTGCTGGGCGAGACGCTGCGCGTCGCCGAACGCTGCCGCTTCTCGCTGGACGCGCTGCGCTACGAGTACCCGGAGGAGCTGGTGCCGGCGGGCGAGACCCCGGCCAATTATCTGGCGCGGCTGACGTACCAGGGCATGGTGCGGCGCTGGCCGGCCGGCGCGCCGGAGAAGGTCCGGCGGCTGGTGGAGCACGAGCTACTGCTGATCGCGGAACTCGGCTACGAGCCGTATTTCCTCACCGTGCATGACATCGTGCGCTACGCCCGCGGCCGCGGCATCCTCTGCCAGGGGCGCGGCAGCGCCGCCAACTCGGCGGTCTGCTACTGCCTCGGCATCACCGAGGTCGATCCGGCGCGCATCGAGACGCTGTTCGAGCGTTTTATTTCGAAGGAGCGCAACGAACCGCCCGACATCGACGTGGACTTCGAGCACGAGCGGCGCGAGGAGGTCATTCAATACATTTATGCCAAATACGGCCGCGAGCGCGCCGCGCTGGCGGCGACGCTCATCACCTACCGGCCGCGCAGCGCGGTGCGCGACGTCGGCAAGGCGCTCGGGCTTTCGGTCGGGCAGGTCGACCGGCTGGCGAAGAATCTCGCCTGGTGGGAGGGCGGGGTGCTGCCGGCCGCGCGGCTGCGCGAGGCCGGTTTCGATCCGGACAGCCGGGTGATCCGCCTGTTGCGCGCGCGGGTGGCCGAGCTGCTCGGCTTTCCGCGCCATCTGTCCCAGCATGTCGGCGGTTTCGTGATCGCGCGCGGCGCATTGTCCCGGCTGGTGCCGATCGAGAACGCCGCCATGCCGGCGCGCACCGTGATCCAGTGGGACAAGGACGACCTCGACGCGCTCGGGCTGTTGAAGGTCGACTGCCTGGGGCTCGGCATGCTGAGCGCCATCCGCCGCTGTTTCGACCTGGTGCGCGACTACCGCGGCGAGACCTTGAGCATGGCGACGCTGCCGGCCGAGGATCCGGCGGTCTATGCCATGATCCAGCGGGCCGACACGGTCGGCGTGTTCCAGATCGAATCGCGCGCCCAGATGGCGATGCTGCCGCGCCTGAAGCCCGCCTGCTTCTACGATCTGGTCATCGAGGTGGCGATCGTCCGGCCCGGTCCGATCCAGGGGAAAATGGTGCATCCCTATCTGCGCCGCCGCCAGGGGCTGGAGCCGGTGCGCTATCCGTCCGCGGCGGTGCGCGACGTGCTGCGCCGCACGCTCGGCGTGCCGATCTTCCAGGAGCAGGTGATCAAGCTCGCCGTGGTCGCGGCCGGCTTCAGCCCCGGCGAGGCCGACCGGCTGCGGCGCTCGATGGCCGCCTGGCGGCGCAAGGGCGGGCTCGAGGCGTTCGAGGCGCGGCTGGTCGAGGGGATGCGCACGCGCGGCTACGACGAGGATTTCGCGCGCCGGATCTTCCGGCAGATCCAGGGCTTCGGCGAGTACGGCTTCCCGGAGTCGCACGCCGCGAGCTTCGCGCTGCTGGTCTATGTCTCGGCCTGGCTCAAGCGCCACGAGCCGGCGGCCTTCCTGTGCGCGCTGCTCAACAGCCAGCCGATGGGTTTTTACGCTCCGGCGCAGCTGGTCTATGACGCGCGCCGCCACGGCGTCGCGGTGCGGCCGGTGGACGTGCAGGCCAGCCGCTATGAATGCCATCTCGAAGCCGGCGCGGACGGCGCGCCGGCAGTGCGCCTGGGCCTGATATTGGTGAAGGGTCTCGCGCGCGCCGCCGCCGAGCGCCTGGTCACGGCGCGCGCCGGGAGGCGGTTCGACAGCGTGCCGGATCTGGCGCGGCGCGCGCGGCTCAAGCGCCGCGATCTGGACGCGCTGGCCGCCGCCGGCGCGCTCGCGACACTCGCCGGTCACCGTCATCGCGCCCATTGGGCGGCGGCCGGCGTCGAGCCGCCGCTGCCGCTGCTGGCGGCCGAGCCGCCGCGCGAGGCGCCGCCGCTGCTGCGCCGGCCGAGCGAGGGCGAGGACCTGGTGGCGGACTACGCCAGCGTCGGCCTCACGCTCGGGCGCCACCCGCTGGCCGTGTTGCGCGCGCAGCTGACGGGCCTGCGCCTTTGCAGCGCCGCCGAGCTGCGTGAGCGGCCGCACGGGCGCCGCGCGCGCACCGCCGGCATCGTCATCACCCGCCAGCACCCGAGCTCGGCGGCCGGCGTGATCTTCCTGACCCTGGAGGACGAGACCGGTCAGATCAACGTGATCGTCTGGCCGAAGGTGCTGGAGCGCGACCGCCGGGCGCTGCTGCACGCCCGGCTGCTGGGCGTGAGCGGCACGTTGCAGCGCGAGGGCGAGGTGCTGCACCTCATCGCCGAGCGCCTCGAGGACCGCTCGGCGCTGCTCGGCGGGCTGCTGGTGCCGTCACGGGATTTCCGTTAATAATTGTAGGCGGGGCTTCCAGCCCCGCTGTCTTCCGGACGGCACGGCGGGGCTGGAAGCCCCGCCTACAGTGATGATGGTTTCGGATCAGGCGTCGCTGCGCGCGAAGCCGGCGTCGTCGTAGGCGATCGTGACCGGCTTGCCGCCGAGCCGGGTCTCGAGCAGCACCTTGCGGCCCCACAGCCGGTAGACATAGGCCAGGGTCTTCTCGACGTAGTCCGCCTGCAGGTCGCGGCCGTCGTGCTCGTGGTTCAGCAGCAGCTCGCGGTTGTGGGCGTGATCGGCGTCGACGATGCGGATCACCGGCACGCCGGCCATGCCGACGCCGGCCAGCAGGGTGGTCTTGACCTTCTCCCAGTTTTCCTCGTCGGAGACGTGCGACACGACGTACTTGTCGTCCTCGCGCTGGTACTCGAACAGGTCCAGCTCGCGCATCAGGCGCTCGGTGAGGTAGCGGCGCAGGAAGGAGATGTCGCGGTCGGTCTCGCGCACCTCGAAGATCTTCTCCATGCCGCTCTTGTCGGGCGCGCCGAAGCGGGCGATCTCCTCCTCGGTCGGCTCGTCGTAGCGCCGCAGGATGTCGTGCCAGACCTTGAAGCCGAGGTGGTAGGGGTTGATGCTCCCCGGATGCGGACGGATCACCTGATTGTGGTGCACCAGGAACTCCAGGTGCAGGTCCTCGGGCAGATCGAGGCTGTTCATGATGCGATGGTGCCAGAACGAGGCCCAGCCCTCGTTCATGATCTTGGTTTCGATCTGCGGAATGAAGTACTGCGACTCCTCGTGCACGATGGTGAGCAGGTCCCTCTGCCACTCGGCGAGATAGGGGTTGTGCTCGGCGATGAACAGCAGGATGTCCTCTTCGGGCTGCAACGGCAGCTTCTGCAGGTCCGGGGCCTGGTAGCTGCGCGGCTTGTGGATGCGCTCGAAGGGATCCCGCGGCGGCTCGGCGGCGGCCACCGCGTGGTTCATCTGCTCGCCGCGCGTGAGCTTGCGGATCGCGGTGTGCCGGCGGCACTGCAGCGACAGCGCGTGCGCGGCGTCCAGGATCTGCTCGACCTGGGCGAGCCCGATGTTCGGGTTCTCGACATAGCCGCGCACCCGGTCGGCGCGCACCTTGAAGCGGTTGATGGTCAGCTCCGGCCGGGTGTCGCGGAACATGAAGTTGTTCCGGAAGAAGTCGTTGTGGCCGTAGACGTGGGCGATGGTCAGGATCTGCAGGCACAGCGAATTGGCCTGCATCAGGTAGGCCAGCGAGGGATCGGCGTTGATGACCATCTCGTACGGCAGCCCGGAGACGCCGTAGTCGTACATGGTCTTGAGCTTTTCGTAGGACTTGCCGAACGACCAGTGCGGGTAGTGGGCCGGCATGCCGTGGTAGGCCATGAAGCCGAGCATCTGCTCGTGGTCGCAGAGCTCGAATTCCTGCGGGAACCAGGTCAGGCCGAACGCCTGCGCCTTCTCGCGGATCTTCGCGTCCCAGTACTCGAGGTCCTTGACGTTCCAGCTGCGGCCCATGAGGGCTCCTTGGCAAGGGTGATTAATATGATTTTATGCCACGGGGGACACGGGGGGAAAGATATTTGTCTGCTTGCGGTGGGTTGAACATCGCGTGGGGGCGCTAAACTAGAGATGTAATCGAATCAACTGGATTCCCCCGTGTCCCCCGTGCTCCCCGTGGCCATCTGGGTTTCTTCGCGACGTTCAGCACCGATCGTCGCATTCAGGCCTTGACGGCCTCCGCGGCGCGCTCGCGCGACAGGAAGGTCTTGAAGCTCGGCCAGATGTCCTCCTTGTTCTCGATCATCAGCGCGTGGAAGTTCGGCGCGTTGATCTTCTCGAACACCGACAGCAGCGAATCGCCGTACTGCCCGGAATTGAGCGGCTTGATCTCGCCGTAGCCGAACAGGTTGCAGATCTCGCACAGCGCGTTCGCGGCCTTGAGCGTCGCCGGGTTGTCCTGCGGCCAGTTGTCGCCGTCCGAGCAGTGGAAGGCGTAGACGTTCCACAGCGAGGGGTGGTAGCGGTGCTCGATGATCTCGAGCGCCTTGTGATAGCCCGAGGAGATCATGGTGCCGCCGGACTCGCCCTTGGTGAAGAACTCCTCCTCGCTGACCTCGCGCGCCTGGGTATGGTGGGCGATGAACACGACCTCGACGTTGTGGTAGCGGGTGCGCACGAACTGGTACAGCAGGAAGAAGAAGCTGCGCGCCAGGTATTTCTTGATGGTGTCCATCGACCCGGAGGTGTCCATGATGCACAGCACCACGGCGTTGGACTGCAGGCGCACGTCGCGCACCACGCGCCGGTAGCTCAGGTCGTCGCGATGGAAGGGGAAGCGCGGGGCCTCGGGCGCGGCGCCCTCGACCGCCAGCCGCGCGCCGTGACGGGTCGCGACCTTGCGGCGGATGCGCGAGATCGCCGTGCGCTTCTTGTCGAGATGCGCGCGGACGCCGACTTTGCGGAAGCCCTTGCGCTTGCGCGCGCTCTCGACCGCGACCTCGCGCAGCTTCTTGCGCTCCATGTCGGGCAGTTCGAGGTCCTCGAACATGATGTCGACCAGCTCTTCGAGGGTGATGTCGGTCTCGTAGTAGTCGACGCCCGGCTGGTTGCCGCCGGTGCCGGGCTGCGGCTGGCCGTCGCCGTCGGCCTGGCCGACGACCTGGCCGGGCTGGGTGTCGCCGTTGCCGGTGCCGGCCTGGGGGTTGTTGTCGCCGAAGATGAAGCGGTATTCGCGGATGCCGCGGATCGGCACCTTGATGAGCTTGTCGCGGCTCTGGCCGATGATGGATTCCTCGGCGATGATGTCGGCGATGTTCTCGCGGATCGCCTCGCGCACCTTGTGGCGGTGGCGCACGCGGTCGAAGGCCGAGCGGTCGGAACGCAGCGCGTCCGACTCGGAGTAGGGCCGGAACACCGTATCGCTCATAGGCCTGTCCCGATGTCCGTCGTCAGTCCTTCCAGAGGTTGTTGGCCGCGTACTTCAACACCATCTCGGCGGAGTGGGCGTTGTAGCCGCGCTCCAGCAGCGCGTGCATCAGGTCGTCGTACTTCTTGAGCTGATCCTCGTCGCGGGTGCGGGCCTTGGTGATCACGCGGCTCATCTCGCGCACCGAGCTCATCAGCTTGCGCTCGATCGCCTCCGTGAGCGGCTCGTAGGAGTGATGGCTGACCTTCTCGCCGCGCCGGCTCTTGGCCCACAGGTAGGCCATGACCTCCTGGCGGAAGCCCTGGGCGGCCGAGCCGACGATCGCGATCTGCTCCTCGACGCTCTTCAGGAAGCCCTCGTCCGGCTGCAGCTCCTCGCCGGTGTTGCGGTCCTTGACGCGGGTCTTGTTGACGTAGGCCTCGGTGTGGTCCAGGTAGTTCTGGAACAGCGACTCGGCCTGCTCCTCGAAGGAGTAGACGAAGGCCTTGGTGATCTCCTTCTCGAGGATTTCCAGATAGACCTTGTGCAGCGTGTCCTGGAGGATCTCCAGGTACTGCTTGCGGGTGTCGTCCGGCAGGTCGCCGGCCTTCACCATCGTGATCAGCGCCTCGCGCACGTTGATCGGGTTGATGCCCTCGGGGCTCTCGGCGAGCGCGTTGTCGATCGCCTTCATGATGAAGCGCGGGCTGATGCCGAACATGCCCTCGCGCCGGGCCTCCTCGCGCAGCTCACGCACGTTGATCTTGATGGTCTTGCCCTTCTCGACGACCTCCTCGCCGTCGTACAGCCGCAGCTTGGTGGTCAGGTCGCACTTGTTGCTCGGCTCGAGGCGGGTGAGTATCGCGAACATCGCCGCGGTCTCCAGGGTATGCGGCGCGATGTGCTCGCGGAAGTCGGACTTGTCGAGCAGCTTCTTGTAGATCTTGATCTCCTCCGACAGCCGCAGGTTGTACGGCACCTTGACCACGACGATGCGGTCGAGGAAGGCCTCGTTGGTCGGGTCGCCGCGGAAGCGGTGCCACTCGGCCTCGTTGGAGTGGGCGACGATGCAGGTATCGACGTAGACCGTGCCATGCCGGCCGGGCGCCGGGATGAACTTCTCCTGGGTCGCGGTGATCATGGTGTGCAGGTACTCGGGCTCGTTCTTGAACACCTCGATGAACTCGGTCATGCCGCGGTTGCCGACGTTGAACGCGCCGTTGAGCTCGAGCGCGCGCGGGTCGCCCTCGGAGTAGGCGTCGAGCTTGGAGATGTCGACCGAGCCGATCAGCACCGACGTGTCCTGGTTGTTGGGATCGACCGGCGGCACCACGCCGACGCCGCGGCGCTCGTGGCGCGAGAACGCCATGGTGGTGATCGGCACGTCCTCGTAGCGGCCCTGGTACTCCTCTTTCAGGCGGTGCCGGCAGATCGGGCACAGCTCGCCCTCGATGTGCACGCCCAGCATCTTGCCGAATTCGTCGCGCAGGTTCTTGGGGATCAGGTGCAGCGGTTCCTCGGCCATCGGGCAGCCGTCGATGGCGTAGACCGGCGGGCTCTGCTCCAGGCCGCGCTGCAGGCGCTCGACCAGCGAGCTCTTGCCGGCGCCGACCGGGCCCATCAGGTACAGCACCTGGCGGGACTCCTCACCGTGCATGGAGGCGGAGTGGAAGTAACGCACCACCTGGGCGAGCGTCGGCTCGATACCGAAGAATTCGCCGCTGAAGAAGGGGTAGACCTTGACCGGCTCGTCGCGGAACAGCCGGTTCACGCGCGAGTCGCTGGATTCGCTGATGTCGTTGACGCCGGCCCGGACGATGGCGTCGTAGATGCGGGCGTGGGCAAGCTTGGTGGTGTTCGCGTCGGCCTTGACCTTGTCGAGGTATTCGAGGAAGGTGCCGCGCCAATCGAAGTTTTCCTGCCGGGCGCGATCCTTCTCGATGAGCTCCGCGAACTTGGACGTCTTTTCAGTCATAACCGACCTCCTCGAAAAATCCGTCTTCGATCATCTCGTCATCATGTTGTCCCCGCGCGCGTTGTTGTTGTCGGGCACCGAGTGCCGGCGGTGCGCTTGTTGTAGTTATAGCGCGATCCGCCCGGGGAATCCAAGGGTGCAGGGACGGGCAGGGCGTGGGGATGGCGGCGGCGTGGAAAAGCGCGGTCACGGCGCGCAACGCGCCTGGCGTACTACCTGCCGTTTCCCGCCTGTGGAACATACGCCCCGACCCCGCACGGCCATGCCCAAATTATCTGACCCAGGCGCGTCACCTCAGTTCAACCATGCGACCGAAGCGCGCGCGTCCGTCACACTTCAAGTCTAGCCGCGATTCCAGGCGGCAGGGCGTCCGTTGGTCGTGCCCGCCGCTCAGTGGGGGACAGCGTCGTGGGAACGACGCCGAGGGGCGGAAGGAGTGGGATTTTCCCGCGTCGCCGGGCGGGGATCGGGCCGATCGACCCGTTGCGCCGCGCTGAAACGTCAAAAATGCCGGCCCGCCACCGAGGATTGCGGGATTTTCGCCCCCGACGGCGGGTATTCCGTGAATTCGCGCCGGACCCGCAGGCCTAAAAGCGCATTATTTAGAATCGCTGGAGCCGGCGGCCGCGCTCAGTCCAGTCGGTGATAGCCGAACTGTCCGCGCCATTCGCCGCGCCGGTAGTCGATGGTGAGCCAGCGCGGGACATAGGCGCGCGGATCGGCGATCGGAAAGTCCCGGAGCGCCGGTTCGTCGCCGCTCAGCCCGCAGCGCGCGCTCGTGACCGGGCGAAACTCGACGAGCAGCCGGTCGGTGACACGCACCGCCGCGCCGTGGCGGGTGGTGTCGCGGAAGCGCACGGTCTTGCGTATCAGGCAGCTGAAATACAGCTCCATTTCCACCACCAGCGGCGCGTCACGCCGCGCCAGGGCGCGCGCCGCGGCGCGGCTCAGGTGCACGCGCAGGGTTTTGCCAGCCAGGGTGATAATGGCCTTCACTGATCTTCCCGTTCCAAGGAATACGGTATTGACGGCGTGGCGGAGACATGGAGGTAGTCCGTGCGCTCCCCTCTTTAAAGAGTGTAGTCGAGATTGACCGGCGCGGGCCGTCGCGTGGATCCTGGGGACAGGGACGCCGGACAACGGCCCGCGCGACGGCGGAAGCTTACGGCACCGGACCATTCGGGGCGCATATACTCAGATTGCGATGATCTTCTTGCCATTCCGCGCCGCCATCCGCCTCACCCGGATCCCCGTGGTGACCATCGTCGTGTCGCTGATCTGCCTGGCGGTGTACTACGCCCAGTCCAGCGGCGAGCGGCGTTTCCTGGAGTCGGCGTTGCGCGTCTGCCACGCCCACCAGGAGGCGCGCGGTCCCGCCTGGGACGGCCATTACCTGCGCGAGGGCCGCGCCGTCCATTGCGTCGACGCCCTGATCGGCGAGTATCTGCGCCAGCGCGGCGGTGCCGGGCGGCTGCCGGGGCGGGTGCCGCCGGCGCTGTCGCGGGCCGCGGACGAGGAGCAGTTCCGCGAGGACTATTACGCCTTCGCGCGCATCGCCCCCGGCCTGCTGACGGCGCGGCTGTGGCAGCCGCGGCCGTCGTTCGACCCGGTGACGATGATCACGTCGTCGTTCGCCCACGGGTCCTGGGGTCATGTCATCTTCAATCTGTTCTTCTTCTTCGCGTTCGCCGCCACCGTCGAGCTGATCGTCGGGCCGATCCTGTTCGTCGCGGTGATCGCGCTGCTGTCGGTCGGCATCGGTGTCATCGATTCCCTGCAGTTCGTCGGCCAGACCGGGGTGCCGGCCTCGCTGGGCCTGTCGGGGGTGGTGATGGGCATGCTGGCGCTGTTCGTGTACTTCGTGCCGCGCGCCAAAATCCGGTTCTTCGTCTGGATCCTGCTGTACGTCGGCACCGTCGGCATCCCCGGCTGGATCGTCGCGCTGTTCTACGTCGCCGGCGACGCCTACGCCAATCTGGTGCGCGAGCCGACCAACGTCAATTTCGTGGCGCATCTCGCCGGTGCGGCGATGGGACTGATCCTGGGCATGACCCTGTTCCGCGGCAAGCGCCACTGGGCCCGCGAGCTGGTCGAGGAAGTGCGCGACCCGCACAAGGAGACCGGCTTCTTCGGCACGCTGCGCACCGCCTTCGCCGCGCCGTTCGTGGTGGTCGGCGTGGCCTTCGGCATGGTTCTGGTGGTCACGCTGGTCCTGTACTTCGTCAGGAGCTTCTGGGTCCAGCTGCTGCTGCTCGCGCCGATCGCGCTCGCGCTCTGGCAGATCTTCCGCATGCGCCGATCCGGGCGGCCCGACTTTCAGCGCTACCGCGAGGCGCTGGCGCGCCTCGAGCGCGGCGAGCTGGCCGCCGCCCGCAAGGCCCTGACGGCGCTCGCCGACGCCGGCTATCCGCGCGCCCAGCACACGCTCGGCGAGATGCACGCCACCGGCCGCGGCGTGCTGAAGGATCCGGCGGCCGCCGCGCGCTGGTTCGCGCAGGCCGCGCGGCGCGGCTACGGTCCGGCGCAGTTCGTGCTCGCCCAGCTGCACGCCGACGGTCACGGCGTGGCGCGCGACGAGGCCCGCGCCCGCGAGCTCTACGCCCAGGCCGCGGAGCGCGGCGTCGCCCAGGCGGCCTTCAGTCTCGCCCATGCCTACCACCACGGCGTGGGCGTCGCCGCCGACCGCGAGGCGGCCGCGCGGTGGTATCACCGCGCCGGCGTGCTGGCGCTCAAGGAGAAGAACATCGCAGACGCGCGCATGGCGCTGTCGGCGCTCAGCGGGTTAGTGCCCGGCCACGCGCTGACCGCAGAGCTCGCGGCCGCGCTGCGTGCCGCGCCGGCGGCGTCTTATTAGATGACGGTGGGGCAGGGCCCCACCCTACGGTAATACTGTCCGGCGGCGGGCGGGATGCGGATCCCTGCCGGCACCGCCGGCGCCCGGCTCAGTGCGTAGGGTGGGGCCTTGCCCCACCGTCCTCCGATAGGGGGAAATAGGTGGGGCAGGGCCCCACCCTACGGTAATGCTGTCCGGCGGCGGGGCAGGATCCCGCCGGCGCCCGGCTCAGTTGAGATAGGCGCGCGCCGCCGGCGCCGGCGTCGGGCGCAGCAACGCGTTGCGCGCGCCCCATTCGTCGCCGGGGGCGAGATCGATCAGGAAGCGCGCCTCGCCGCCGACCTGCACGGCGACCGGCAGGCCGTCGCGGTACAGCACGCGGTTGCCGGCCAGCGCCGGCACGCGCGCGCCGGGCGTGACGATGCCGACCAGGTTGAGCGGGTCGGCGGCGCTCAGCGACACCCAGTTCCCGGCGGGCTGGCGCTTGCGCTGGGCGCGCAGCGCGCCGACCGCCTCGGGGAGCGCGTACTGCTCGCCGCTGAAGCCGGACACGAAGCGCCCGCCGCGGATCTCGCCGCGCGCCTCCAGGCGCCGGTAGACGCGCAGCAGCGCGTACCACGGCGGCAGGCGCGCGCCCTCGCGTTCCAGCACGCGCCGGAACACCACGCCGTAGCGTTTGAGCAGCACGCGCGCGATATGCTCCACCGCCGCTTCGCCCTCGACCTCGCCGCCCGCCGCATGCCGCCACAGGCTCCAGCGCCCGGCCTGTTCTATGCCGTGGCTGGCGATGCGCCGGCCGCGGCGCTTGAGGCCGCGGCGCCGGTCGGCCGGGATCAAGAGCGCACGCAGCCCGGCGAAGCTGTCGGCGTGGACGCGGCCGGCGGCGACCAGCTCGGCGAGCGCCTCCTCGGTCTGGCTCTTGAGCAGCCGGCTGCCGTGCATCAACTCCTCGAAGAACGACGCGCCGTGCGCCGCCAGGTGGGCGGCGAGCGCCTCGGCGCGCGGCGACAGCTTGAGCTCGCCGTTGCCGTCGTCGCGCAGCGCGCGCCACATCGCGACATGCCGGCGCGGCAGCAGCGCGATCGGCGTGCTGCGCACGGGTGCCGCGCCGCGCTCGCGGCCGGCGGCGGGCTTGGGCGGCGTGAGCCGCGCCCACAGCGCGCGCCCGGCCAGGCACAGGCCGTCCAGCCACTGCGGGTCGTAGTCGGCAAGGCGCGCCGGTAAAATGTCGCCCTCCCAGGCGGCGCTCGCGGCCTCGTAACCCTCGAGCTGCTCGATCGCCTGCTGCAGAGCCTCCGCGCCTTCCGGCCGCGGGTCGCGGGTGATGCCGTGCCAGTCGAACAGAAAGCGCAAATAGTCCTGGGCCGACACCGGCTCGATCTCGGCGCGCAGGGTCTTGATGGTGTAGCGGTGGATGCGCGCCAGCAGCCGGCGCTCGCACCACTCGATATTATTTTCGGTGGGCGCGCCTTTCGCGTCACGCGCCCCTCGGCTCGCCTCCTTCTCCCGCGAGCGGGAGAAGGAATGAGGATGAGGGCCCTCACCCCTCCCCCTCTCCCGCACGACGGGAGAGGGGGAGTCGGTGGAAATCTCCATTTCGGTCGGGGTGAAACGCCCGCGCAGCGCGAAGCCCTCGGCCTCGAGCGCCAGCAGCGCGCGCTCGGTGGCCGCGGCGTCGATGCCGAGCGGTGCGGCCAGCGCCACCGTCGTCACCGGGCCGAGGCCCTGGAGGCGGCCGCGCAGCGTCTCGATCCGTGCCGCATCCGCCTCCCAGGCGCGCGCGGCGTATTCGGCCGGCACCGCGATGTCGGGATCGCAGCGGCCGGCCGGATTCAGCGCGCGGATCATCGGCAGCTGCTCGGCGGCGACCCATAGGGACGGGCCGGCGTTTGTCGACAGCACGGTCGCGCGCCGCGCGCCGATCAACGCGTCGAGATGCTGCCGCCAGCCGGCCGCTTCGCCCTCGGCGGCGGTCAGCGCGCCGAGCAGCATCAGTGCATCGTGCAGCTCGTCGGGGCTGTCCACGTCCGGCCAGGCCTCGGCGCGCACTGCGGCGATCGCCGCCGGATCGAGCCGGCCGATGTCGGCGGCCGACAGCGGATCGAGCCAGCGGCGGCTCGCCACCGCCTGGGTGCGGCGCTCCTCGAGCGGCGCGTCGTCGAGGAAGGCGTAAGGCTTGGCGTTGAGGATCTCCTGGGCGAGCGGCGACGGCTCGGGCAGGTCGCGGGCGACGACCCGCCGCGCGCCGCGCTCCAGGTCGGCGAGCAGCGCGATCAGCCCGTCGACGTCCATGGCCTCGTGCAGGCAGTCGGCGATCGTCTGGTTGACGAGCGGATGATCCGGCACCTCGCGCGCGCCGCTCAGGTTCTCGGCGCAGGCGATCTGGTCGGGGAAGGTGACGGCGATCAGGTCCTCGGCCTCGATGCGCTGAAGCTGCGGCGGATTCTTGCGCCCGCCGCGAAAGCGCTTGATCGCGAGCGCGATGCTCGCCGCCCAGCGCCAGCGCGTGGTGAACAGCGGCGCGGTCAGCAGCGCCTGGACCAGCACTTCGCGCGCGCTGGTGCTGTGCAGATACTGCGCGACCTCCTCCAACGGAAAGCTGTGGGTCTCGCCCAGGCTCAGCACGATCGCGTCTTCGGTGGCCGCCGCCTGCAGCTCGAAGTTGAACTTGCGGCAGAAGCGCTTGCGCAGGGCCAGCCCCCAGGCGCGGTTGACGCGGCTGCCGAGCGGCGCGTGCAGGATCAGCTGCATGCCGCCGGTCTCGTCGAAGAAGCGCTCCAGTACGATAATGTCGCGCGTCGGCAGCACGCCGAGCGCGCCGCGCGCCGCCGCCAGGTACTCGACCAGCTGGCGCGCGCCGCTTTCGCCGAGCGGCAGGCGCGCGGCCAGCGCCGCCACCGCCGCCTCGATGTGCGCGGCGTCGAGCGGCGCCAGCAGGCCGTCGAGCTCGGCGCGCAGCCGCGACACCGCTTCGGACAGCTCGTCGCTGCGCGCCGGTGCCTCGCCGATCCAGAACGGGATGGTCGGCGGCGCGCCGCGCGCGTCCTCGACCCGCACCTTGCCGGTCTCGATGCGCAGGATGCGGTAGGAGGCGTTGCCGAGCTGGAAGATGTCGCCGGCCATGCTCTCGATGGCGAAGTCCTCGTTGAGCGTGCCGATGAAGGTCTCGCCCGGCTCCAGCACCACCGCGTAGTCGGCGTTGTCGGGAATCGCGCCGCCGCAGGTCAGCGCGGTGAGGCGCGCGCCCTTGCGCGCGCGCAGCCAGCCGTGCACGGCATCGCGGTGCAAGTAGGCCGAGCGCCGCCCGCGGCGGGTGCTGAAGCCGTCGGCCAGCATGCGCACCACGGCGTCGTACTCGGCGCGCGTCAGGTTCCGATAGGGCCAGGCGCGGCGCAAGCATTCGTAGAGCTCGGCCTCGTGCCAGTCGCGCGCCGCGACCTCCGCGACGATCTGCTGGGCGAGCACGTCGAGCGGCTTGCCCGGGATCACCAGCCGGTCGAGCTCGCCGCGCGCCACCGCGTCGAGCAGCGCCGCGCACTCGACCAGCTCGTCGCGGCTCAGGGGGAACAGCCGGCCCTTGGGCGTTGCGCCGACCGCGTGCCCGGAGCGCCCGACGCGCTGCAGGAAGGTGGCGATGGCGCGCGGCGAGCCGAGCTGGCAGACCAGGTCGACCTCGCCGATGTCGATGCCGAGCTCGAGCGACGCGGTCGCGACCAGCGCCTTGAGCTCGCCGGCCTTGAGGCGCTGCTCGGCGGCCAGGCGCTGTTCCTTGGCGAGGCTGCCGTGGTGCGAGGTGACATGCTGCTTGCCGAGCCGCTCGCTCAAGTGGCGGGTGACGCGCTCGGCCAGGCGCCGGGTGTTGACGAAGACCAGCGTGGTGCGGTGCGCGCCCACCCGCGCGGCGAGCCGGTCGTAGACCTGCTCCCAGGTCTCGGTCGACATCACCGCCTCGAGCGGCGCGTCCGGCAGTTCGATCGCCAGGTCACGCTCGCGCCCGTGGCCGACGTCGACGATGCGGCAGCCGGCGCTGTCGCCGCCGGTGAGGAAGCGCGCGACCGCGTCGACCGGCTTCTGGGTCGCGGACAGGCCGATGCGCGCGACGCGGCGCGGCGCGGTGAGCGCGGCGAGCCGCTCCAGCGACAGCATCAGGTGCGCGCCGCGCTTGCTGCCGGCGACCGCGTGGATCTCGTCGACGATCACGCTGCGCGTGGTGGCGAGCAGCTTGCGGCCCGATTCCGAGGTCAGCAGCAGGTACAGCGACTCCGGCGTGGTCACCAGGATATGCGGCGGCCGCTTGATCAGCGCCTGGCGTTCGCCGGGCGTGGTGTCGCCGGTGCGCACCAGCGCGCGGATCTGCGGGTCCGGCAGGCCGCGCGCCGCGAGCGCCGCACGGATGCCGGCCAGCGGCCATTCGAGATTGCGGTGGATGTCGTTGGACAGCGCCTTGAGCGGCGAGACGTACACCACCCGGGTCTCGTCGGGCAGTGCGCCGGCCAGCGCCTCGCGCGTCAGCGCGTCGATGGCGGCGAGGAAGGCCGCCAGCGTCTTGCCGGAACCGGTGGGCGCCGCGATCAGCGTGTCGCGGCCGGCCTGGATCGCCGGCCAGGCCGCGGTCTGGGCCGGGGTGGGCGCCGGGAAGGCCTGATTGAACCAGTCGGCGACCGCCGGGTGGAAACGCGTTTCGTCCATGCGCCGATCATACCCGCGCCGTCCCGCGCCGGGCAGGGCGTGCGTGGGTCGGGTATAAACCATATTGAATACAGAGACTTATACCCTGCGACCGCCCGCCGCAATTATATATGGAGCGCGGCTCTATCGTTATCGGTGCGTTCCGGTATATTTTAAGAACAGGGTCGGGGGGCCTTCATGAGTCAGAACCCGGAATTCGCGGGCGCGCAGCGCGTCGAGGAGTTGGAACGCGAGCTGCGCAATCGCGAATACGAAATCGCGTTGCTCAAAGAAATCGCCGAGGCGGTCGGCAGCCAGCTCGACGTCGAGACCGTGCTGCGGCTGGTGGCCGAGCGTGCCCGCGCGCTGGTCCAGGCCGAGACCGTGCTGGTGCCGATCCTCAACGCCGATTGCGACGAGTACACCTACCGTGCCGGCAGCGGCCGGCACGCCGAGGAGATCGTCGGCGAGAGCCTGCCGATCGACTACGGCATCTGCGGCTGGGTGTGGCGCCAGCGCCGCCCCTGGTGGCGCGGCATGCTCGACACCCTGGAGCCCGAGGAGCGCAACCGCTGGGAGCGCGAGGCCGGCAGCCTGATCCTGGTGCCGTTGATGGGCAAGCGCCATTTCCTCGGCGGACTGGCCGCCATCAACAAGGCCGGCGGCGGTGACTTCGACCGGCGCGATTTCGACCTGCTCACGATGTTCGCCAACCAGGTGAGCATCGCCATCGAGAACGCCACGCTGTTCGACGATCTGCGCCGGGCCAAGTCGAAATCCGAGGCCGACCATCGCGCCCTCGAGATCCTCAACGACGAGCTGGCCGACGCCAACCGGAAGCTCGAGCACCTCGCGCTGTACGACACGCTCACCGATCTGCCGAACCGCATACTGATCCAGGACCGGCTGCAGCGCGCGCTGCTCGCCGCCAAGCGCGAACGCAAACCGGTCGCGATGCTGATGGTCGACCTGGACCGCTTCAAGGAGGTCAACGACACCCTTGGCCACAACGTCGGCGATGAGTTGCTGAAGCAGGTCGGCGACCGGCTGCAGACGGCGCTGCGCGAGATCGACACCATCGGCCGCCTCGGCGGCGACGAGTTCGCCATCGTGGTGCCGGGCGCCGACCCGGAGGCTGCGGTGCTGGTGGCGACCAAGGTGCTGCAGGCGCTGGAGGCGCCGTTCGAGGTGGAGGGGAACCGGTTCTTCGTGTCGGCGAGCGTCGGCATCGCCACCTATCCCGACCACGGCCTGGACGTGTCGACGCTGCTCAAACGCGCCGACGTCGCCATGTACGTCGCCAAGCGCACCAAGAACGGCTACTTCGTCTACCACGCCAGCCAGGACCGCCACAGCCCGCACCGCCTCGCCCAGTTGAACGCGCTGCGTGTGGCGATCCAGGACGGCACGCTGGCGCTGCACTACCAGCCCAAGCTGAACCTGGCCGACGGCCGCATCACCGGCGTCGAGGCGCTGGCGCGCTGGCCCTACCTGAATGGCGAGATGGTGCCGCCCGCCGAGTTCGTGCCGATCCTCGAACAGACCGGGCTGATCCGGCCGTTCGCGCATTGGGTGCTGGACACCGCGCTCGGCCAATGCGCCGCCTGGCGCAGCGCCGGGCTCGACTTGAGCGTTGCGGTCAACCTGTCGATGCACAACCTGCGCGATGCGGAGCTGCCGGAGCAGCTCGCCGCGCTGTTGAAAAAGTGGCAGATCGGCGACGGCCGGCTGATCCTGGAGCTGACCGAGGACGCGGTCATGCACGACCCGGAGGAGGCGCTGGACATGCTGACGCGCATCGCGTCGCTCGGCGTGCAGCTGTCGATCGACGACTTCGGCACCGGCTATTCCTCGCTCAGTTATCTCAAGCGCCTGCCGGTGCACGAGATCAAGATCGACAAGTCGTTCGTGACCGACATGAGCCACGACCTGAACAACGCCGTGATCGTCCATTCCATGGTCGAGCTGGCGCACACCCTGGGCCTGGACGTGGTCGCCGAGGGCGTCGAGACCCACGACACGCTGCGCGCGCTGCGCGACCTCGCCTGCGACACGATCCAGGGCTTCCACGTCAGCCGCCCGGTCCCGGCCGAACGTATCGGGCGCTTCGTCACGACCGAATCCTGGGTCGCCGAGGCCTAAAGGGCCTAAAGGGGTCGGGAGTCAATGGCACTAACTTAACGTCGCCTCCATGCGCCGCGCCTGTAATCGAAGAAGCCGTTCGCGCATCACATGCCGCGGTGTCGTGAGCAACCAATGCTGCTTCGGTCGTCGCTTAACGGCCCTGGGTTCAACGCGATGGGGC